>CAYQJH010000077.1:0-16179 GCA_964417755.1 uncultured Planctomycetaceae bacterium
CGGAGAATTGATTCAGATTGAATCGCACGCGCATGATGAGCGCGAGACACCCGGCAGCGCACTAGAGGATCATTCTCATCACGGGCCAAATCCGCACCTTTTCGCCTCGCCTCGCATGGCTGGCAAGGTTGTGCGCAACATAGCAGCCGGCCTGGGCAAGATCGACCCAGCAGGGGCGCAGCTTTACGCTGACAACGCCCGGGCCTATGCCGCCCGGCTGGAGGAACTGGCGAATGAGATGTCCGCTGAACTGAAGGATGTGCCCAATCGGAAGATCGTCACTCAGCACGCGGTGCTGGATTATCTGGCGCATGATTGCTCGCTGGAGATCGTCGCGGTGATCGAAGAGAATCCCGGCCAGGAGCCGTCGGCTGCGGAGATGCTGGAACTGGTTGGGGACATCAAGGCAAGCGGCGCGGCTGCGATATTCACCGAGCCGCAGTATCCAGCCAAGGCCGGCCAGACCATTGCAGACGAAGCTGGTATTCCGGTCGCCGTGCTCGACCCGGTAGCCAGCGGCCCGGACGATGCGCCCCTGGACTACTATGAAAAGACGATGCGAGCGAACCTCGCGATCCTTAGCGAAACGTTGAAAGCCAAGGCGAAGCAATGATCGATTCTCCATCCAACGCGGTTGAATTCCGGAACGTCAGCGTCAGCCTCAACGGCGTGCGAATACTGGAGGACGTTACCGCCGGCGTGCCGCGCGGAAGCGCCACCGCCATCATCGGGCCAAACGGGGCCGGCAAGACGACGCTGCTGCTGTCTCTGCTGGGGCAGGTCGACCATGCCGGCAAGATAGATGTTGCCTGCGGGCATGCAGGGCCGGCGCGAATCGGCTATGTGCCGCAGCGCCTGGACTTCGACCGCGGCATGCCGCTTACGGTGACGGACATGATGGCCATGGGCCGCCAGCGCCGGCCGCTGTGGCTTGGCACTGCAAGGACTGTTCGCAAGCATGCCGTTTACCTGCTGTCGCAGGTGAAGGCGGAGTACCTGGCCAGCCGGCCGGTAGGGGCGCTTTCGGGCGGGGAGCTTCAGCGCGTGCTGCTGGCCCTGGCGATTGCCCAGCAGCCCGACGTGCTGATTTTGGATGAACCCTCGTCGGGTGTTGACATCGGCGGCGGCAACCTGCTGTGCGAATTGCTGGACAGCTTGCGCGCGGAGCAGGGCTTCACGCAGATCATGGTGACGCACGATCTGTCGATGGTGACCGCGCATGCCGACCACGTGATATGCCTCAACCGCCGCGTCCTGGGGCAGGGGCCGACCTCGACTACTTTGACCGGCGAAGTGCTGGCGGCCACGTTCGGCATCCACCTTGGCTTGGCCGATCTTCACGCCATGCCGCCGATAACCGGCCAGGCGTGCCTCTGCCCGGATCACCGCCAGGAGCATCGGCATGATTGACCTTGGCGGCCTTTTCGATTTCGTCGGCTGGGCCATCCCGCTGGACTGCATGCAGGCGCGGTTCATGCAGCAGGCGCTTGTGGGCCTGGTTCTGCTGGCCCCCATGTGCGCCGCGATGGGCGTACAAGTGGTCAACTTCCGAATGTCGTTCTTCTCCGAGGCCATCAGCCATTCCGCCTTCGCCGGAGTGGCCATCGGGCTGCTGCTGGCTGTCAACGTGCACGTGAGCATGGTGGCCCTGGCGGTCCTGATCGGGGTCCTTATCACCGTCGTGGGACGGCGAAGCTCGCTGTCCATCGACACGATCATCGGCGTGTTCTTCGCAGCTGTCATCGCGTTTGGCCTGGCGGTGGTCAGCCGCGAGCGCCACATCGCCCGCAACGTGCAGATGTTCCTCTATGGCGACATCCTCACAATCGGTCCCGTCGAGATCCTCTGCGAGGCTGGGCTGTTTGTTGCCCTGATGACGTTCCAGGCACTGGGTTACAACCGCATGCTCTACGTAGGCCTGAACCCGGTTTTGGCATCGGCGCATCAAGTGCGGACGCGGGCATATCAATACATCCACGCGGCGCTATTGTCGCTGGTGGTCATCTTCTCGGTCTGGGCGGTGGGCGTCTTCCTGGTGACGGCCATGCTTATAGTGCCGGCCGCCACCGCCCGCAACCTGGCGCGATCGGCCGGCGGGATGTTCTGGTGGGCGCTGCTGGCGGCGATGACGTCGGCTGTGGCGGGGCTGGTTATCTCAGCACAGAAGTGGGCAAACACAGCCACAGGCGCGACGATCATTCTCTGCGCGTCGGTCTGGTTCGCAGCGAGTCTCGTCCCGACAGCGATGAAGAAGGCAAGAGGCCGCTGAGCGAGCCACGCAGGTAGGTGCAAAGAAAAGCCCCGAAGCAGCGCAAGGTTCTTGCGCCTCTTCGGGGCCTGATTCATTTGAGGGCGTCTTTGCCGGACATTGCGCTTGGGATTGCCGTCTTTGCGTCCCTTTGGGACGCATCCCCCTGCTTCCGCAGGGGGCTTCCTGACTGCCCTGCTTCCGCAGGGGGCTTCCTGACGACATTTTTTCATGCGCTATGCTTGGGACCTAGTATTCCCGGACGTCGAGTTGACGCAGGAAGTCGTCGTTGGTCGGGAAGCGAGACAAGGCCTTGAGCAACTGCGGCATTTCATCATCGACGTTCAGGCCGCTGAGGAACCGCCGCAGCATATGGAGCTTGGGCAGCTTCCAGGGATCGACCAGCAGTTCTTCCTTCCTCGTGCCGGTCTGCGGAATGCTGACCGCCGGCCAGATGCGCTTCTCAGCCAGCTTGCGGTCGAGTTGCAGCTCCATGTTGCCGGTGCCCTTGAATTCCTCGAAGATCAGGTCGTCCATCCTGCTGCCGGTCTCGACCAGGGCGGTGGCCAAAATCGTCAGGCTGCCGCCGTTTTCGACCTTGCGAGCTGCGCCGAACTGCCGCTTGGGTATCTCCAGCGCACGGATGTCCACGCCGCCGGTCATCGTCCGGCCGGAGGTCTCCACGTGGCGGTTATACGCCCGGCCGAGGCGCGTCAGGCTGTCCAGCAGGATCACCACGTCCTGCCCGAACTCCGCCATTCGCTTGGCCCGCTCGATGGTGAATTCAGCTACTCGAATATGATTCGAAACTTCCTGATCGTTGTTGGAGGCGATGACCTCGGCCCGCGGGCACTTTCGGCGGAAGTCGGTAACTTCCTCCGGGCGCTCATCGACCAGCAGGATCATCAGCGCGCACTCCGGATTGTTCGTCGTGACCGCATTGGCGATCTGCTGGAGCAGGATCGTCTTGCCGGATCGGGGCGGGGCGACGATCAGGCCGCGCTGGCCCTTGCCGATCGGGCAGATCAGGTCCAGCACGCGCATCTCGGTCGGGCCGCCGGCTGTCTCGAGCTTGAGCTGCGGATGCGGATCGACCACCGTCATCTCGCTGAAGGGGACGATGTCGGTGTATTCCTGTGCGGGCCGGCCGTTGATCTTTACGACCTCTTCAAGCTTCGGCCCGCCCTTGCGGCGATTGGGCGGCAGGCTCTTGCCCTCTATCAGCAGGCCGGTGCGCAGCCCGCCGTGGCGGACAAAATCCTTGCCGACGAAGATGTCGCCGGGGGTGGCGCGGTAATCATTGCGGGCCTGGCGGAGGAAACCATAGCCCTTGTCGGTGATCTCCAGCACGCCGGAACCTACGACCAACTCTAGGCCCGGACCCGGACGCTGTCCCTCGTTTAGACGATCTGAGAATTGACTTTCGTTCATAAGAGAACCTTCCATGTAGAAAATCCCACGCTTCTGCGTTTCAAGAGGTTCGCAACTGCGAACAAGAGTTTTCCCCCCGCCGATACTCTATCATAACCAACCCATAGGCCTTTCCAAATGTTTTCCCTCTAGATTCCTCTTTCCTCGAATTGTTACGCCCTCGCAAGCTCAACAGCCTTGGCAATGTCTATCCTGCCCTCGTAGTACGCCTTGCCTATTATCATGCCCGCACAGCCGATCTGCCGGCAGCGGGCGATGTCATCGTAGTCCGCTACGCCGCCGGAGGCGACCACCGCCTGGCCGCTTGCGGCGATAATCTCCGCAGTGGCCTCGACGTTCACGCCGCTGAGCATGCCGTCGCGGGCAATGTCCGTGTAGACGATTGCGCCCAGCGGCAGGCTGCGGACGGACTTGGCTATCTCGACGGCGGTGGCCTCCACCTGCTTCGTCCAGCCCTCGACGGCCAGGCGGCCCTTGCGGGCGTCCAGCCCCAGGGCGATCTTGCCGGCGAATTCGCTGCGGCCCAGCAGGTTCTCGAACCACTTCCAGTTCTTCAGGGCGGCTGAGCCAACGACGACGCGGTCGATGCCCTCGCTGAGCATCGAACGGATGTATTCATCCGTCCGGGCGCCGCCGCCGAATTCGATCTTCACGCCGCTGCCCGCTGCTTTGCGGATCTGCCGCACTGCCGCGATGTTGCCAGCCTGACCGGTCAATGCGGCGTCGAGATCTACCACGTGAATCCAGGCGGCCCCGGCCGACACGAAGGCGGACGCAACGGCCTCTGGGTCATCGCTGTACTGCGTTTGCAGGTTGTAGTCGCCACGCTGTAGGCGGACCACGCGGCCGGCCTGCAAGTCGATGGCTGGCAGAATTTCCATTCTAAAAACCCAGGGAATTTCGGCCGATGCGTCAGCCAAGAGCTACGAGTTAAACACGACGGAACCGAAGACAACTTCACATCTTGACAAAATTCTTCAGTATCGTCAAGCCAACCGCTTGGCTTTTCTCTGGATGGAACTGGGTCGCAAAGACGTTGTCCTTCCAGATGGCCGAGGCATAAGAATGGCCATAATCCGTAACGGTCGCGGTGATCCGCTGGTCGGCCGGCACGACATAATAGCTGTGTGCGAAGTACACGTACGCGCCCTCAGGCACGCCGGCCAGCAGAGGGATTGGCCTGTCCCAGGTGATCTGGTTCCAACCCATCTGCGGCACGCGGAGGGCGGGTCTTTCGTTCAGCTTGGAGAAGTCGAAGCGGACCACCCGGCCGGGAAAGATCCCCAGGCCGGGATGCTCGCCGTCCTCGTAGGAGACCTCGAAGAGCATCTGCAAGCCCAGGCAAATGCCTATAAACGGCGTGCCGCCGCGGGCGGCGGAAACTAGAGGTTCCGACATGCCGCCGGCCTTCAGACGCGCGATGGCATCACGAAACGCTCCAACGCCGGGCAGAACGATCTTGTCCGCCCTGGCCAGCTCCGCGGGATTGTGCACGATCCGCGCGTCGCCGCCGGCCTTCTCCAAGGCCTTCTGCACGCTTCTAAGGTTGCCCATCCCATAATCGACTACGGCAATCATTATGATCTCGCTGACCGGCAATTGAGAAGTCTGAGCAACCTGCCGCAGAGACACGAAGGTCGCTGAGAGTGCCTAGTGGCCCAAGCAATACTGAGCTTTATTCTGCACTCGCAGCGTCTCTGCGGCCCGGAACTTTGGTTGTGCAGCGACTCCGATTATAGAATCGTTGCATGAAGAAGGTCAAGCCGGCATGGCCAGTGAAAGTCAGAGGCCGCACTTTGGAGTGCGGCGACTTCGCCGCCGCTTTTGCTTGCACTGCCAGCCATGCTGCGTCCTTTGCTGAAGTCATTATCTCAGCCAGCCAAAGCGGTGCCGTCGCCCTTCGGGCTAGTCACCGCACTCCAGGAGGCGTCCCCATTTCAATAGATGATCTGTGCTCCGCCGCCACTTCTTCACGCGCCAGAACGAGTTGTCACTACTGTCAAAGGCGCTGCTGGAATAAAATGACAAGAGGAATTGGAGACTTGCCATGAATAGCCTGCTCAGGAATTGTCTCTGCGGCTTGTGCATCTTGTCATTGGCTTTGTCGGCAGGCTGCTTGCCGCGGGAAATGGTGTTCTGGTCGCCGGATGGCCAGGTCGCAGCCGTTACCGCATCCGCGGGCATGTTCTTCGTCGATGGCGAGGGCAAGATTCTCGGCAAGACGGATATCACAGCTTCCGGCGTTTCGTGGTTCGAAGACTCCAAGCGCCTGGCGATAGCCCAGAACAAGCCTATTGACGCGTGGAGCCAGTTGCAGCCATACATGAGCCAGGAAAATCAGAAGCAGGTGATGAAGGAGTCGGCTGAACTTCTGGATGAGATTCGCTCTCTCAAGGGCAATATCGAAAACTGGCAGCCGCAGGGCAGCTACAGAGATATTGTCTCCGATCTCATCTATCTGAAAGATACGCACAGCCAGGAATTGCAGGGCCTGCTGGGCGAGAAGTGGAAGGAGATTCAGGAGGCATCCCGGAACGTATCCACGCTTCATACCTATCGAGTCGAAAGCGGCAGGCTCCTGGATGGCCGGCGACTGCTTGTTTCCCTCAATACGATTCAGTCGGTTCGTGTATCTCCCGATAACAAGGCCATTGCGTACACCACTGAAAACCCCAAGCCCACGGGCAGGGATGCCGACCAGCAGAGCGACTTCACGCTGTGGGTCGTCAGAGAGTCCTCACCTTTTGCGTCAACCGCACCGGAAGGCAAAGTGCCGCTGCAATTGGCTGGCCATGCGGGCATGTACTTCGACTGGTTCGCCGACAGCAAGCGCCTGGCATACGTAAACCATCCCAGCGAGTCCCATGAAATCAGCACTATTGAAGTCATAGAAGCTGCCGCCGCCGCGATCGCTTCCGGCGGTCAGCCCTCGACCGCCCAGCCATCAAAGGTACTCGCCCGCGCTATCACGCCGCCTGGTAGCCCCATTGCTGTGATGGCGGATGATAAGATCGTTTTTGTAAGCGGCCAGATGACATTGCCGGCAGTGGACGATGCCGGGCCAATTTGTTCTCTCTTTGCCGTGGATGCGGAAGGTAAGAACCTTACTGTCCTGCGGGAGGCGAAGAATCAAGAGGACAGCATTGTCTATCACGTCGCGCGCAGCGGCGACCGCAAGCGAATCGCCTTCCAGCAGGGCAAGCGCCTGGGCGTGACGGACACATCCGGCAAGGCCGTCATGCTCGAGCAACAAATCCAAATAGAAGGCAGGAATCTTACGCCTGCTATTCCTGCCTGGCGTGGCAGCAACGAGATAACATTCCAGTCCGTCGCCAAGATTGGCCGGCCCGACCGGGCCGAGTTGTACATGTGGTCGCCGGACAAGAGCGAGGGCAATACCGTCCGCTGCATCAGCGAAGGCTGGCCGGATGAATTGGTCAAGGGCTTGCTATGGTCGCCTCCGCAGACTGCCGACGAGCCGGGCTCTGGCCAAGCCGCAACCGCCCCAGGCCGATAATCCAACGTGAATCGCGCAACAGCCAAGCCCGGAACGATTCATGGCCTTGATCGCTGTTTTTGGATAGCATGGGCTCCTTCTCATCGACAAAGGAGTCCTCATGGCGAGTTTCCGCTACGACACGACCGGCCAGTGGTACAAAGGCAACACGCATATTCACAGCACCCTTTCCGATGGCGGCAAGACCCCCGAGGAACTATGGGCCATCTACGCCGGCCTGGGATATGATTTTCTTCTTCACACCGATCACAATGTCGCATCGCAGTTTGAGCGGAAGCACAACGTTGACGCCGCGCCGCTGCTGGTGCTCGACGGAATCGAGATCGACGGACATGACGATGAGGGAGCTTATTTCCACGTCGTATGTCTGGGTTCATTCACCGGCATGGAGCAGAAGATGCCGCTGATGGCCGGCATGAAGGCTGTGCGAGAGCAGAACGGCATTATGATCCTGGCCCATCCGCACTGGTCGGGCAACACGTTTGATGACGCCCTGCGGCACGGCTTCGACGGCGTGGAGGTGTATAATAACGTTTGCCGGTTCCTCAACGCCAAGAGCGATGGAGAGGCATACTGGGACGCCATGCTCAAGCGGCAGGGCGGGGTGCTCGGCTTCGCGGCGGATGATTGTCACTGCAAGGCGGAATTTCCGCAGATCAATGGCGGCTGGATTGTCGTCAACGCTCCGGCGCGGACGCGCGAGGCGATTATGGCTGCCATCCGTCGCGGGAACTTCTATTCCAGCCGCGGGCCGCAATTCCACAGCATCCAGAGCGACGGCACGCAAGTGCATTTCACGTCTTCGCCGGCAGTGGCGGCACATCTGATTGGCCCGGCGTGGGAGGGACTGAGGCTCTTTGCCGAGCCTGGCCAGGCCATCACCGAGCACACATGGGAATTGCCGAAGAATTGGCCATACATGCGGCTGCGGATAGAGGACAATCAAGGTCGCCCTGCATGGAGCAATACGTTGTTTAGAGATTAGCGCAAATGCTGACGGCCAATTGTTGTATCAGGCTCGGCATGGTGCAAGACACAGCGCGGTTGCTGCGCTGCGCTTCGCAAACCACGGCACCGACTTCGCAAACCACGGCACCGACTGCGCAAACCACGGCACCCTCCCCCGGTGCCAGGCCAACCCTGCGCGCAGCCTGAGACTACGCAAACACCTGACGGCAAATCCCGATTCCATTGCGGGAATATGTCCGAGGCGGCATCTATTCATATTCCTGCGGGCAAATTGCATCTGCAACAAGTAACGTCCCACATGTTTGTTATCCCGCGGCTAAGTCGTCCGTACGGGCTTATATGTGGCGAAATGCCCCGGATGTTGCATCGGGAAAGAATTATTTTTCACTTACCGACCTGTCCAGCCAATGGAACGGGCTTGCTGCCCGGAGCGGCGATGCCTCGGCGTTCCAGCAGCGAGCCATCCAGTCGATGCAGGTCCACCAGGGCCTTGAGGTAGGAAACCATCGCCTGGATTTCGTTGAGCTGGCTGACCAGCAAGTCCCGCGAGGCCTGGGATACCAGGAACGACGTCGACCGGCCAACCTTGTACTTCTCCGTCTCAGCCCGAAGCGTCTCTTCCTGCGCTCGCCGCGTGGCAGCCGTCGCCACGATCTGCTCCTGGTATCGCAAGACCTCTATATATGCGGTCCGCACGTCCGTCTGCACCAGCTCGGCGAGATTCTCAACAGCCGCCACCGACTGATCGCGCCCCAGGCGCGCGCTTCGATCCGCCGCGATGGCGGCGCGATTGAAGATCGGATAGTCCCCGCTGATGCCCGCCAGAACGTCATAGCCCTTGCCGTCAAGATCGCTGGTGGAATTGCAGACCGTCTGGGCGTAGCCGGTCTTGCCAAGCGTCGTGAACAGGTCCAGCCGCGGCAACAGCCCGTTCTTGGTCTGGATAATCTCCAGGTCGCCTTGCTGAACCTGCAGGCGGGCCTGGTTCAGGTCCGGCCGCAGGCGCAGCGCCACGTTGACGTAATTCTCCACGGCTTCGAGATGAACCTTCTCGATGACGGGCATGTTCGTCAGGATCAGCTCGCGCTGCCAGATGTCCGAGCCGCTGGGGCTCAGCAATCGCAGCAGCCGCAGGCGAACGTCCTCGAAGTCGCTGCGGGCTGTGATCAGGTTCTGCCTTCTCAGGGCGACTTCTGCCTCGCCGGCGGCCCGCTCGGTCTCGGCGAGCTTGCCGACCTTGATGCGCTCATTGGTTTCGTCCAACTGCTGCTGGGCAATGCGCAGCGACTCCTCCACGATGGCGATATTCCGCTGGGCCAAGACGTAATCCCAGTATCCCTGCTCGATCTGGGCTACCAGCGCCTCTGCCACGCCGCGCAACTGGTACTGGCTGATCTGCGTGCTGATGATCGCCGAACGAAGGCTGGCCAGGTTCACGTCCAGGCCCGCCCCGCGCAGCAGCGACTGTGTCACTCGCAGCTCGGTGCGGGTGCTGCCAATGCCATCTGGCCCCGAGTCGGCGATGCTGGCATTGAGCGCTACCTGCGTGCCGGTGGGGAAGAACTCCGACAGGCCTATTGAAGCCGCTGTGCTATGCGTGCGGTTCCAGGTTTCCGTCTCGCGCACGAAGGCTGCGCCGCCGGCTGTGGTGCCGGTAGTAATCAGCGGCTGGCCGGGCGAACGCTGCTCGCGATATGAATACGAGCCGCTGAGTACCGGATCGAAGACTGCCCGCTGCGTATCCTCGAACGTCTGCTGAATCAGCGGCGAGTATCGCTGGACGGCGAAGGCCCTGTTGTTCTCCAGGCCCATCACGATGGCCTGCGAGATAGAGAGCGTCAATGGCCGACCCGTTATCGTCGGCTGGCTTGCAGCCGGGGCGGTGGCTCGCTGGATGGCCGATGCCGGCTGGGTTGCCGGCGTGGTGGCCGGCAGCAGCTTGCCGCTGGGGGCGGCTGGGCCAACATAGTCGCTGAAGGGAGGCGACTCGACCCATTGGCAGGAGATACAAGAAAGCAGCAAGGCCAGCAGGCCCAACCGACCAGGCAAGCGATTCCATCTCTTCATCGATTCATCCTTTATTACCACTGCGGACAGAGCGGCAAGCAACCGATGTCCACGAATTACACGAACGACACGAACTAGCGCTCTGTGACAAATCAACCGATGGGTGCCGTGGTTTGCGAAGTCCCAAAGGGACGAAGCAACCACGCTTTCGCGGGCCGTGGTTGCTCCGCTTCGCTCCGCAAACCACGGCACCCTATCCATCGTTTCACGAGGCGCAGAACACTAGCTGTGCCTCGACAACAACCTTCTATTTGATGCCGCACCGCCGCTGCGGAAGGCTGAAGCTCGGAGCCGCAGGCGGATTGTTACTCATACCTCAGGGCATCCACCGGGTCCAGCCGGGCAGCCCGCCAGGCTGGATAGACTCCAAACAGGATACCGACAATCGGCGAGAACGAAAGCGCCAACAGGATGCTGGACACATCCACCACGCTGGGCAGCGTGATAAACATCGGTACTATCCTGGCCCCGCCTAGCCCCAGGGCCAGCCCAATCAGGCCGCCCAGGCCGCTAATGATTACTGATTCCAGCAGGAACTGCCAGAGAATATGCCGCTCCTTCGCGCCGATGGCCTTGCGGATGCCGATCTCGCGCGTGCGCTCGGTAACCGAAACCAGCATGATGTTCATGACGCCGATTCCGCCCACCAGCAACGAGATCGCCGCTACACTTCCAAGAAGCGCCTTGAACGCATTGGTCGCCTCGCTGGCCATGGCGATCATGTCGGCCTGGTTGCGAATGCTCACGTCGTCCGGCGCGCCTTCCTGTACTCGGTGGCGCTTGCGCATCAGCGAGGCGATGTCTTCTTGCACAGCAGCGCTGTTCGCGCCGTCTTCAGCCTGTGCATCGATCTCGCTGACGTAGGTCAGGCCAAGCAATTGCTTCATTGCCGTCGTGAGCGGGATGATCACCACTTCATCGAGGTTGAACCAGCCTTGGCTGCCCTTGGGCTTGGTGACTCCCACAACCATGAAGTTGATGCCGTTGATCTTGATTGTCTCGCCGATGGGATCATTGAAGCCGAAGAGCTTCTCCACGCTGGCTGGGCCCAGCACCGCGACGCGGGCCGTCCGCTCCACTTCGCCGTCCCTGAAACTTCTGCCACGATCAATCTGAAAGTTGCGAATCTCGAAGTAGCTGGGCTTGGCGCCGATTACGTTCGTCCGTGTGTTCTGATTGCCGTACTTGACTTGGCAGCCTCGGCTGACCGCCGGTGAAGCCTGTTTGATCCCCGGAACACTCAGAATTGCTTCCCCGTCCTCGACGGTCAGATTCTGCTGCGTGCCGCTGGCAACACCACCCCGGCCGCGCTCAGTGGGCTGGACGACGAGTAAATTGGTGCCCATCGTGCTGATGCTATCGATCACCTTCTTCTGTGCACCCGTGCCCAGCGCGAGCATGGCGATGACGGCTGCCACGCCGATGATGATGCCCAGCATGGCCAGGATCGACCGCATTTTGTTGGCCATCAGGCTCTTGAGGCCGACCTTGATGATCGTCCAGATGAGCATCAGTTTGGCCCTCCGCCGGTTGACGTCTTCAGCGGGGTTTCGACGATCCGCCCATCCTTTAGATAGATCTGCCTCTGGCAGTGCCGGGCGACCTCCATATCGTGAGTGACGATTATGATCGTCCTGCCGGCGTCGTTCAGCCGCTTGAAAAGCGAGAGTATCTCGATGCCCGTCTTGCTGTCGAGGTTGCCCGTTGGCTCGTCGGCAAGAAGGATCGCCGGGTCAGTGACCAGGGCCCGCGCCACTGCGACGCGCTGGCGCTGCCCGCCTGAAAGCTGATTCGGGCTGTGCTTCATTCGGTCGGCCAGGTTCACCATTTCGAGGGCTGCCTTTGCCTGGGCCTTGGCCTCGCGCCGACCCGCGTAGAGCAGCGGCAGCTCGACGTTCTCCAGAGCGCTTAATCGTGGCAGCAGGTTGAAGGTCTGGAAGATAAAGCCGATCTTCCGGTTGCGTACCTCGGCCAACTCGTTGCGGCTCATTCGCGAGACATCCTCGCCAGCCAGGAAATACCGGCCGCTGTCGGGCCGGTCCAGGCAGCCCAGGATGTGCATCAGCGTGCTCTTTCCGCTGCCTGAAGGCCCGGTAATGGCGACCATTTCGCCGGTGGCAATGCTGAAATCGACGCAGTCCAGCGCGCGGATCAGGTCGCCGCCGAGGTTGTACATCTTGAGCAGATTCTCAGCACGAATCATTATCTTCGTCCGCCGCCCATCATCCTTCCAGGCGACATCGTCCGGTTCTGCGGCTCGCGCTGGTTGGCAGATTGGCTCTTGAACAACTGGACCGTCTGGCCCTCGGAGAGGCCCGAGATAATCTCCGTCTTTGCGCCGTCGCTGATGCCGACCTCGACGCCTCGCTCCTGTGGCTGGCCGCCGGGCTCGATGACCGTGGCAACCATATTGCCTGCCTTGCGGAGCACCGCTTCCACCGGGGCAAGCAATACGCCTTTCTTCTCGGCGATGATTATCTCGACATTGGCGGTCATCTCGGGCTTAAGCAGATCACGCGGATCATCGTCCTGCAAATGCCTTCCATCAGTGCCACTCGCCGCCCCGGCGGAATCCGACGCCGCGCGCGAACTGGATCGCCTCCGTCCGCGCGAACCTTCGGCGGTCGAGGCGGATGGCGGCAAGCCTGATTCAGGTTGAATCGCATTTGCAAACGAGCTGGCTGCGCCATGGCCGCCGCGCATCGCGCCGCCTCGCGGCGTCCTGCCATCGGTGAGCACTTCGATCTTGACCTCGAAGGTCACCACGTTGGAGACATTGACGCCCTTGGTGGAGATGCGCGTCACGCGCCCGGCGAACTTGCGCCCCGGAAAGGCATCTACGCCGATTACCACCTCTTGCCCAACCTGCACCTTGCCGATGTCGCTCTCATCGACCGAGGCAATGACGAAAACCTGCGAGAGGTCCGACAGCATCAAGGCCGTCGTCCCGCCGCCGACATTGCTTATGCCTGAGGAAATTATCTGCCCCGTCTGCACGTTGCGGGCTGTGATAACGCCGTCCATCGGAGCGGGAACTTTTGTGTCGGCCAGCCGCTGCTGCGCCAACTCGAGAGCGATCTTGTCCGACTCGACCTGGGTCTCGGCAAGCTTGACCTGCTGGCGGGACAGCTCAAGTGCGTCTTCCTGTGTTTTTAGCTCTTCAAGTTTCACCTGCGCAAGGCTGCAATCGGCTTCCGCCTGCACGGCTGCGGTCTGTGCGGTGTCATTGTCTTCCTGGCTGACGAGCTTCTTCTCCAACAGTTCCTTCACCCGCTCGAACTTGGCCTTGGCGTCGCTGGAGCGGGCCAGGCACGACTTGAGGCTCGCCTCGGCACGCTGGCGGTCGGTGGCGAGGCTTCGCTCGGCGACGCGGAGGTTCTCCTGGGCGATTACCAGCCTGGCCATCGAGGCAGAGAGGGCGACCTGGCTTTGCTTGACGCCGCGGCTTTCGTCCACCGGGTCCAGTTCCATCAGCAGATCGTCTTTCTCCACATGGTCGCTGACATCAAAGGGCAGTGCGACTATTCTGCCGCTGGCCTTGCACTTGATCTCGACGTCCAGGTTGGAGACGACCTTGCCGGTGGAGAACACGCTGAGACGAATGCCGCCGCGCTCGATCTTGGCGGTGGAAATGGCAGCAGCCTCGGTTTTTGCGGGCCTGAAGTATAGCCAGGCGCCGCCGCCCGCCAGCAGTACAACCAGCATGACTACAATCGCTTTCTTCACGATGATCTCCCATGGCTGACCTTGCTTCTACAGCCGGCGCCCTTGCAGAAAAGATCCACAACGATTTCCAGGCGGCGATGCCGCTCTTCTATGTCCGCCAGGTCTCTCGCGCGCGTCCTCAGCATTCCCATGAGGAAGTTCGCCAGGACAGCCGGCTGAAGGTCGCTTCGCACCTGGCCTTCACGGACGCCCTTGGCGAGGATGTCCGCCACGGCGGCTACCAGCTTCTGCCTGTTGGTTTGCCATCGCCGGCGAAGCTCGCCCCGCGCCCAGGCCATGGGGCCATCCGCGGCCTGCATCATGCGCAGCAGTTGGCGGCGGCGCTCAAAGAATGCGCTGATGAGCCGGCAAGCGCCCAGCAACTGCTCGGCGAAGGCGTCCCGGTCGCAGACCTTGCGGCGCAGCAGTTCGCAGAGCTGATCGAAGCCCGACATGGCTGTCTGGAAGAACAGGTCGTTCTTGTCCTGGAAGTAACGATAGATCGTGCCCTTGCCCACTTTGGCTCGGCGGGCAATTTCATCGGTGGTGATCTCATGGAAGCGGCCGTTGGCAAGAAGCCTCTCCGCCGCCTGCATGATTGCTGTACGTTTTTCAATCTTGGGCATAGCTGCCTGAAGAAGTCCAACTATATCTACCAAAACAATACTGACTAGTCAGTATTATATGGGATGGTACAACTACTCCGCAACAGCCCATGGCCTTTCAGTTCTCGTGGCATGGCCATCTTGGCCATGCGTCCCAGGGGCATCTTGCCCCTGGTGATCGCTGAGAGCAGGGCCGAGACGGCCCTGCGACGCATGGGCGAGACGCCCATGCCACGTACGTTGAGCCAACTGGAAGACCCTGCGCAACAGCCGAGATGGGGCCGCCGTGCCCCGCAACACAAGGCACTGCCGCCGCTGTCAGCGCCTACACTTGGTTAGAGGCTATAGGCCTCCTTCGGGCGTATAGAAGATTCTGGAAGACGTTGAAGTGGCAAGTAAAAAGACGAAGTTAGCCGGGAAGGAGGATTTGTGATGATTTACCAACTTCCCCCTCTGCCGTATCCATACGATGCGTTGGAGCCGTACATTGATGCGCAGACGATGGAAATTCACCACACCAAGCACCACGCCGCGTATGTGAGCAACCTCAATAAGTTGCTGGAGGGGCAGCCCAAGCTGGCGGATAAGCCGCTGGAGGAGATCATCGCCGACATCAGCATCTTGCCCGAGGATATCCGTCAGGGCGTGCGGAACAACGGCGGAGGGCACCTGAATCACAGCCTGTTTTGGCACACGATGGGGCCAGGCAAGGCCCAGCCCGGGGGCCTGCTGAGGCACGTGCTCAGTACCGCATTCGGCGATGTCGAGAAGTTCAAGGAGGAGATGAACAAGGCGGCGACGGCGCGCTTCGGGAGCGGGTGGGCCTGGTTGGTGCTGGACTCAACCGGCAAGCTCGAGGTCATCTCCACGCCAAACCAGGACTCGCCGATCATGCTGGGCTATCGGCCGGTGTTAGGCATCGACGTGTGGGAACATGCGTACTACCTGAAGTACCAGAATCGCAGGGCGGAGTATCTGACGGCCTGGTGGAATGTGGTCAACTGGGAGAAGGTAGCCGACGTGTACTCGCACTGCCTGGACATGGTAGCCCGGCTTGGAAGGTAACGGTCTTCCGGTATCCGGTATCCCGTCTTCCGGTATTACGGCGCTACGCTGCCGAGGCCATATCTGCGAAACGTTCCCGCGTCCTGTTGAATTCCTCTTCGGTTGCAAGGAAGGCCTCGACCACGATTGGGTCGAAGTGTGTGCCGGATTCCTCGGCAATGATCGACTTGGCAATGTCATGTGTGAAGGCGTTCTTGTATATGCGTTTGGATGTCAGCGCATCATAGACGTCGGCGACTGACGCGATGCGGGCGCTGAGCGGGATGTTCTGGCCGGCCACGCCCGACGGATACCCGGTGCCGTCAAATCGTTCGTGATGTGCAAGGGCAATGTCGCGGGCCATGATCATGAACTTTGCGTCCGGAAAGTGTTCCAGTGCTGCATTGAGCGTCTCGGCGCCTATGGTGGTGTGCGTCTTCATGATGGCAAACTCGCGATCATTGAGACGGCCGGGCTTGAGCAGCACGCTGTCGGGAATACCGATCTTGCCGATGTCGTGAAGCGGGCTGGTCTGGTAGATCGTACGGATGAACGTGCGGTCGATCTCGTAACCGGGTCTGCGCAGCTCGGCA
>CAYQJH010000078.1:0-15902 GCA_964417755.1 uncultured Planctomycetaceae bacterium
GTCAATGCCCCGACCTTTACTGAGAACGTGCTGTCCTTCGCGGTGGCGTACGGCTTGGCCCTTCAGGGGCTGGGCCTGACGACAGTTTCAACGAATTTGCTGCCGCAGGAGGTCTCCCGTGAGCGGACCTGGCAGCGAAAGAAGCCCTGGTTTGCCGCCGCGGCTGCGTGCCTGCTGGGCGTAATCGGCCTTTACAGCTACAGCCAGATTGCTGCAAGCAGTGCGTTGCAGCCGACGCCAAAGTTCGATGAGGCCCAGAAGAAGGTTAAGGATCTGGAAGACATTCGCAGGGGAGGCTCGATACAGGCCACCGACTGGACCAGGGCCAAAGAGCAGATCACCAGCTATTACAAGATGTGTGGCTATCACGACACCTGGCCGACGATCCTGCAATGCATGGGCAAGGCCATCAGCAGCGAATTCCGCGACCAGGCGGCAATGAAGCAATTGGGCATGGCTGAGCAGCCTGCCTTCGAGCAGATCGTCAAGAACCTCAGCCAGGCGCCGCGCACTACGCGAGAGCTGCTGTACGTGGATCGGTTCGCATCGCAGTTTACGACGGATATTGACTCGGCGCCGTTTCCATCTGCCACGGGTGCCGATGGAACGTCTGCGTCGCCGGCGCCGGCGGCGCCAGCGGCTGCTGCCGGGGCTTCAGCCAAACAGCGTCCGGGCTTTGTAATCACGATCTCGGGCAAGACCCCGCTGTCGAACCTTGCAGCCAACACGAAGCTGCTGGCCATGCGCGAGAAGATTGTCGCCAGCTTCAAGGACTCCGGCCTGGAAGTCGTTGGCGATCCGCGGATTCTTCAGGTGATGCCAGGCGCCCCGGCGGCGGCGGCACCTGTTGGCGGGGCATACGGTGGTTTTGGCATGAACAGCGTGGCGGCTGGGCCGGCCAATCCCGACCCGCTATTCCCGAGCGAGGATATGTCGCAAGATACATCCGTCAGTTTTGCGGTCAAGGTCGCGGTCCAGAGCGACGGCGTAAAGGTTCCCGACGATCCCGCCAAGACGCACTAATAGGACGCCCCTGCGGAGAAGCAGTATGGATTTTTTGCAGAAGAATATGTTTTATGTCGCTCTTGTCGCGGCGGTAGTGACGGCCCTGGTGCTGGCACTGCTGCTGACACCCACGCCCAGCCTGGAAGCCAAGGCCGCCCTCAACTCTCGCATTGAAACGTTGCTGCGGGCCGTGCCAATCAACAAGGAAACCCAGAAGGCTGAGAAGGAACGCAACGACAAGATGCGCGAGCAGGTCGATGGGGCGCGGGCGCTGTGCATTGAGCGCAACATGAAGGACATCACGATCGTCGAGTATCCAAACAGCGCAACCGAAAGCACGCCGGCAATCAAGGTGTTTCCATTCCGCCGGGAGGCCTATGACAAGTACCTGGCCTACGAGCTGACGAACCAGTACCGCGTCATCCTCAACAGCATGGTCGCCAAGCTGCATCCGACGGTCGCGCCTACGCCTGAAGACCTGGAAAAGGAAAAGGCGCGGCAGGAGAGGCTTTCGAAGGTTTCGGACACGGCTTCGCCGTCGGGTGCACCGCCTGGCCCGTCGGTGCCTCCGCACTTTGGGGGGACCAGGAATCCCACAGCCACGCCCGGCGCTGCTGCCGGGCCTGATATCAATACGCTGGCCCTCAACGCGGTGCGCATGCAGAAGGCCAGCGCGGGGGCCATCTATATTGCCGAAGATGCTCTGGCCATCTGTTTCCCGCGGGCGATGCAGAACGTCACGCCGGCAGAGCTTTGGGAAATGCAGCTTAATCTGATTGTGCATAACGAGGTTCTTTCAGCCATCGGGACCACCATCGACCAGGTGCTTCAGGGCTCAGGCACGGCTGTCAAGAAGGCCAACGTCATGAATTCGCCCGTGAAGCGCCTGGTGAAGATAGAGATCGACAAGAACTATGTTACCGGCAGCAGTACGCCTTCGGCGGGCAGCGGCGCCATGCCAGGCGGCCCGGCAGGCGGGCCGCCGATGCCATCGTTCGGGCCGCGGGGCCCGGCAATGCCCATGGGGCCCAGGATGCCGCCCGGGATGCCGGGCGCGTTTCCCGGCATGGAGGCGGGCCGCCCCGCGGAATCAGCGGCCGCTGAGATGGGGTTCGGCGCGTCGGTGTCTCTGGGCAACAGGGTGTGCAACAAGGATTTCGACGTGATTCGTTACAACTTTCAGGTCGTCATGCCGGCGCGGTACGTGCCGCTGCTGCAACGCAACCTGATGGAGCGCAACTTCCACACCGTGCTGAACACGTCGATGTCTGCGTATCCGATGAAGGATTCGCAGTACTACTTCGGCAGCGATCCGGTGATGCTGGTGACGATCAACTCGCAGATGCTGTTGATGACAGCCTGGGAGCGCGGCCTGTGGGAAGTTGACAAGAGCGGAAAGAAGGTCCTGAAGTATCCGCCGCTGATGCCGCGCGAGGTTTTGAGCACCTTGCCCAAGGAAGCCCTGCGAGATATTGACAATGAGCGGCTAAGCCAGACCTCGGATGATTTTCTGACGCGTCCGGCGAAATAGGCGACGATTCGGTTGTTGGTAGTTGACGAGGAGGCCGGCGATGGCCAAGGCCAATGGAATAGCTGGAATTGAGCAGCACGTTGAAAAGGCGGTACTGGCTTTCTGCGCGCTGGTGTTCGTTTATGCCCTGTTTCACTGGGGATCTTCACCGGCGGTGGAGTTTGCGCCCAGTCAAAGCCAGGACAGTATCTCGCCTTCGCAAGTGGACGACTATCTGCTGAAGCAGGCCGGCAAGGCTGAGGCAAAGATACTGGGCTTTACGCCCGCCCCAATCAACATTCCGGACTACCTGGCGCCTTTGTTCGCAAGCATCAAGAACGCGCAGTCTGTCGAGAGTCTTATGCGGAACGGGGAAGATTTGTCATCTGCCTGCCTGGGGCTGCCTGTTGTGGAAGAGTACAATCCGACCATAACGCTGGCTGAAATCGAGTCGATCATGCCAGCCCCGCCCAAGCCGATGGTCAAGGCTGTCCGCGTCATGCAGAACCAGGCCAACAGCGGAGACGTCAACCAGGCCTGCGGCGTGACGGCCTATCCGTACATGGAACTGATCAAACAGTGGAACGAGAAACTTCGCGCCACGCATGTCACGCTCAGCGTGCTGCCGGTTGAGCAAATCGTCGAGGTCCAGGAACAAAATCCGGATGGCGCCTGGAGCGAGATCCGCCCAGCCAAGCTTCAGCCGATCATGAAGGATTCTAGCGGCAACGCCATCACGCTGCCGCAGGTGCCGCCATACGACGGCAGCAATGCGGACGCCGTTAGAAACGCGCTGCAGATGCTGGCAACCAATGAATATCAGCAAATGGTTTTTCAGCCGGAATATCCGACCATTCTCTGGCCTCGCCCGCCGCAGTGGGTAAGTTGGCGCGTGAACCTGCCGCCAAGTTCGCTGAGCGAAGGCATGGCCTTGGCGCAAGGCACCCCCGTTGAAAACGCCTCCAACGCCAATCCCGCCCCTGCGCCTATGCCGTCAGCCGCGCCCGCCGCTCCTGCCATGCCCGGGCCCGCGATGCCGATGCCCGGTGGGATTAGCCCTCGAGACATGGAAGAGGCCCGGCGCATGATGATGTCTCGCGGCCCGCGCATGCCGACGGGCCCAGGAATGGACCCTGGCCGGCCGATGCCCCCGCAGCCCGGACCGGCGCCGGTCGCGCCGCGCCCCGCGCCGCTGGTGATGGGCGCCACAGCCGGCCAGGCGGTGGATAACCTCCAGCCGATGATTTCCATCGAGCCGCCCCTTGCCAAGCAGAAGGATGAACTGGGTAAACTGCTTGCGTGGTTCTGCGACAGCTCGCTGGAGAACGGCAAGCTGTACCGCTTCCGCATCCGCATCAAGATGGTCAATCCGCTGCTGACCTATGACAGCGACATCAAGAATCCCGAGGAAGCAAAGCAGGCTTATGTCCACACTCCGTGGAGCGCGTGGTCTACGCCGGTGAGCGTGCCGCACTTTGCGCAGATGTTCCTCACCAGCTACTCGGGCAGCCCGGTGTTCAACGGCACGGTGACGATCTTCGCCAAGAGTCACGGGCAGGTGGTCAAACAGCAGATGAGCGTTCTGCCTGGCGACCCGATCGGCCGGCCCGCCAAGGTCGAAGTGACCGACCCCGTCAAGCAGGAGAAGATCAGCGACGATGTCAACTTCGCAACCGGCAACGTGGTGATCGCGTTGAATTTCGACCAGCCGATCTACCGAGGGCCCGTCCCTAAGAAGACGCTTGAGATGATTTATCTCGACGCCAATGGCCAGTTGCAGTCGCGCTTGCTGGAAGTGGACCGGGAACTGCAGGACTTCAGAGACCTCGACGACCTGGCCAAGACGCCGGTGACCAACAAGACGGCCGCAAAACCGACAAACCCGTAAGAGAAGCCAGATTTGACTTGCATCCGGCATAATTGCTCGCGTATTCTCGTGGCCCGGCGGCTTGGCCGCTGCGCACTAATTTATCCATGACGATGGTGGCGTGAATCCTTCGTAAAAAGTCTCCAGGCGCCCTGCTGGCTCTGGCGGGGCATCTCGAGCGACAGCTCGCCCGCGCGAGCTGGCAGTCTGAGCGGTATTGAAAGGAGCTTTGCAGTGAATGTCCGAATCCTCCGTCTGGCCTCGCTCTTGGTCGCCCTTCTAGCAGTCCTCAACCCCGCCATTGCTCAAGATGCAGCGACCGACACCGCGAAGGCATTGCTAAAGCAGGGCCTGGATCAGTACAAGGCCCTGGATTTCACCAACGCCAAGGCCAGCCTGATGAAGGTCGAGCCTTCAGCCCTGGCCCCAGCCGACAAGAAGAATCTCGAAGACCACCTCGCCAAGATCGACAACGCAATCAAGCAGCAATCACAGGCCCGCGATGCCTACGCCAAGGCTGAGGCAGCCCTCAAGCAGGGCGATCTGACAGCCGCAAAGGACGGCTTCACCAAGGCCGCCGCCAGCGAGTACCTCAGCGAGTCCGAACGCAAAGACGCAAACGCGCAGATGGCCCAGGTCGAGCAAAAGATCAAGGCCGCCGCCGTCTCAGCCAAGGCCGCACCTGTAGCCGCAGTCGCCAATGCCGCGCCTGCAGCCGCTGCGGCCGAAACCGCCCCAGCCGCCACGACTGCCGCAAACACAGACCCCGCGGCGGAGGCCCCGGCCGCTACGCAAGATGCTGAATTGGCCGCTGCTGTCGCGACGATTCCGGCCGCTGCGCCGGCTGCCACTGAAGCGGTTGCGACCGGGCCGGCTGCAACTTCGCCGGCGGGCAACCTGAGCAACCTGCAAGCCAATCGTGCCGATGCTGCCAGGAAGCTGCTGGAAGAAGGCAAGGCCGCCCTCGACAACGGCAAGACCGAGCTGGCTGTTGAAAAACTTCAGCGTGCGGTGGTCCTGGCGCCAGATGACGCCCAAGCCAAGAAGTTGCTGGATCAGGCCCGAGCCCTGCTGGCCAAGCAGAACCCAGGCAGCCAGACCGTCCTCAGCCGCCTGGAGCAGATGCGCCTGGTCGCAAAGCAGATCGCCGAGCTTGAATTCGCCAAGGCCCTCAAGCGTTCCAACGACATCCTCCGCGAGGCCAAGTCTGCCGCCGATTTTGATGCCGCCCTGACTGCCGCCCGAGACGCCAAGCGCCAGCTCGACGACAAGAAGGAACTCTTCGCAGCCAAGGAATACAGCGACAGGGCCGGCGAGGTCGACAGCCAGATCGCCTACGTGAACACTCAGAAGGCTGACTGGGAGCAGAGGCGGGCCGTGGCCGCCGGCGGCGAGGCGGAGCGCGCCAACCAGAGGCGCATCGCGCAGGCTGAGCAGCAGCGGCGCGAGAGGATTGCCGCTCTTGCCACGCGGGCCAAGACGCTGACATCGGAGATGAAGTACGACGAGGCCATCGGCATCTACGACCAGATCCTGGCGATGGACCCCAAGAACCAGGACGCCGCCTCAAAGAAGGAAGTCCTGTCGCAGATCCACATGCTTCGCCAGGAGGGCGACGCATACAAGGCGCTCAACAACCAGCTTCAGGAGAACGCCAGGATCATGCGGGAAGAGGAAATCCCCTGGACCGAGATTCTCAGGCATCCACCTGATTGGCGCCAGCTGTCGGACCGCCGCAAGGACATCGGCGCTTCCTCCGCAAATGAGACAGAAGAGGATCGTATTGTCCGCCAGAAGTTAAAGACCAAGATCCCCGACCTCGATTTCAATGCCACACCGTTCGAAGACGCAATTACATTCTTCCGCACTCTGTCGGGCGTGAACTTCCACGTAAACTGGGCTGCCTTGGCTATTGGCACCGTGGAGAAGAGCACCCCCGTAAACCTGAAGCTCACCGACGTGACCGTTCAGAAGGCGTTGGACCTTGTGCTTCAAGACCTCAGCACCAACGTCAAGCTCAGCTACGTCGTTCAGGACGGCGTGGTGACGATCTCGACGAAGGACGACCTGGCCAAGACGCCGGTTATCCAGGTGTACGATATTCGTGACCTGATATTCACCGTTCAGAACTTTTCCTCAAGCAACCTGAGCTTTGGCACCGGCACCAACGGCACCAATGGAACCAGCGGGTTTGGCACCAATAACAACGGAACCACGAACAATAACAACGGGGTCAACCGCGACGAGCTGGTCAACCGCATCACGAACACCATCAAGACAACGGTGGATCCCACGTCATGGGCGCCGACCGGCACCGTCGGCTCAATCGAGGAGATGAACGGCTCGCTGATCGTTACGCAGACGCTGGAGAACCACGAGAAGCTTGCCGACCTGATCAGCAAGCTTCGCGAAACGCGGGCCTTGCAGGTTACTGTCGAGGCGAGGTTCGTCTCGGTCAGCAGCGGCTTCCTTAACAGCATCGGCTTGGATCTGGACCTGTTCTTCAATACCGGCTCGGGCCTGGGCGGGGCGACGACCATTGACCCCTTCACAGGAGCGGTTGTCCCGCAGCAGGGAGTCAGCGGCTGGGGGCCTGGCTTCCCCAGCAACCCGCGATTCACCCCGGTTGGAGTCCTCACCAGCCCGGGAATCGATCCGATTACCGGCCGGCCTGTACCGGTACAGGGATCTTTGACGAATACCTGGGGGAACATGGTCGGCGTATCGACGCCTCTAGGCAACAGCATCGGCGGGCAGGTATTGTCGCCCTCGCTGAGTGTCGGAGGCACGTTCCTCGATGACATTCAGGTAGATTATCTGATCCAGGCCACCCAAGCCAACTCGACCACCCGAACCTTGACCGCTCCGCGTCTCACGCTTTTCAACGGTCAGCAGGCCACCGTAACAGTTGGCACGCTTCAGGCATATGTATCAGGCTTGCAGCCGGTCGTCGGCGCAGGCAACGTGGCGCTGTACCAGCCGACGATCGCCACCATTATGACCGGTTCGACTCTGACTGTGACTGCCACCGTCTCGGCGGATCGCCGCTATGTGACGCTGGAAGTCCTGCCCACTGTGCAGACGCTCAATGCGATCACCAGCACTCCGATTGGCGGCGGGGCATCCATCCAGACTCCGAACGTTACCCAACAGTCTGTTCAGACAACCGTTACGGTTCCTGACGGCGGGACGTTGCTGCTGGGCGGCCAGCGCCTGTCGGCCGAGGTCGAGCGCGAGGGCGGCGTGCCAGGCCTGAGCAAGATTCCCATCGTTCAGCGACTATTTACCAATCGCGGCAAGGTCCGCGATGAGCAAACGCTGCTGATATTGGTCCGGCCAAAGATAATCATTCCGCGCGAGGAAGAGGATAAGGCCTTCCCGCCGATGAAGTAGAGCTAGAGAAGCCATAAAAGTATAATGACAGGCCGTGAGCAGCCGCTGAAGGTAGCTCACGGCCTGCGGCTTTTTCAGGGAGATGGATTGATGAAGCGTTCATGCCTGGGCGCTATCGTACTTTCATTTGCGTGCTGTTGCGTGGCGGCGGATGGGCCATCCGGAGTGGCCGGCCGGAGCAGCTCCGGCAATTGGCCCTCCTCGTCAACGTCGTCATCGCCGGCGCGGGTGCTGAAGTTTCCGCACCTGGAGGCCGACCTGACGGCTCGGCAGGTGCGGATCGAATCTGAAGTCTGCCAGCGCGACGTTGCGCTGGAGCTGCTGCTCTGCCGGCAGGACACCAAGGAGCATGAGAGCATCCTGCGGACCAAGGCACTGGCTGCACATCTTCATGCGGCGCTGCTGGCGCTGGACTTAGCGCCAGGAATTCCGGCACACTGGTCAGAGGAGGGCCAGGACAGCCGCTTCCTGCCGCCCAAGGGCGCTGCGCTGAATATTGTCCTGCGGTGGAAGGACAAGGAAGGGACTGCGCATCAGGACGACGCAGCGCAGTGGATAAAGCCGGCCGACGGCCGAAAGTGCCAGCCGCCCAAGACATGGATATTCGTCGGCTCGGACGTGACGCCGGACGGGGCCTACCTGGCCGATCGCCGTGAGCTTGGGCATGTCATTTCCGTCTCCAACTTTGCCGACGCAGTGATCGACGTTCCATTTGAAAGTTCGCAGCAGAACGCGGACCTGGAGTTCACTGCAGATTCTCAAGCCATTCCGCCGGTGGGGACGGCAGTTGAGATCGTAATCACGCCGGCGGCTGACGCAGCAACAGCGCCTCAGGCACGAATGAACCTCGACATCGACCGAACGGGCAGCTTGTCGTTGGACGGCAAGGCGGTGCAGCAGCAGGACCTGCAGGCCGCCGCGGAGAAGTTTATAGATCGGCACTCGCTCGGGCAGGTCGTGATTCGCGCCGATGGCGCGGCGCTTGTGGATGACATTGCCCGCTGCCGGAGCAGACTTCGCAGCGGCGGTGTGAGGGATTTTCGAGAGGTGTTTTTCTCTGCCTCCCAGGATGTGTTGCCTCGAACAAAGGAGCAGTCAGCGGCCGCGATAGCCCAATGGCGGCAGAAGTTCGACAATCCGCAGGATTATATCCGGCCTCTCTCCGAGCAGGCTTCTGAGGAGTTGGCGAACATCGCAGTACAATTGAAGCAGTTGGAGTCGCTCCGCAACCTTTGGGAGGCTTACCAACTGGAGCTAAGCAAGGACCTGGCGGAGCATCGCGCAGGGAGCCAGCCGGCAAGCGAGCCATGACAGCCAATCGCACTACAACCGGTACTTGGTGGCCAGAGGTCTTCGCCGGCCAGCGGACAGCCATTCTGCTTGGCTGCATTGGCAGTGTGCTTGTCATGTCGGGCAGCCTGCTGGCGGCGGTGCTTGTGCAGAGCGGTCGCTCTAATGCTATATTGTCGGTGCTGGCGGCAGGGGCCGTCTGGGTGGCCATCGCATCGGGCGTATTTGCCGCCAGCGGCAGGGGATGGTGGGCGACGTTCCTGCGCGCCGGGGTAATCGCAGATTCCTGCGGAGTGGCGTTGGCGATCTTCTGGGCCGTCGGCCTGGCCATCTGGCCGCAGGGCTCAATTGCCCTGCTGTCTGCCGTCAAGGTCTACTGCGTTTACGCCGTGCTTAGCCTGCTGTCGGCTTCTGCCGTGCAACTGGCCCGCCGCGAGGCTTGGCGATATGCCCTGGCTGCCGCCTCCGCAGGCGTGCTTCTGGCTGCGATGGCCAGCCCGTTCTGGATCAACGGCCTGCTGGAATCCGCTGCGGCGGAATCCCGGCCGGCCATAACCACGGCGTCTGTGCAGTACAACCCGTTCTACAGCATCACGTCGGCTGTCTACGGCGACACGCAGCGAATCTGGCACGAGTCGCACGTGCTGTACAGCATCTCAGCCATTGCCAATCGCTCGCCGGGCGTAGTGCCATGGCATGGGGCCCTCCTGCGGTATGCAATCATCACGGCGTTTCTGGCGGCCATCGCCTTGGTCAAGCAAATATGCTTTACGGGTAGGTCAAAGGCGTCCGATATGTAGCACAGCGTTGGACAGACTCATGGCCTCCGCATTGTTGTCTTGTGGTGCAGGCATCTCGCCTGCAGAACCTGGGCATTGTCAGGGCATGCAGGCGGGACGCCTGCACCACAATTGCTTCCTGCGCCCTGAGGCATCACTCAGGCTCTGGCCAGCATCTCTGCCAGTTTGTCCGCGAACTTGCGAAGGGCCTTGCCGCGATGGCTGATGAGGTTCTTCTCCGCGCTGGGCAACTGGGCGGTCGTGCAATCCCGGCCCGCCAGGTAGAACAGCGGATCATACCCAAACCCGTTGCTGCCACGCGGCTGATAGCCTATTCGTCCCTCTACGGCGTCGCTGGCCTCGACGAGGATGTTCTGCCCGTCCGACAGCGCCAAGTGGCAGACGAATCGCGCGGTGCGACGCGGATCGCGAACCTCACGCAGTTCATCCAGCAGCTTGCGGTTGTTGGCCTGGTCGATTACCTCTCGCGGCGAGGCCGGGGGGCAAGCGTGGGCGGCATAGCGGGCTGAATGCACGCCCGGCGCGCCGCCCAGTGCGTCGACCACCAGGCCGGAATCATCCGCCAGGCACCACTGATGCGTCTGTTGTGCATAATAGTGAGCCTTCTGGCGGGCGTTTTCCTCAAACGTGCAGCCGGTTTCCTCCGGCTCGACGATGGGCGGAAATTCCTCCAGAGCGGCGACGGCCACCCCCAGGGGAGCGAGCACCTCGCGAATCTCACGGAGCTTGCCAGGGTTCTTGGTGGCCAGGACAATGGTCTTGATCATTTTGCTTCCGTTGCCGTGCCGCTGCGGGCCTTGCGAAGGGCTTCCTTCTTTTGCCGGACGAGTTCCTTGACGGCTGGATCGTTAGGCCCGCCGGGCAGGCCGAGCTCATCGGGGCCCACAGCTCGCGGGGGCAATTCGGGCCGGCCGGGGATGCGTATGAACTCACTGGGGACGTCCGCGAAGACCTCCTTGCCAGTGGCGGGATCAATCGCTGTCTGGGCCCTGCCCTTGCCGTTGACCGCCAGCTTTGGATACTTGGTCAGGATGTCTCGAATCCGCCCGTCGCGAAGCACCTGCGCCCAGCTCCCATTGGGCTGGTAGACTTCCTGCACGGCAGAGTCCGGGAAGCTTCCGACGCAGACCATCGACTGCGCCGGGCCGTGGAAGAAGTACGCTTCTTCGCCCTTGTCTCGCAGGACGCGGCAGGCCTCGATGGCGTGTTTCTTCCTGCCCACGAAGCGGTCTTCCGGCGCGTCGTGGTAGATGGCCACCATCACGGTGTAGTTGCCCTTGCTCGTCTTGAGGTTCCACTCAGCCGGGCCGGGATCGCCGCCGGGCAGCGCCAGAATCGTCGCTCCGCCGAAGGCAACGTGCCCAGCCTTGGTCTTCCATGACTTGGCGATCTTGAGATTGCCGGCGGCTGCGCCGGGCGTCGGGTACTTGCCCCAGTAGAGCACCGTCTTGTTGCCATCGCAGAGCACGAACAAATCCTGCCAGCCTGCCTGCTCCTGCGTGCTTGCCTTGTACCGCTGGGCCTGTTCCATCTGGTCGCGGCCGAGGAAGGCCATCAGTGCAATGGAATACTCTTCATCGCCCGTGCTTGTGCTCGCGTTTGGCGAACCTATGCCAGTGCCCGCGGAGTCGCACCCGGCTGCGAAGACACCCACCGCCAGCAGCAGGGCACAAAGCCCCGGCGCAAAACGCATCTTCCTCATGAAGAAACTCCTTCCTGAATTGCCCGTCGCTGGGCCGGCAGGAGCTTGGCAATGCCCTTGCCAGCCAGGGCAAGCATCGCCTGCAACTGCGATGTGCTGAAGGCTGCCCGCTCCGCGGAGGCCTGCACGTCGATCAACTTTCCGTCGCCAGTCATTACGACGTTCATGTCCACCTCGGCGGCGGAGTCTTCAGGGTAATCCAAATCGAGCAGCACCCGCCCGCCCACGATGCCCACTGAAACCGCCGCCACAGCGCCATTTAGGGCATTAGCATCGCACCTGCCCGAGCGGGCCGCTGAGTGAATAGCCAGCGCCAGGGCGACGTACGAGCCCGTAATGGAGGCAGTGCGCGTGCCGCCGTCGCCCTCGAGCACGTCGCAGTCCAGGTACAGCGTGTTCTCGCCGAGCCGCTCGAGCGCGACGGCGCTTCGCAGCGACCGCCCAACGAGGCGCTGAATCTCCACAGCCCGGCCGTCAGGTTTGAGCGTGGGCCGGCTCTTCCGTCCGCCGCAGGAGGCAGGCAGCATGCCGTACTCAGCCGTCAGCCAGCCCCTGCCCTTGCCTCGCAGCCAATCGGGAACGCCGACAGTCAGGCTGGCAGTGCAGATCACTCTCGTCTGGCCCATCTCGATCAGGCACGAGCCGTCGGCCTTGCCGACAAAACCAGGAGTGATCTTCACCGGACGAAGCTGATCCGCCCGCCGGCCATCGTGTCGCTTTGGTTTCACCATCAAATCACAGCCTTATCTAGTGGTGCAAGGAAGGAATGGGGGTCGCTGCCCCCAAACCCCCGGAGTTTAACGCTTTGCGCTGCCGGCAGCATCGTTATACTGCATCGTGTCGTCGAGGAGGATAGGGCAACGCAGGAGTGCGACTCTGCTCCGCCCTGCGTAGCGGCTACGCAGAGCAGGGCCTGAGCGCCTTGGCGGTGGCTACACGGCAGGCGGTGCCTCTCCACGTGGGAGGTCCGCTGCTTTGCTGCCGGAAGCCTAAAGCGCAAAACTCCGGGGTCTGGGGCGGAGCCCCAGCATCGCTGCCAAGCCTCCCGCCATCTGCAAAGCAGTGTATGGCCAGTAATCGAAAACATCATGCGCCTCTTACGCACAAGTTGTCCGTTGCAGGTCTTGACCGACTCTTGCAGGAGAGAGATCTATTCTTGTTATCAGCGGCCTCTGCGTCTCTGCGGCAGAGCCTTGAATCCTTATTTCTTTTTGATATCCAGGCACTTCATCTCGTTCTGATCGCGGCAGATGAGCTTGCCGTCCGATATCGCCAGGGGCGCCCAGGTTTCTCCGCTGGCCAGCAGCTTGACCGACGAAACCACCGTGAATGCATCGTTGCCGATTTCGACCAGGTTCATGGTTCCGCTGCCGTCGTTGATGATGTAGATCATGCCGTCGGCGATCATGAAGTTGCCCTTGCCGAACTTCTCCTTGCTCTTAAAGAGCGTCTTGCCTTCGCGATCGAGGCAGAACAGGCCGGCGCCGTCGCTGTTGATGAAGATTCGGTCTTTGTAGTAGACGGCATTGGCCATGTGGCTGCCGACGCTACCGACTTTTTCTCCGGTGGCAGAGAAAGCATCCCCGGACTTCTTAACGATGATGATGGCGCTCTTGGCGCCATAGCCGCCCGTGACAAAGAGCTGGTCGTTGCCGATGAACGTCGGCGAGGGGCACGGCGCGGTCTTGACCTTCCAGTCTTCGTAGGACCACAGCAACTTGCCGTCCGCGGCGTCCACGCCGTAGGTACCGCTGAAGCTCTCCATGACAATCTGGTCCTTGCCGCCGATGACGGCCATCAGGGGAGAGCAGTAGCTCATCGAGCCGATGGCTGGGCTTTGCCACTTGACCTCGCCGGTGGCCTTATCCAAAGCCACCACGCCAGCCGTCTTGCTTTGCGGGGCAACGATGACCGTGTCTTTGTACAGCAGTGGCGACTGGGCGACCGCCCAGCCCGGCAGCTTGTTTTCGCCGAAATCCTTCAGCAAGTTCTTTGACCAGACGACCTTGTGGCTGTCTTTGCCGAGGCAATGAACTTCGCCGTGCGTGCCGACGATGAAGACGAACTTGTCATCCACAGCCGGCGTCGAACGCGAGCCAGGATGGCTGATCTTCCCGGGCGAGGCATACTTGTATGTCCACTCTTCGTCGCCCGTTGTCAGGTTAAGCACGCGCAGGATGTCCGAGTCATCCCCCTCGCGGTCCAGCACGTACACCTTGCCGCCTGCGATGGCAGCCGGGCCGAAGCCCATGGCGAGTTTCTTAGTCCAGAGAACGGCCGGCCCGCCTTCAGGCCAGCTCTTGGCGAGGTTCGTCTCGGCTGAGATATTGTCGCGGTTTGGTCCAAGGAATTGCGGCCAGTCGGCCATTGCGACGCACGATACGCAGAGCACAACCAGTGAACTGATCAATTTAGAATGCATGTCGGTCTTCCTTTCAACAATGTCCTGACTAGCCTATGGTGTCACCCTATTGCTTAGCTGTTTCATTCCCATCGGCTTTGGCCACGCCCTTGCCAGCCTCGGCAGCAGGCTCCGAAGCGGGCTTGGATGCAGTCTTCCGGTCAGTTACCAGACCATTCTTGCGGACCAGGTATTCGCGAATAACGTCCAGGGCCGGCTTATCCACCGGGCAGAAGGTGGTGTCGCGCTTTGGATCGGTCGGCATGTCCCAGTTGCGCCACTCCCAGACGACATAGCCGGCCATGCCTTCTTCGTCCGCCCAGGTCTTGAAGAACGACTCGAAACATTGTTTCTGAAGCTCCGGCGCGGGCTTATCCGTTGCGCGGTAGTAGTCCCAGGGGTACTTGGCAGCCGTCTCCTGGTTGGGCCAGCCCACCTCGGTGAACAGGATCGGCCGGTTGACGCTGGCCTGCCATTCAAGCAGGTCCTTCTTAATCTGTTTCCAGGACGCCAGCATGACTTCCAGCGTGGGCTGCTTGTCGCCGCAGAGGTCGTAGTAAGTGGTCATGCCGACGATGTCGAGCTTGTCCCAGAACTTGATGGGCTTGTAGTGGTCCCAGTTGGAAGAGTAGCTAAGCAGGCCGCCGTATGCACCGCGCACCTGCTCGATGAGCTTGACCCAGCGATCGGTCTGCGGCTCGACGCTGACCAGCTCCGAGCCGACCATGAAGACGTCGACCTTGGTCTCGCCGGCCAGGTACGCCCAGTACATGATGTAATTGGTGTAGTCCTCCCACCAGTCGTCCCAGGAGTTCTTGTCCTTGGTCGGGTCGATCTTGCCGCGCCATTCGTCCTCGCGAGGCCGGCTGGGCAGGATGATCGGCATGAGGACAACCTTGAGCCCCTGCTCGTGGGCCAAGTTGATGAGCTCCTTCATTCGCTTGGGCGAGGGCGTCTTGCGGGCGTCAATGTAGATGCTGCTCGAACCGCAATTCTGGAACATGCCCGAGACGACCATGCAGATGGAATTGGCGCCGGTGGCTGCGATTTCCTTGATGTACTTGTCGAACGGATGGTTGTCGTCGGCCTGGAGCTGCAATGCGATGCCCCGCAATTGGGCGATATCCAGGGCTTTTACCGGCGCGGTAGCGGCAGGCCCGGCCTGTGCAACATCGCAAGGGCCGCGCAGCAATTGCAGGCCGGCTATGCCGCCGCCGGCCAGCATCAGCACCAGCGCTACGAGGATCTTGTCTCTGCCGCAGGCGCAGCCCTTGCCATCGTTTGATGTTGAAGAAGCCGTCAACGAATCAGGTGTCTCATGTTCCATACGCACTTTTCCCAGTAAGTCAGCCTGGCCAGCATCTTTTTCATCCGGGGCTTTGACGCCCGCACACAGGCCGTTATAATACCAACTTGAGTCATATCTTTCCGCACGACTTTTCACTTTTAGCGGGAGTCGAATCATGGCAGATGGCATCATTCACAAACCGGACCAAGGCCCTCTTCCTGTCGAAAAAGAAGAGCCTCTGACCCTGGTGGAACCCAGCAGCGTCATCAAGCCTGGCGGCCTGCGTGCTTTCGGCGCGACGGCAGCCAAGACTGAGCACAAGATGCAGTTCAAGCGGCCGCTCAATACCGACGGCCGAGGGGCGACCCGCTGCCGGATGTTCTGCTCCAAGATCGCGTTTGCGTCGCTGCAGCACATGGAGCAGCAGATCAACGAATGGGTCGATAGCGACACCATCGAGATCAAGCACGTCGGGCACGTCATCGGCACGATGGAAGGCAAGACGCAGGAACCTAACCTCATCGTCATGGTCTGGTATTGACCGGGCAAGCGCGTGGCGCGGGCGTCTCGCCCGCGTGTACCGAGGGCATTTTGCCCTCGCATTCTCGGATAAACCGCAGGCGAGACGCCTGCGGGCTGTGCGGTG
>CAYQJH010000079.1:0-15670 GCA_964417755.1 uncultured Planctomycetaceae bacterium
ATCACAATCCAAGTCCAGCCGTAAGGAGTGATCCATGAGTGGCGGCACAGTCAACGGCCTTTTGATGTATGGGATAATTCCAGCCGGTCGAGGCCGGCTGGAGCAATTGACAGGCCTGCGAGATGCTCCAGTCAAGGCGGTTCGGGCCAAGGCATTATCGGCCCTGGTCAGCGAGATCCCCAGCCAGCGGATACGCCCCGAACGTCGGAACATTGCAGCCTTCGAAGCGGTGCTTCGTGATGTACTGGACCAGGGCGTAACGCTGCTGCCGATGGCCTTTGGAGTGGTGGCTGAGAACGAGGATGAGGTCAAAGCCTTTCTGGAAACTCACGAGGAGACTCTCCTTCGCCAGCTTGAGCATGTAGATGGCAAGGTCGAGATGGGCCTGTACGTTACCTGGACCCCAGCCAACATATTTGAGTACTTTGTGGAGAAGGACCCGCAGCTGAGAGACATGCGGGACCGTCTTTTTGGCGGCCAGCAGGAGCCCACGCGTGACGAGAAGATCGAATTGGGGCGGCTGTTCGAACAATTGCGCGATGCGCAGCGGCAGGCCGACACGGACAAGATCGTGCAAGCCTTGGAGAAGCGATGGGAGGTAAAGGCTGCTGCAGCCAAGGGCGATGCGGAAGTGACCAACCTCGCCTGCCTGATCCCGCGCGAAGCTCAGGGAGAGTTTGAAAAGGCTGTGCGCCTGATAGCCAAGGACTTCGACGACAATTATTCGCTGCGTATCGATGGCCCCTGGCCGCCCCACAGCTTCTGCAATGTCCGTCTGTCGCCGCCGGTCGGGGCTAAGTGATGTTTGATGCGCTATTATGGATCTTTCGTCAGGTTCAGCGGGCGGCCGACGAGGAAATGTCGAATCGCGGCCAGAGCCTCCGGGAAGAGCTGGCCAATTTGTATCGCATGCTCCAGGACCGGAAGATAAGCGAAGAGGAATTCGACCGGCGCGAGGCTGAGCTTCTTGACGAACTGGATGCCATTGAAAGCGGGCAGAAACCGGGGCAGACGAGTCAATCTTTGCGGCAATAGAGGTCTTAGATGACCGAGGCGACCAGCCAGTACACCGGCATCGAGGCGCACCCGGTAAGCCTCCTGGACGTCGTGGACCGGGTGCTGAACAAGGGCGCGGTTATCACCGGCGACCTGGTGATCTCCGTTGCCAACGTGGACTTGATTCGGGTTTCTCTGAAATTGCTGATTGCCTCGGTCGAGGCAACGCTTCAGAGGGAGCGATGAACCAGGACAACGGCGGCAAAGCCGCAATTGCCATAGAGCGGCCCAAGCACTTGGAAGTCCGCCAGGACCAGGTGCGCAATGACCTGGCCAAGCTGGTTCTCACTCTGGTGGACTTTCTTCGGCAACTGCTGGAACGGCAGGCGATCCGGCGGATGGAAGCAGGCTCGCTCAGCGATCAGCAGGTCGAGGATCTGGGCCAGACCTTCATGCAATTGGACCAGGAACTGCAACGGCTGAAGAAGGAGTTCGGCCTCTCGGGCGAGGAGCTGAACATCGATCTTGGGCCTCTGGGTAGACTGATATAAAGGGGCAGGAATGGCAGAGCAGCGGGCAATAGCACCACCGGGCACTTCGTCACTGGCCGATGTCCTTGAGCGCGTGCTTGACAAGGGCATTGTGATCGTCGGCGATATCAAGATAAAGCTGGTCGAGGTCGAGTTGCTGACCATCCAGATTCGACTTGTGGTCGCATCGGCTGACAAGGCCAAGGAATTGGGAATCGATTGGTGGCAGGGCAACCCGGAGTTCAGCTCCACTTCACAGAAGCAGCCCTTGCCGGCATCGGTGAGCGTGGGCAAGAAATAGCTTGGCCTACAATGGTTTGTGTTGAGAAGGAGCTAATTGGAGAACACTCTCCAAAGGAGCCATAAATGGGCGTTTTGGACATACTGGGCGGCAAGAAACGCAATGAGCCACCCAAGAAACAGGTAAAGAAGACGGAAGTGAAGGACAAGTTCTTCGGAGGAACGGAGGTCAAGGAGACGACCGTAACACAGAAGGGCAACAAGGCGCAGGTGCGCGAGGATGTCACTGAGATCACTCCGACCGGACGCAAGCGCAGGTCTACCACGATACGCGGAGATAAGATGTAAGACCTGTCGGCCGCGGCTGGGATCGAGGATCCCTTTATTGTTATAGAGGTTGCGTTATGGCCAAGAGCAGTAAGGGCGGTGAAGGGTTTCTTCAGGGACTTTCAGGTCTGCTGGAGAAACTCAATGAGCTTGCACAGACTGGCCAGGAATTGAAGCAGTCGGGGGAGATCAAGTTGCCTGGCGGCAAGGAGGGCAAGGCGGTCTACGGCGTCAGCATGAAGGTCGGGATCGGCGGAGGGGATGTCCGCGTCCAGCCGTTCGGCAATGTTCATCGCGATCCGCAGACCGGCAAGACCGTCATCGATGACGTGCGCGAGCCGGACGTGGAGATCTTCGACGAAGGCGACTATGTGCTCGTTGTGGCCGAGATTCCCGGTGCTTCGCCGCAGGACGTGCACGTGAAACTCGAAGACAAAGTCCTGGAGCTGGAGGCGCACGGCCCACAGGCGCGATACCGCAAACGGACAACCCTGCCGCGGGCCTTCAGTCCTCGCGAGATGACGCACACCTGCCGGAATGGGATCCTTGAGATTCGCCTGGGCAGGAAAAGGTGAGGTAGATCGATGGCCATTCAAAGCCCCACCTTGTTGAAGCTCCGAGTCGGCGAGGCATTGGCCAAGGATGTCGGTCGGGCGATGGCGAGGATGGATCCGTCGAACATGCAAGCGCTAGGCCTTCAAGTAGGCGACGTGGTGGAGATTCAAGGCAAACGCGCTGCCTTGGCCCGCGCCATGCTCAGTCCGAAGCAGCAGCGCGGCAGCGGCCTGATCCAGATCGACGGAATAACCCGCGACAATGCAGGCGTCAGCATCGACCAGACAGTGCAGGTCCGCGCCGCGGAAGTCCAGCCCGCCGAGCGATTGACGCTCACGCCGTTGACATCCGGGGCCAGGCCGGCCGACGTGGAACATATTGCCCGTTTGATGGACGGTCTGCCTGTGCGCGACCGTGACCGAGTGAGAATCGCGCTGTTTGGCCAGCGTGCGGCGGACTTTCGCGTGGGCAATACTAAGCCCTCGGGCAGCGTGGTTATCGATCCTGGCACCGTCCTGGAGATCGCCGCGCGGGCCGAGCCACAGGAACGCACGATCTCGTGGGAGGATATTGGCGGCCTGCGGCCACAGGTGCAGCGTATTCGGGAGATCATCGAATTGCCGCTGCGATATCCGGAGGTCTTCGAGCGGCTGGGAATCGATGCGCCAGCAGGCGTGCTGCTGTATGGCCCGCCGGGATCCGGCAAGACCTTGATTGCACGCGCGTTGGCTCACGAGTCCAGCGCGTCCTTCTATTGGATCAGCGGGCCGGAGATAATCCACAAGTTCTATGGCGAATCGGAGGCCCATCTGCGCGAGGTCTTCGAGAAGGCCTCTCAGACGGCTCCGAGCATCATATTTCTTGACGAGATCGACGCCATCGCGCCTCGCCGCGAGGACGTCGTCGGCGAAGTCGAGAAGCGAGTGGTGGCGCAGTTGCTTTCGCTTATGGACGGGCTGCGGCAGAGGCGAAACGTGGTGGTCATCGGCGCCACTAATATCCCCAACGTGCTCGACGTGGCCTTGCGCCGTCCCGGACGATTCGACCGCGAGATATCCATCCCAATCCCGGATCGCAATGGCCGGCGGGAGATACTTGAAATCCATAGCCGGGGGATGCCTCTTTCAGCCGACGTCGATCTTGACGTGCTTGCTGGCTCGACGCATGGTTTTACCGGGGCCGACGTGGAGGCGCTGTGCCGCGAGGCTGCGATGAGTTGCCTGCGGCGTCTGATGCCGCAGATCGATTTTGCAGCCGAACTGATACCGACAGAGATCCTCATGCAACTTGAAGTCCGAATGGATGACTTCCGGGAGGCGTTCAAGCAGGTCGAGCCGTCGGCCATTCGCGAGGTCTTTGCAGAGGTGCCCGATGTCGCCTGGTCGGACGTGGGCGGGCTGGAGTCTATCAAGAAGCGCCTGTCGCAGGCAGTGGAATGGCCGTTGCGGCATGAGCGGCTGCTGGAGCGCGCCGGGGTTGTCGCGGCCAAGGGCATCCTCCTGACCGGCCCTCCAGGCTGCGGCAAGACGCTGCTGGCCAAGGCGCTTGCCAACGAAAGCCAGGTCAACTTCATCTCCATCAAAGGGCCGGAACTGCTGAGCAAGTTCGTCGGCGAGTCGGAGCGGGCGGTGCGGGACATCTTCCGCAAGGCTCGCCAAGCCTCGCCCTGCATCTTGTTCTTCGATGAAATGGACGCGCTGGTGCCGCATCGTACATCGGGCCTGAGCGATGCTCGAGTCACCGAGCGCGTCATCAGTCAATTCCTCGCCGAACTCGATGGCGTGGAAGAGCTGCGGGGCGTATTGGTGCTGGCGGCCACCAACCGTCCCGACATGATCGACCCAGCGCTGCTTCGTCCCGGACGATTCGACCTGATCCTGGAGGTTCCTCCGCCCGATCCAGCCGGGCGGCGGCAGATATTTGATATTGCACTGAAGGGAAAGCCGCTGGCTGCAGGAATTGACCGGCAGCGGCTGGTCGAGAAGACGGACGGACTTACGGGCGCTGATATTCAGTCCGCCTGCCGACAGGCGGCATGGCAGGCTGTTTCGCTGGCCATCGAGGCCACGCGTCGAAAACCGCAGGCGGACGAAGATCGTGTGAAACTCCAGATCGATATGGAGATGCTCGAAGCCGCCATTCAAGAGCAGACGGAGCGAAGCCTTGGACGAAAACCAACATGAAGCCACAGGGCTGTACGTGTTCTGCCTGACGCGGCCCGGCCCGCTCCGGCAACTGCAGCCAGCGCCTGAGGGCTATGAGCCTATTGAGCAAGTGGCGGTCGGCGATGTGGCGGCTGTGTTCTGCGCGGTGCGGGTGGAGGAATTCCAGGATGAAAACCTCATGGGCGAGCTGCGATGGATTGCCCCGCGTGCGCGATACCACGACGCCCTGGTCAAGGCCGTGATGCGGGATCGGCCGGTGCTGCCTGTGAAGTTCGGCTCGATATTCTCCAGCCGGCACGCAATAGAGAGCTTTCTTCGCGACCGCCTGACGACGATAGACGAGTTTTTGGGGCGAATTGCAGCATTGCAGGAATGGTCGGTCAAGGTCTATGCCACGCCGGCTAAGCAGGAGGAACCTGTCGGAACTGTTGTTGCTGCTTCGCCAGGGCGGGATTATCTCCAGGCACGAAGCCAGAAGCTCTCATCGCGGCAGAACGTCTATCAGCAGATGTCCAGGGGCGCCCAGGAAATCAGACAAGCGTTCGGCCAGATGGGCCAGTCGAGGGAATTGCCTCAGCAGGCGAAGGATGTCTCCGGGCGGGCAGAGCCCATGCTTCTGAATCTTGCCCTGCTGGTCAGGCAAGAGGAAGTGCCCGCCCTGGAGCGGCGCGCGGAAGAGCTTTCTCGCCAATATCAGGATCAGGGCCTGCAAATAGAATTGTCCGGCCCATGGCCGCCTTACAGCTTCTGTCCTGACATGTCGCAGGAGCACTAGTGCTCCGCGACTCGTGAAACGATGGATAAGGGTGCCGTGGTGTGCGGCGCGAAGCGGAGCAACCACGCCCCTTGCAAACAAACGTGGTTGCTGCGTCCCTTCGGGACTTCGCAAACCACGGCACCCATCGGTTGACTTGTCATAGAGCACTAGGGAGCATCGATGCTGCTGGGTTATTGCATATTGAAAGCCGGGCCCGGGGTCCAATTACCGCCCGGCCTGGGAGGCGCGCCGTTGAACCTGGTGGAGCAATCCGGCCTGGCGATCGCGGTGTCGGAGATGCCTGCGCTGGGCGGCGTACCGTCCATGGATGATGTTCAAACCTTCGCTGATGTCATCAGGCAACTGCATGAGCAGCGAACGGTGTTGCCGCTGCGGTATGGCACGGCCCAACCAACCCGTGAGCAGTGGCGGAAGATTCTTGAAGACAAGAAGGATGCGATAGGTTCAGTGCTGGAGGTGCTCGAGGGCTGCGACGAGTGGACGATAAAGATGGCTGCGGAAGTCACGCTCCCCAAACCTCCGGCCCATGCGGATTCTGGCCTGGCGTATCTTTCGGCAAGGCAGGCGGCGTATCGTCAGGCCGAAAGCCTTGAGCGCGAACTGGAGGATCAGGCTGGAAAGACCATTGCAGACCTTGGCGGGATTGTCAGGAAATGGCGGTGCGAGCTATCGAAGCTTCAGAGGCAAGCTGTGGTCGCGATTCATCTTCTTGTTCCCCGCAGCCAGAGTGAAATCTTGCACGAGAAGTTGCGGCAGTGTCAGGCAGATGGCGCGAAGATCATCGAATTGTCCGGCCCCTGGCCTCCGTACAATTTCGCCGCGTTGACGCCGGAAGAAGCAGCGGCCTCTACGAACCTGTTCGAGGTCGGCTTGCTGGGGTGATCACTCAGCCTTCAGCGGGCGGCTCATCAGTTGCTTGATAGCCTCGGCCGGGCTCTGTCCGTTGATGACGCGATGAACCGCTTGCGTCAGCGGCATTTCCACGCCATGTCGCGCCGCCAGTTCAACAACACTGATGGTAGTTGCCACGCCCTCGACGACGGCTGTCGTGGACGCCAGTGCCTCCTGGACGCTCTTGCCTCTGCCGATGGCCTCGCCGAAGGATCGATTTCGCCCCAAAGGCGATATGCACGTGGTCACCAGGTCGCCCATGCCCGCCAGGCCGGTAAATGTCTCAGCCTTGGCGCCCAGGGCCATTCCCAGGCGCGTGATCTCCACCAGGCCACGAGTTAGCAGGGCGGCCTTGGCGTTGTCGCCGGCGGAGAGGCCATCGATAATGCCGGCCGCAATAGCGATGACGTTCTTGGTCGAGCCGGCGATTTCGACGCCGATGAGGTCGGTATTGGTGTATACGCGGAAGTATGGGCGATTGAAATATTGCTGCGTCTTTTCGGCCAATTCAGAATGCGTTCCCGCCACGGCCACCGTCGCGGGCTTGTGCGCAGCCACCTCGGGGGCAATCGATGGCCCCGAAAGCGCAGCTACCTGGCGGGGGCCGGAATGACAGTCCAGAACGTCTTGGAGGATTTGTGTCGGTCGAAGCAATGTGCCGTTTTCGATTCCCTTGGCAACCGAGCAGATCGGCAGGCTGGGAGGCAGTTCACTTGCGAGCTTTGTCCAGACACTCCGCATGAACTGCGTGGGCACGGTCGAAATCACCATTTCGGCCCGTTCGAACAGGCCGGCGGCCTGCCCGGTGACCTCTATATTCGCCGGCAGCGGATAGCCCGGCAGGAAACGGCGGTTCTCGCGCAGGCGGCTGGTTTCCTCGGCTGCGTCGGGGAACGCCGACCACAGACGCACCCGCAGGCCGTTCTCCGCGAGCATCAGGGCGCACACGGTGCCCCAGGCGCCGTCGCCAATGACCACTATCTCTTTGCTCATAGACATGAAATTAGCGTAGGGCCGCCGCCACGTCCAGCCTACATGCGAAAGAAACACAAGAGGGTCGTTGCCGCTTTGTGGTGCGGGCGTCTGGCCTGCACACCCTTGGCATTGTCAGGATCTGCAGGCGAGGACGCCTGCACCACAACTGCCCCTTGCAAGTGAAAGCAGGTTCAACTTGCGTTGCCTGCCACGGGGCAGTATAGTTTCTCGTGAGCAAACATGTGCCCGTAGCTCAATTGGATAGAGCGTCGGCCTCCGGAGCCGAAGGTTACAGGTTCGACTCCTGTCGGGCATAGTTGCTGCCGCTGGCGGCTCTTGTCATTTCCCCAGGTATTGCACCGCCTGCTGGATCGAGGCGGCGGAAATGTTGGTGAAGATGTCCACCTTGCCGGGGCCGGTGGGCAGGATCATCCGCACATTGCCGCCGCGGGATTTCTTGTCGTGCCGCATGATCTCCAGTAGGGCTTCTGCATCCGGATGCTGCCCGGGCGCCACGGCCAGGTGCTCCCATCGCACCGGCAGGTGCAGCAAGGCCAGCAGGCGTTCCAGGCGGTCGGAGTATGCTGGCTCGATCAAACGGCGTTCAACCGCGATGCGGCAGGCAGCCACCATCCCCAGCGATACCGCCTGCCCGTGCGAGACAACCCCATAGCCTAGCAGCGTCTCGATGGCATGACCGATGGTGTGGCCGAAGTTCAAGTGTGCTCGCATGCCGGCTTCTTTCTCGTCGGCTGAGACCACCTCGGCCTTGATCGCGACGTTTCGCGCCACGAGATCGCTCAGCACATCTTCATCGCGGGCGAAGACGGCTGAGCGCTTCTGCTCGAGAAAATCCAGAAGGCTTACGTCGCGAATCGCGGCATGCTTGACGCACTCAGCCAGGCCGGTGCGGATTTCGTCATCACTGAGCGTCTTGAGCGTTTGGACATCGATGAATACGCCCAGCGGCTGATAGAACGCCCCGATGAGATTCTTGCCGGTCGGGTGATCCACGCCCGTCTTGCCGCCGACGGATGCGTCCACGCAGGCCAGCAGGGTAGTGGGGCACTGCACCCATCGCAGGCCTCGCAGGGCAGTGGCGGCCACGAACCCAGCCAGGTCGCCGCTGACGCCGCCGCCCAAGGCCACGATGATCGTGTCGCGATCCACCGCCGGGGAAAGAGCAAACAGTCGATCCAGCACACTGCTGTAAGTGGCCAGCGTCTTGTTGGCCTCTCCGGCAGGAAAGTCGATCAGGTTTGCATGGAACCTGGCCTGGCGAAGCACATCGAGCACGCCACGGCCATACAGGCCGGCCACGGTGGAATCGGCAATGACGACGGCGGCCTGGGCGTGCGGCAGTTTGGCAAGCTGGGATAATTCGGCGATCATGCCCGGGCCGATCTTCACGTCATAGCTTCGCTGGCCGAGGTCAAGGTGAATGACTTGATTCATTGACGGTCCTGTCCTTGATCTTCAACATCGTCATTGTGTATGCGAGAATTATCCCCCTGCTTCCGCAGGGGGCTTCCATCGCGGCTTCCGCCTTGGGACTCTTCCACTGCCGCCTTCAGGGCGGGGTCAACATCGTTCTCTTCTGCGCCATGCGGGGCTTGTGCGGGCTGGCTGGCGCTTGTCAATCGCCGGACGCCCAGTTTTCTTGCGCCGGCGGGGCGGGTCCGTCGCCTCAGGTACAGGTAGCTGGCGCCAAGTGCAAGTGTTGCCAGCACGATGCCCATGGCCAGCTTTGCCTGGTCGCTGATCAGCGGCGGGGAGGACTTGATCTGCCAGGCGATGATGACCGGGTATTCGGTAAGCACTGCCGGCTCGTCGTTCTTCTGGCTGCCGACGCTCATGTCGGTCCAGGCCTTGTAGAAGATGCCTGCCAGATCGAGATTTCGCCCGGGAAGGTAAATCGACTCGCCGGCCTGGCCGATGCGCTCGGGCCGGCCCAGCGCCTCGGACGGGTCGACGATGCTCAGCACTGCCAGCGGCTTTTCCGATGGCGTGCCGGCTGTGTAGTCGAAGCCGGTAAGGAACCACACCGGCCGATCCGCCGGCCAGTATGGGCTGGTGCCGATCTCCCGGCCGGGCGACCACTGCTTCATCATGAAGACCTTCAGCCGGAGTCGCATTGGCTCGCAGCGGAACTTGGCTGGTTCAGCCAGCAGGCGGCCGGCGGGAATCTGGGCCAGGCCGTCGAACTGCTCCTCTGTCAGATGCGGCATGGCCGCTGAGCGGCGCAGGAGGACAAAAAGCGCCTGTTCGTCCAATTGCTGCGACCGGTCGCGGACGGCTGCCAGAATGGCCTGCTCGTCGGCTTGAAGCATCAGGCCTTCATCGACTGTCCTTGCCGTCGGGAGCGGCCCCGGCCGGCTTATAGGCAGCGTGGTGGAAGCAGTGCTCGTCGGCGCGCCTGCGGCATTAAGAGCCAGGAGGCACAACACGAAGACACCAAGCCATGCTTTTCGGTGCATCCAGTTCATGGGAGGATTCTAACTTCTCCCGCCGGCCTGTTCACTTCGATATTTGAGTTCATTGTTGGTTTGCGAGTTCTGGCGGGGCGTGGTTGCTCCGCTTCGCTCCGCAAACCACGGCACCCATCGTTTCACCGGCCTTCCGGTTCTCCGGTTTTCCGTATCCGCTCCTCGGTCAGAACCAGCCACTATCCAATGCGTTTGGAGTTCATTACGATATGGCCTGACAAAGGAGCAAATCATGAGCAAGCGAAAGATTGGCGTCATGATCGAGTCGTTCCGCCTGGGCGTCAAGGGCGGCATCATGAAGGCTGCCCAGCTTGGGGCTGACGGTTTTCAAATCTACGTGATCGAGGGCGAGATGCTGGCCAGCAATATGAACGCAACCGCTCGCAGAGATTTTCGCCGCTTCGTTGGCGATGAAGGCCTTGTCATCAGCGCGTTGTGCGCCGACTTCGGCCATGGATTTCTTGACGAGGCCCGCAACGCCGAGCTGGTCAGGAAGACGATCTCTGCGATGGATCAGGCGGCGGACCTTGGCACAGCCGTGGTCACGTCGCATATCGGAAAGCTGCCGCAAGACGAGAACGACCCGCAGTGGCTGGCTGCTCGCCGGGCTGTCACCGAGATCGCCCGGCACGGCGAGAAGATCGGCGTGGCCTTCGCAAGCGAGACCGGCCCGGAAAGCCCCGAGCACCTGCTGAAGTTCCTTAAGCAAATCCCGTGCTCAGCCGCCAAGGTGAACTATGACCCAGCCAACTTCTGCATGTTCGGCTTCGACCAGATCGCCGGCGTTAGCGTGCTGAAGGACTACATCGTCCACACGCACGCCAAGGACGGCCTGCGCAATCAACTGCTGGAAGTGGCCCTTGGACAAGGCGGCGTGGACTTCCCGCGGTACATTAAGGAACTGGATGCCATCGGCTACGACGGCTTCCTGACCATCGAGCGAGAGGTAGGGCCCGACCCGGTAAAAGACATCACGATGGCGATGGAGTTTCTGAAACAACTCTAATACTTGACTCGCGGACTGGTTGATCTTTCATCGCCTAATAGCAAGCCCCCTGACGGAAGCAGGGGGGTCCCCCGCCTTCCGGCGGGGGCTTTCTGAACAGATTGACCAGATATGCTCCATGCATTACAATATGTTTGCTCTCAAAGAAGGTCCAACTTGCTGCTTGAGGGAGCGGCGATATGAACACTTCACGTAATTCGCTCGCTGCTGTGATCCTGTGCATTGCGGCCTCAGCCGGCTGCCTTTTTGCCGATGGCACGCGCAGCATCATCGGCACGCCACGTGGCACGAGCTACTTCATGTTCGATGACTTCGGCGGCACGTGGTCGGATGTCGAGAAGAGCCCGCTGACCGTCGAGGACAATAACCTCTGCTGGGCGGCAGCAGCCTCCAACGCTCTTCAATGGACCGGCTGGGGTCAGCTTTCGGGCATGGCGTCGGCTGACGATTACTTCGCCTATTACCGCGATCACTGGACCAACGTGGGCGGCTCCCAGGATTGCGCCTGGCAGTGGTGGTTCAGCGGTGTCAATACCCAGGCAGGGCAGGAAGGCTGGTCGCAGGTGGACGTGCCGGGCGGGAGCTTTGCACCCTCGGTCAATTTTGACCAATACTATATTCATGCAGAATTCAGCGTCGCGATCAGCGCGACTGATCGCTTCTTGCGTCAGGGCTATGGCACAACGCTGTATCTTGGGAACATCAACGGCGGCGGCCATGCCGTCACCGTCTGGGGCGATGCATTCGATCCGCAGACCGGCGATATCCTGGGCCTGTGGATCACCGACAGTGACGACGACAAGGCCAACGCCGATGCGCCGGATACGCTGCGCTACTATGACGTCGAATACAACTATGCCACCTGGCAGATGGTGAACTACTACGGCACCAACGATTGGCACGTCCTGGACGTGCTGGCCCTCAAGAGCGTCCCGGAACCGGCCAGCCTGCTTGTGCTGGCCATCGGCGGCGCAGCGATCCTTCGACGGCGCAAGGCAGTGTAGACGGTCGCCGTTTTGTGGTGCGGGCGTCTCGCCTGCACACCCTTGGCATTGGCAGGACTGCAGGCGGGACGCCTGCACCACAATTGGCCCCGATTGCCACTTCAACTTCCTGCCGATATCCTGAAGTCCGCCAGATCAGTAGTCGGACATGCTTAGTTCTGGCTGACCCCAGTAGATATTGGATCATAGAAGGGATCATATGGCTACCATCCGCATGGCTGCGATTCAAGCCCGCAAGCGAATGATCAGCGGCAAGATCGCCAGGCCTGCCAAGGTCGTTGCAGCCGTCAACAAGAGCATCGATGCTTTGATCGACCTTGTTCAGCAGGCGGCGGGGCAAGGCTGCAAGGCGGTCTGCCTGCCAGAGGACTGCCTGGGCACGGAGATATGGCAGTGCTGTCAGCCTCAACTAGCGCCGGGGGTCATCAAGCAATGCAGCGACCTGGCCCTGCGGCGGTTCAGCGGGGCTGCCCGCTCGTGCGGCCTGTACCTGGTATTTTGCTGCGACTTTGTCGCGAACGGCCAGTTCGCGAACACGGCTGTGCTGATCGGCCCGCGCGGGCAGGAGATCGGCCGGTACGAGAAGGTTCACCTGCCGCTCTTTGAGCAGTGGAAGCGGCGGGGCACGAGCTTCCCGGTTTTCCAAACGGAAGACCTGGGCACGGTGGGGCTGGCCATTTGCTTCGACCTTGTTTTTCCGGAGACGGCCAGATCACTGGCGCTGGCTGGCGCGGGCGTGGTGTTCCACCCCAGCCTGGGCGGGGCAGCCTTCGGCGATGAGAACGACATCGGCAAGGCCGCCATGCGCACGCGGGCGGTGGATAATGGCCTGTATATCATCTCGGCTATGCGCGGCGAGCACAGCATTATCGTGGGGCCGCAGGGGCAGGTGCTGGCCTGGGGCGGCAAGAAACCTGACGCAATTCTGATGGCCGATATTGATCCCTTCGGCGGGAGGGAACTGGGCGACAGCTATGCGGGCACATATGCGGACGTCCGCTCAAGATTGTTCAGAGAGCGGGTGCCGGCAGCGTACGGCCGGCTGGTCGAGGGCTCTCCGGCGTTTGTTTCGCAGTTGCCGCCGTTGCCGGACATCAAGCAGCTTTGCGAGACAGCCCGCCTTGCAATAGCCGAAGGCGACGCCGCGTTCCGTCGCGCCGAGCTAATGATCAAGAAGGGTCAAGTGGACGATGCCCGACTGCTGCTTCGAGAATTACGAGATCGCTTCCCGACAACATGGATTCACGAAGCAGCCAGGCGAAAGCTTGATGAACTGGAATAGGTGGAATCCGGTGGATGTGAGGTCTGAGCAATGGCAGAAGAAGATGAAAAATGTAAATCGGCCGGCCGAGTAACAAAGGATTTGAAGCCTCGTGCCTCATTCGGCAAGATAGGGTTCTGGATTATCTGTCTGTGTTGGCTTGTTGTTCTTGTGGCAGGTGTCTTAGAGATATATGTTAGCAGGTTACCTGCACTGCCGGTCTGCCTAAGCATAGGGGCTGGCTTGGCAGTGTGGGGAGCTATAGTCTCTTGCGCGATTGGCCTGATAGTAGACGACCGCAGAGGGAAGAAATACGCATTGGTGGGGCTTCTTCTCTTAGCTGTTGTCCTTGCGGCATTGTCTTGGAGGTCAATTCGTGAAGGCGGAGGAATCGGGCCATAGACTTGTAGTCAAGGAACGGCGGAAGGAAGCCCCGGCCGGAAGGCCCGGGACGATGATGCTTCCGCACAAGGCTGACTTGGGTGCCACCCCCAAGTACTCTTGGGGGTGTTCGCCTAATCGGGTTAGCACCCCCAAGCAAACGACAACGGCTTGGGGGTGGCACCAATTTTCATGGTCTGAATCTGCGGCTAAGAACAGCGAATATCCAATATCCAACAAGGAACCGCAGAATATCGAAGGAACGGCGGAAGGAAGCCCCGGCCGGAAGGCCGGGGACGACTATGCTTCCGCCACAAGCTTGAGTTGTTCACTTCGATATTCGAAATTCCTTGTTGGATATTCTGCTGTTCGCCGTGGCTGTTGTTTTCTGATTTCTCTACTTGGCCAAATACGGGGATGGCCGGTATAATGAGCGCGTCAGCTTTCAGGAGCAGGCATGGCAATGGCAATCTGCAATCAGGAGACATCCGGGTCAGGCCCCCAGCCTTCGCGGCAGGTGGGTCGACCCGCTCTGTTTGCTGCATTCCAGATGGCGGATGCCTGGGCCTCCTATCGCTATTGGCGCTGGTGATAAACCAGCCGGCGCTGCTCAAGCACTCTCGGCCTTCAATCTTCCCCCTTGTCAGCGGTAACCGTGTAAACATTTTGGCTCGCATATAGGAATCGGAGACAGCAAATGATCGTGGTCATGAAGCCAGGCGCAACCGATGAACAAGTTCAGCACGTGGTGGATCTCGTGCGAGAGTACGGCCTGAAGGACAACATTATCCGGGGCACCGACCGCACGGTGATCGCCTGCATCGGCGACAAGCGCAGCGTTGACAAGGGCGCAATCGAGAACGCCCCGATGGTAGATCGCGTGGTGCCGATCCTGGCCCCGTACAAGATGGCCTCGACGGAAGTCAAGAAGACGCGTACGCAAATCGCACTGGGCTCGGGAGGCTTTCGTATCGGCTCGGCGGCTGTGGGAGTCATTGCCGGCCCGTGCGCGGTGGAGAGTCGCGACCAGTTATTGAAGACGGCCGATGCTGTCAAGTCAGCCGGGTGCGTGGGCCTGCGCGGCGGGGCGTACAAGCCGCGCAGCTCGCCATACAGCTTTCAGGGCATGCGCGAGGAAGGCCTGAAGATATTGGCCGAGGCCCGCGACCTCACGGGCCTGGCGATCGTAACCGAGGTCATCGGCCTGGAGAGCCTCGATGCCGTGGCGCACTATGCCGACGTGCTCCAGATTGGCGCGCGAAACATGCAGCATTTTCCACTGCTGGAGGCGGTCGGCAAGGTCAACAAGCCGGTCATGCTCAAGCGGGGTCTGTGTGCCAATTTGGAGGAATGGCTGCTGGCTGCGGAGTACATTATCAACGCCGGCAATCCAAACGTCATCCTATGCGAGCGCGGCATTCGCACGTATGAGGACTACGTTCGCAATACGCTGCCGCTGGCGGCTGTGGCCGAACTCAATCAGCGGACGCATCTGCCGGTGGTTGTCGATCCCTCGCACGGCACCGGCCATGCGCACCTGGTGCCCGCCATGTGCCGGGCAGCCGTGGCGGCAGGGGCCGACGGATTGATAATCGAGGCGCACCTGAACCCCGAGCGGGCGATGAGCGACGGGGGGCAGTCCATCACGCCGGCTGCGATGGCCGAGCTGATGCCCAGCCTGAAGCGCATAGCCGAGGCCATCGGCAGGGAGATGTGATTTGCCCGTGAGGCCGGAAGACTGGAGGACCGGAGGCCGGAAGACCGACACGGCAACGACAAAAGCAGCGAATATCGAATATCGATCAATAGAACCGCAGAATCTCGAAGGAACGACAGAAAACCACAGACCGTTACTTCGATATTCTGCGGTTCCTTGTTGGATATTCGATATTCGTCGTTTTGGTCTTTATCGCCGCTTGGGCGCGGGCACGCCCAGTTGTACGGTCGCCAGCGCAGTGGAGACGTCGTCGGTGCACTCGAAGATCTTGTCCAGACCGGTCACGCTCAGGACGCCCCAGACCTGCGGGTTGACGCCGCAGAGAACCAGCCGGCTCTTCTGAGCAAGCACCTGTTTG
>CAYQJH010000080.1:0-15627 GCA_964417755.1 uncultured Planctomycetaceae bacterium
GTCAAGTTCCGTTGACTAGTACGGCCCGCCGACTTCCTCTTCGCCGCCGCCGGTGGTCGTGACGTTGATGGCGTCGCCTTCGGTGATCTCAAGTAGTTGCTGGCGCTTCTCAAGCGTGGGTTCGCTATAGGCTTTACGGGTGTTTTCCATTTTCTTCTCCTACTATGCCCGAAGGGGCTGCAAAGACTATATCGGCAGTACAGCCCAACGGTCAACAAGTCATTTTGCACCGCCCGCACCGCCGCCACGATAAACAATGGCTGGCGGCAGATTGCTCTCATCCGTCACAGCCTGGCCATCTACGCTCACCCAGCAATGCCCATGCATGGAGCCGTCCTCCGCTGAAGGCGCAAAGACGCCGAACTCGATGCTCGCCTGCCTGCCCGCCAGAAGCAGAAAGTGATACAACACCAGCGAGCGGCGCAGGCATACGCGGCGGCGCATATTGATCGGCCTGGACAGGCGTCGCTGCACCACGTCAAGCATTTGCTCGACGCTGGCCCCGCGATAAGGCTTCCACCATCGCGGCGGGGTCAGCAGCCTCATCAGCATGGGCAGGTTCAGCATGTCCACCAGGAGCGGCATGACGGCCGCCGCCAGCCACACGTGCCCGCGCAGCAGCAGAGAGACGCCCTGCGCTTTATGACTGGCTATAGACAACCAGCCCCTCCTTCAGCAGCTTGCCCGCGATGCCCAGCAGGTCGGCTGATAGCTTCTGCCGGCTGACGTCGAATTGGCCCTCAAGTTCGTCGATGATCTGCCCGAGGCTCCGCCGGCCGTCCATCAACTCCAGCATGGCCGTTGTGGTTTCGTTGCACGTGTACAGATAGCCGGTCTTGAGAGACAGCAAGACCGTATCCTGGCCCTGGCCCAAGGATTGAAACGTGACATCCTGGCCCAGACGCAGGCAGGATTGTTCGGTTGGTTCTATAGTTTCGCTCACTTGTCCTCCTGCTGAAACCGGCGGTCGGTTAGGAAGCCCCCTGCGGAAGCAGGGCACCTGCGCTTCGTCTCTTCTTCACCTGCTCAACTGTTCTCCTGCTCGCCTGCTCTAAGCTGCGCGCGGAGCACGCAGCTTAAAACCACCACGCCTGGCCGGTCGGCTGGCTGAGCATGACCGACTTCAGGTAGCTCACAGCCTTCTCGAATCCCTCGCTGACGCTCATCAGCGAATCCTCGTGCTCGATGCTCAGCACGCCGTCGTAGCCTTGCAGCCGCAACATCGAAACGAACGGCTTCCAGAACTCATCGCCATGGCCGTAACCGACTGTGCGGAAGACCCACGAGCGGTTCTTTACATCGCCGTAGCTCTTGATGTCCAGGTTGCCGGTGATGCGGCTGTTGCGGGGGTCGATGGCTGTGTCCTTGGCGTGGACGTGGAAGATGCACTTGTTCTCGCCCAGGAAGCGGGCAGCCTCCACCGGGCAGATGCCCTGCCAGAAGAAATGGCTGGGATCGAGATTGGCGCCTAGGTTCTTGCCGGCGGCGCTGCGCAGGCGGACGATATCCTCCGGGTTGTGCACCGTCATGCCGGGGTGCGCCTCGAAGGCGATCTTCACGCCCTGCCTGGCGGCGAAATCGTTCTCCTTGCTCCAGAACGGAATCAGCACCTCGTCCCACTGGTACTTGGCCGCCTGGGTGAACTCGTTGGGCCAGGGGCAGGTCACGAAGTTGGGTGTCTTGTCAGCCTTGCTGCCGCCCGGACAGCCGGAGAAGTTGATCACGCACGTATCAAACTCCGCCGCCAGCATCACGCCGTTGCGATGGGCCTCAAAGTGCTCCCTGGCTATCTTCTTGTCGGGGTGTACCGGGTTGCCGTGGCTGGCGATGCCCATGACCGTCAGGCCGCGGTCGGCGACCTTCTTCTTCAGCTCGTTCAAGCCGGCCTTGTTCTTGTGCAGCCCCATCAGGCCCCACGGGTCGCCGGGATACGCCCCGCACGGCAGTTCAATGGCGTCCAGGCCGACCTTCTGACAATAATCCAGCGCCTTATCCAAGGTCATCCTGCCGAACAATGCGCCCATCACGCCTAGCTTCATGAGGTGTCTCCTTTATGGCCATAAGATGATGTGCAGCCCGCGGAATTATCGGCGCACAGAAGGCGCTTTGCAAGTATGCCATGCCCTCGTCAAAGCGATCCATGACCGCCTTGAGTGCTCCGTCAGTATGGTTCTACCCTTAACATCTGCCGCCTCAATTGCTTGCGACTTTTGGCGCCTGTTGAGTTCTGTCGAGTTCTGTTGAATTCAGTTAAGTTTCGTTCGATTTTGGTGCGGTTATTGTTGGTTTGGGCGCATCCGGCACGACGCTCATATCCAGTGCCCGCGAGAGGACGGCCATCGACGATTTGCGGATGGCCTCGACCTTATCGGTCATTGATAGCCCCGCCAGGTTCACTAGGGCGTATCCTGCCTGGCAGGAGGCATGGTAGTGCACCATTGCCCGCGTGAGGGGCTTCTCGACCTCCATCTGCCGGGCGAAGCGCGGGCTTCGCAATATCCGCCGCAGCACGCTCGGCGGCATCTTGAGGCGCTGCAATACTTCCCGCAGCGAGTGTGAATGCCGGATCGCCTCGATCACATCTTTGTAACCTGCCATGTTCCGTTCCTTTCTCTGGTGTTCTCCGGCGCGCACATTCCGCGCCCACCTTCATCACCCCGCGCCCCGTTTTCTGCGCGCAAGAGTGGTCATTCAAAAGGTCGGATGGGTCATAAGTCCTTGCCTGGCCGGCAGAAGATTTATTGGCACGAAACCAATTTCGTGCCGTCGGGTGGGACCAATACCTGCGCATAAAACGTGTCAGAGTTGTCTCAGAGTCGGCGTGGTTGCTCCGCTGCGCTCCGCAAATCCCCGGCTCTACTTGCCCTGAAAGCGACGGTCACGACTCATCAGAAGATAAGCCGGTATGAAAACAGCTACAGCACAACCGCCCCCGATAAAAGGGATCGTCAGAATGGCAAGCGCTGAAATTGCATCGGTGGAATGGTGAATCTCGTCCATGACTACGAAGTACCATACAGCCGTAGCGATACACACGGCGACAACCGTCGCGCTCATGGCCTTTACAAAAGCTTGTCTGTTCTTCCGGAGTATGATGGCAATCATCCCCAAGACGAAGAAGTGGGCTGAAGGCGTCTCTGCGGCAGGTTGTTCAGACGCCCCAATTTGCAATTCGCAATTCGCAATGGATGCTGTATGCTCGGATCATGCGAAGCGAATCGCCGCAACATTTAGGGCATGGCCGGCAGAGGCAGTGGCAGACGGGCGAGATCCTGCTGGATGAGAAGATCGCGCAGGGGGGGCACGTCGATTTCGCCGCGATGTTCGGCAATGCCCGGCCGGTGGAGGTCGAGATCGGCACCGGCAAGGGGACGTTTCTGCTGGCGCGGGCATCGGCCCGGCCTGAAGTCAACTTCCTGGGCATCGAGTGGGCGCGGGCCTATGCCATCTATGCAGCTGATCGGTTCCGCCGGGCCGGCCTGGCCAACGTGCGGATGCTCCGGGCCGACGCGGGGCCGTTCTTCACGCACTGCCTCGCCGATGCGAGCCTCTGGCGGGTTCACATCTACTTTCCCGATCCCTGGCCCAAGAAGCGGCACCACCGCCGCAGGCTCATCCAGAAGAGTTTCCTCGCCCAGTTGCGGCGCGTCGTCAAGCCCGGCGGGCAGGTGCTCATCGTGACCGATCACCGCGAGTACTTCGAGCACATACGCAAGGTCTTCGCCGGCGCGGAAAAGTTCGCCGAGATATCGTTCCCGTCCATGGCTGACAAAGACGGCGAAGTGGTGGGCACCAATTTCGAGCGGAAGTACATCGCGCAAGGCCGGCCGTTCTACAAGCTGGCGCGCCTTAGATACGAATGAGCAAGTCACTACTTTGCGCGTGAGCGTCGCCGGCGCAAGGTCCATATCACCAGGACGCCTACCAGGCACAGGCCCAACGCGACGACGATGTAATGCCGAGCGGAAATGCCGCTTGAAGTCATCGCATGTTGAGTCTCGCCATCGGGCCTGGATGCAGGCTCAAGACGTGCGGCGAAGATAGCCAAGTTGCTTCCGACCGCGCGCAGCGTCCCGGGCATGTCATTAACACCCACCGGGACATTGGCCACGCGCGGAGCGGGGTCTGCGATGGCCAGCGTGCTCGACCCGCCGCCATCGAGGTTCAGTGCCTCGACAACGCCGAAGTCCTTCACCAGCATCTGCGCCACCTCAGGCACGCTCATGCCCTGGCTGATCCCCTTCTGCCGGCCATCGACAACGAAAAGGATGAGATGCTGATTGCTCGTCAGGCCGATGGCCGTCCTTGGGCCGGTGCGATTGTTCCAGTCGCTTTGGGCAGCCGTCACCCGGCCGGCTGTGACGATCTGCTCATTGCCCGCCAGCGTGTTGTACAGCGCTATGCCCTCAGCGGCTGAATAACCGGCAGGGTCGGCGGTGCTGCGATGGACGATTGACGCGTGATTGCGGGCGTCGATGTTCAGCCCGGGGGCATTGGCGGCAATGGCGTATTGCTTTGGCGGCTTATCAAGGAACGGGGCGAAGACCTTGCCGTCGGAGGCAGCGATGCCGACCAGGCTGGCGGCGCCGGGATCAGGATCGGGCGCAGGCCAGGGCTCGAAGAAGTGCGCGTTGATGGCGATCTGGGCCTGCTGCTGGCGAAGGTAATCCAGCGTCGTCTGCTTCATCGTGTGCAAAGCGCCGTCGGGCGGCGTCAGGCGAAAACGCAGGCCGTCGGCTGCCAGGTCAATGTCCACGATGTGCATCCTGCATGGGCGGGGCAGCGCCTCTTCCCGCACCGTGTAGGTTACGCCGACAAATGGATGCGTAACGGTCCGCGAGGCCAGCGCAGGGTTAGCCAGACACACTGCAAGTGCAATCGATAATGCCCTGTAGAGTTTTACCATACTAACAACCTGTGAGATTATTCCATGGCAAGCCGTAATTGGTGTCTTTGATTGATAGGTTACGACAGAAAGAGAGTAGAAAGTAGAGAGTAGACAGCGGGAGAAGTTGCTGGCGATGCGTTGCAGTGGATCATTTGGGCGAGCGCCAGCCGCATTTTCCGCTTTCTCCTCTCTACTTTCTCCCGCTCTGTGCGTGAGAGAATTTCCTGCCGGGAAAATCTCTCGCAAACAACAAGGCATTGACCTGGGGACAGCCGACTTTTAACATTCGCTAACATACAAGGGCGCTTGCGTTGGTCGCATGCGATCAGTTGCGCGGCATTACCAGAGATCGGAGTCATACCCGATGAACATCGGCAATACCAGCCTGTCGAACCTGGCAGAGCTCAAGAGCGGTATCAAGTCCAGGCGGTTTTCGTCCTACGATACCACCGGCGGCAATCGCGACTGCTGGACCATACCCGCAGGCGCGACCGTGAGCCTGGCCGACATCCAGGGCCCCGGCTGCATCAGGCACATCTGGATGACCACGCGGGAATCGGACAACAATCTTCGCCGCCTGGTGATTCGGATGTACTGGGACGGCAGCGACAGGCCGTCGGTGATCTGCCCGATCGGCGACTTCTTCGGGCTTGGTCACGCCAAGGCCAACACGTTCCAATCGATGCCGCTGCAGTCCTTCTACCTGGGCATGAACTGCTGGTTCCCGATGCCTTTTGCCAGCGGCGCCCGCGTCACTATCACCAACGATTCCGACCAGGACTCGTTCCTGTATTTCTACGTCGACTATCAGCAGTGGCAGTCGCCGGTGGAGGGCCTGGGGCGCTTCCACGCCTGCTGGCGGCGAGAGCTTGTGGTGAGCAAGGAAGAGAAGACTGGCCCGAACGCAACCGGCGCAATCGAGCGACTCAACACCACGGGGCGGGATAATTACGTGATTCTGGATGTCAAGGGCAAGGGGCATTATGTCGGCTGCTGCCTGCATATAGACACCGACGAGCCGGGCTGGTGGGGCGAGGGCGACGACATGTTCTTCATCGACGGCCAGTCCTGGCCGCCCGCCCTGCACGGCACCGGCACGGAGGACTACTTCTGCGGGGCGTGGAATTACAACCAGCTTCGCGAGCCATTCTGCAGCCAGTACTTCGGCTACAGCTACAAGGGCAACAGCGATTACACCGGCAAGCACTCCCAGTACCGCTTCCACGTTGAAGACCCGATCTACTTCGAGAAGTCGTTGCGGCTGTCCATCGAGCACGGCCATGCCAACGACCGCCAGGGCGACTGGACGAGCACGGCGTATTGGTATCAGCAGACGCTCTGCCAGGAAGAGCCTATTGAGGTGCCGGCCTTCGTCGAGCGAATTCCCTTCGCCTACGGCGGCCTGGAAGACTCACCCGGCAAAGACCGCAAAGGCCTGCCGCGATAGCGGGCGCCTGAGCATCTGCGCTGCAAGCAGAACACGATGTCGCGCCTTACCGAGATACCCACTTCCAGTGGGCCCGGACATATTCGACCTCAGCCGAAATCTCCATCTCGGATTTGACGCCGCCCATAATCAGATAGAGTTTGCCATTGCGAATGCAGGCAATGCCCTCTACGGGCGCAAGGGACTTCGACCTCGAAAGGACAGTTACTCGTCGGGCAGGAGCTCCATCCAGCAGTAGCGGATCATCGCGGACACTGCCTCCCCAATCGCGGGCCATGCGATTGGCGACGGCATTGAGGTCTCGGTCGGCTGGCGGGCCGATTTCGATCATAATCATGGTGTCGGGGTCAGCAGGCTTGCTGTCGGGATCAATGAACCAGCCCTTGGTCTTGGGTTTGTCCGGCGCGAGTTGTATCCAGCCGGGCGGCCCAGAGAAGGAGGCTCCATCGCTGACTATAGGCGCAAGTGGGCGCGGCTGGAGCCGCTCCTGCAGTTTCTCCGCTGGGATGTCTACGATCCTCCCGCTGACCAGCAGCGCGGGCACCAGGTTGTTGTACTTGGCGGGATCGTAGACAAAGATTGAGTTGCCGGGCGACTCAGAGGTCAGATTGGTGCAAAGGATGTATTGCGAAGATGGCTCACCCGGCGACTTCAGGTCGTCCATCCTGATATTGCCGTTGTGGACCAGGTTCGCCCATGAAGGCGGAAAAGGGAGCATGTCATTGCTGGCGGCACTGTAGATCCACAGTCCCTTTGAGATCGTGTGAAGCCGGTGACGTGATTCAGCCAGTTGCCGTGCGGCCGGATCGACCACAGTTGCAGCAATCTCCGAAAGCTTCGTGTTCTTGATTACCCGCGGCAGCAAGATGATGCCGCCGCCTACGGCCGCGACTATCGCCAGCACGATGATGCCGATCTTGCATGCCTTAGATACCCAAGGCGACTCCTGCCGGCGGGGAACCATTCGTGTCTGCGGCGCAGGCACAGGAATCTGAGCTTGTTGCTCGATTCGCGGTCCATCAGCCAATGCGTCCAGTCCGCCGAGGTCGATTCTGGCGGGTGAGGAGGAACTGCCCGGAAGTACTACCGAAGGGACCGTGAAGATTGCACTGCATCCCAGACATCTGACGCGCTTGCCCGCCGCATTATCAGGAAATGCAATCTTCCTCTTACAGCCCGGACAGCAAATCTCAATAGTCACGCCAAGCCTCCCTGGATCAGCCATGATGCTCCAGCAGCAATCATACAGGCGGACTGCCCATTGGCAAGCGATGAGGCTGAGAAGAATATTGGAAAACTCCGTAGCCATCTCATAACATTTGCCCGAAGGGATCGCGATCGCGCCGTCCGGCCGCGCGGAAGGTTCCTGAAACTCGGGAGATGACATGGCACAGCAATGGTACTGTAACATTCAGGGCCAGCAGTATGGGCCGGTCGAGTTGGAGACGCTTCAGCAGTGGGCCGATCAGCGCCGGCTGGGGCCGACCGACCTGGTCTGGGGCGAAGGCATGCCGCAGTGGCAGCAGGCACAGACCATCGCCGGCCTGAGATTTCCGGCAGGGCCGGCAGTTCCGCCTCCTGCCCCCATCGGCATGCAGGCCTCATCGCCGGTCCCTGGTCAGGCCGTCGAGCCGCATCGCGGCGCGATGATCCTGATCTTTGGCATTCTGGGCGTCCTGTGCTGCTTCATCTTCGGCATTATCGCATGGGTAATGGGCAGCGGCGACTTGAAGAAGATGGAGCAAGGCCTGATGGACCGCAACGGCGAAGGCATTACCCGGGCCGGGCAGATCGTCGGCATCATCGCGGTCATCCTGGCAATTGTCGGCGCGGTAGTGAGTGGGCTTTCTGTGCTTGGCACCGGCCACTGGCCGCGGCACCTTCCGCGCCCGTTCTTCTGGTAGTGCCCGCAAAGGGGCGGGTGCCGTGGTTTGCGAAGTCCCGAAGGGACGAAGCAACCACGCTTATTCGCAGGGCGTGGTTGCTCCGCTTCGCTCCGCAAACCACGGCACCCTATTCATCGCTTCGCGAGTGATAGACCACTGGCCTACGCCGTTTCATCGATGGGCGCTTCGCTGATCTCTTCGCTGCGGCGGTAGTGGGAGGCCCACTCCAGCAGCACGCGCTCAGCCTCCTCGGTAAGCTCCGAGGCCGGCGTTTCGGCGTACAGGTTGGCCGGCAGCCTTACCACCGCGTGCTTGCCAGGAAAGCCGACAATCGCCTGCGCCGTCATGCCCTGCCGGAGGGATTCATCTGAGCCCGCGCTGGGCGCCTCGGGATCGGTATCCATCGCCGTCTCGGCTGTATAGGCCCAGGCCTCCGGCACAGCGCCTTCATTCTGATTGATGATGTCCAGGTAGTCTTCCCTAAGGTGGTTGGGCAGATGAACGTCTATGTACTCATCTTCGGGATCTCTGATCTTCTCCGCCATGATGCCTCCGATCTGCCAGGGGACTTCTTCCCTGCGCAATTCTAAGCATGTTCGGGCACTTCGGCTTGGAAAATGGCAATAGGCCCGCCTACACTTGACCTGTAATTGTGTACAAGAGTCGCGGGTGGTAATTGCGGCGAACACGTCGCCTTCTATTAAGCATCGAAGAGAGTATTCATGACGCCGACCCAACAAGGTTTCTTGATGGACGGGGCCATGCAACTTATGCAGAAGCGCAAGGTCGCTATTATCAACAGCCACCCGGTCGTCTTGCGGGGCTTGGCGCAGGTGGTCGACCACGAGGCCGACCTGAGCGTCTGCGCCGAGATCGACGAGCCGTCCTCGGCCCTGCGGCAGATTGCCGCAACCAAACCTGACATCATCATGGTCGATATCTCCGAGAAGGAGGTCAGCAAGGGCATCGACCTGGTCAAGACCATCCGCGTGGAGCATCCCAACATCCCGATCCTGGTGCTATCGATGCATAATGAAAGCTTTTACGCGGAGATAGCCTTCCGGGCCGGCGCACGCGGCTATATCGCGATGACTGAGCCAACCGCACAGATACTTACCGCCGTCCGCAGGGCCCTGGTCAGCGGGGTGTACGTCAGCGAGAAGATGGCGGTGGATATCGTTGCCCGCCTGGTGAACAATGGCCGGTCTGGACGGGAAGGCCTGATGCTGTATGGCTTCACGGACCGGGAATTTGAGGTATTCGAGTATATCGGGCGTGGGCTGACCATACGGCAGATCGCCGAGAAACTCCACCGCAGCGTCAAGACCGTCGAGGCGCACCGCGAGCACATCAAGAAGAAGCTCAAGCTGGAAAACACCACCGAACTGGTCCGTCACGCCATTCACTGGGTCGAGTACCAGAAGACGGCCACATAGCAGGTTAACTGGTTGACTGGTTGATTGGGTTAGGTATTGTTGGAACGACTGACGGAAGCCCCCTGCGGAAGCAGGTGGGTCCCCCGCCTTCCGGCGGGGGCTTCCAGTTGGCTGGACGTATTCTTTACCCTTGCTTTCATCACTTTCCCTCCAGCCATTGGCACGCTTTGGTCGATAATTACCACAAATAGACCGCGTACCAAGATGACCCCCAATGTATTGTGTTATGAAGTTGCCAGCAATCGGGCATCAGAAGCAGCCGAGTCTTGGCGAAAGCATCGGCAAGAGGGTCACCATGACCAATCAACCAGTTAACCAGTCAACCAGTCAGCCAGTCAACGTGCGTTCCGAAAAAAGACTATAGTCCATCTTGACGTTTGGTCGATGTTAGGATAGCATGCTAACAGGTACCAAATAGAGGTGACGTATGAACGGATTCTCGCAGACGCCATTGTGCCAGTTTGGGCCCGGCGGCGATTATACCTGTACCTATCCAGCCGCCTGCCAGGCTCTGCCGCAGGATGAGGCAACCTGCTACGCCTCGCCGTCGGACCGGGCGAACGCCCTGCTGGTGAATTTTGCCCAAGCCGGGCTCGAGCCGCAGGAGGCCTTGCCGACGCCCGCCCAGCGCGCCGCGGGCAAGACCGGCCTGATGGATTATCTGCGCCGCGGGCGGCACGTGCTGGCCAGCGGCTCGGCTGCTACTCAAAGCGTGGCGTTGCGCACGGCAGCCATCGGCCAGAGCAGCCTGCGGAATCATTTACCTTCTCGCGGCCATTTCGCCGTGAGCGTTACCGGCAAGGCCCAGGAGAACGAAGATGGAAACGCCTACGCCCCGGCAATTGGAGATCCTGCGATTCATTCGCGACTTTCGTCAGCGTCGCGGCTATTCCCCGACGATGCAGGAGATCGGCGACCAACTGGGCCTGACCAAGGTCACCGTGTTCGAGCACGTCGGGGCGCTGGAAAGAAAGCGACTGCTGCTGCGCGGCGCGAAGCACCACTCGCGCTCTTTGCAGGTATCGCCTGAGTTCCATTTTGCAGACGAGGATTCGACGCACCTGCCGCTCGTGGGCCGGATCGCAGCCGGGCTGCCGATAGAGGCCCTCGAGGATCGCCAGAGCCTCGACCTCGACTCGATCTTCGAACCGGAAAAGGACAAGTTCGCCCTCCAGGTCAGCGGGCAGAGCATGATCGACGATCACATTCGCGATGGCGATTACGTCATCTGCGAGCGCCGCAGCAATCCCAGAAACGGCGAGACGGTTGTGGCCTTGCTGGAAGACGGCGAGGCCACCCTCAAGCGGTACTATAAGGAAAAGGACCGCATCCGCCTCCAGCCGGCCAACCCCGCCTTCAAACCCATCCACGTCAAGGCCGGCAGCATCGCCATCCAGGGAGTAGTCATCGGCGTCGTGCGCAAGGTTTGAAACAGGGCGGAAGCCCTCCAGAAGCAGGGGGTGTCCTGCGATCCGCCAGAGTCGTGGTTTACGGAGCCGGTGCCGCGGTTTGCTGGTGCTGGTGCCGTGGTTTGCGGAGCAAAGCTGGTGCCGTGGTGTGCGGAGCGAAGCGGAGCAACCACGCCCTGCGAACAGCGTGGTTGCTTTGTTCCTTTGGGACTTCGCAAACCACGGCACCAGCGCTTTTCAAAGAGCAACGGTCTAACTGACCGCAAGGTTCTTCACGATTGGGATCACCTCATCGGCCGGAAAGATGCCCGCGCTTTGTCCAAGCCGGCTGTCGCGGCCCATGCCGCCTCCGTGCATTACGTGGAAGGCTTCATCCCGCTGGCCGGCGGCGTTGGTCTTAAGCTGGCCTATCAAGCCGATGTCAGCCACCGCGCTGTGCGCACAGCCGTTGGGGCAGCCGGAAATCGCCACCGTGCCGCGGTAGGATGATGGCAGGCCCTGCCGGATTGCGTCGGCCATGCGGTTGGTGTCGACCAAGCCTCGCTTGCACCAGCGATTGCCAGGACAGGCCACCACGCAAGGCTGGGCCTCCGCCGCACGCGCCAGTGCACCATGCTGCGCCACGGCCTGGCGAAGCTCTTCCTCATCCGCAGCCGCCACGATGACCTTGTGATTCGTTGCGATGCGCACGGCTATGCCGTCCCGGTCGGCCAGGTCGGCCAGGGCGTCGGCCGCCTCCGGCCAGGCGTCTCCGTTGGGGAAAGTCAGCGCCAGCCAATGCTCCGCAGGAGATGCCGCCGATGCCTGCAATTGAACAGCCGGCCAGGGCTGCTCGCTCACGGCCTTGTCAAATTCTCCCTTGAGCAACTCCAGGAATGCCGCATCTCCCATGCGCTGCCGAACGTGCCTCAGCCGGGCGGCAGAGCGATGCTCTCGATCGCCATGGGCATCGAACACCCGCACGGCTGCCAGAACCAGCGGCAGCACGTGGGCGGCGGGCAGATAGTCGAAGCAGAGCATACCTGTGGCCGGCCTTGGCCCCAGCGAGCCTGCGGCAATGACCTGGAATCCCCAACGGCCCTCTTTTCGAATCGCTATCAGTCCGACATCATTAATCCACGGCCTGCCGCACGCGGCGCTGCATGCCGACAAGGAGATCTTGAACTTACGCGGCAGGCTGTACAGGCCAGGGTAGACGTGGAGCAGATCGCTGATCCGTCTGGCCAGCGGCATAAGGTCGGGAACTGTGATCTGGGTGCCACCCCCAAGCGTGGTTGCCGTTTGCTTGGGGGTGTCGGCCTGCGGCATAGATGATTGACCTGTGGTAAGCAACTGGCACCACCGCGGGCAGACGGTGACATTGCGAAGCGTGTCACCGCCGCCGCCAACTGTGCTCAGGCCGGCCTGGGCCAGCTCCTGCTGCACTGCCGGCACCTGCGCGGCAGCAAGATTGTGCAGTTCCACGTCCTGCCGAGTGGTCAGGTGTAGCGGCGTTCCGGGCGTGTGCCTGCGGGCCAGGTCCGCCAGCGCCCTCCATTGGCCGGCTGAAAGCTCGCCTCCGGTGATCACGACACGCTGCATCCAGAGTCCCTCCTGGCGCTGCGGGTAGAGGCCCAGCAGCTTGCACTCGTGCAGGTCTTGCGGCAAAGCGACACATGGAAAGGTTGGTTTATTTTCAGAAGACATCATAGGTTCACAAGATTGTGGTGCCACCCCCAAGTACTATTGGGGAAGCTGGCCTGCACCCCCAAGCAAACGACAGCGACGCTTGGGGGTGGCACCAGCTGCGCATAGGTTGAACCAACTGGAAGCCCTCGCCGGAAGGCGGGGGACCCCCCTGCTTCCGCAGGGGGCTTTTGTTACCTAACGGCAGTCTCAAATTGAAAAGTCGTAGGCAACTCCCGGCGCAATCAGCCGTTCTCTGGCCAGCAGTTCCTCGAATGTCCAACGGTCATAGACCTCGCTGAGGGCATCACGCGCTTGCTTCCACATGATCATAAAAACACAATCACTGGTGAGTGCGGACTGCTCCCCGCCATCGAGGCCTTTGACCGGGCTGATCGGGCCTTCGAGGAATTGAATGATCTCGCCGACGGTCAGCTTGGCTGGGTCAGCCGTCATCACGTAGCCGCCGGCTACGCCGCGCCTGCTTTCGACATAGCCGCCCTGCCGCAGTTGCATCAGGATCTGCTCCAGGAAGCGGGCTGGAATTGCCTGCGCCTGCGACATCTCCGCGACCGTCAGCGGAACGCCTTCGTCGCGGCGTTTAGCCAGCTCAAACAAGGCCCGCAATGCATATTGACACTTCTGTGAAACGTTACTCATCTACCTGCTGTTCCTTCTGCCCCACCTTTTGCGTTTACCTGCCAAGAAAGCCCCCTGCGGAAGCAGGGGGACCCCCGCCTTCCGGCGGGTGCTTCCTTCTCGGCACGCTGTTCTTGTCATTGCGTTGTTGTTGTTTTTGTTGTGCTGTTGCCGTTCCTGAAGCCTGAGGTCTGGAGCCTGGAGGCTCGTCGTTCTCATAGGTAATACTCCGGCAGGTATCGCCGCGCCTGAAGCAGGCGCTGGATCTCCCCCGCAGCCGCCTGCAGGTCTGCTGCGTCGCCCAGGTGCAGGTCGGCCACGCGGCGCGATAGTTGCTGCTGGCCCACGCTGACGACAAGCACGTCACCGGGGCTGCTGAGCGTCTGGATGATCTCCAACTCATAGTCGTCCAGTTCGCTGATGGCTGCGATCAGGATCAGTCCGGCATCGGTCATCAGGTGCGAGATTTCGCCGACGCGGCGAAGGTATTCATCGCGTTGGCCGGTGTCTTTCACGTCGTCGTCGCCCAGCAGGCTGTTGGAGATGCCCAGGTAGTAGGCCATCTTCCCGCCGGCGAATAATTGCTCTTCCAGCGCCTTGGCCAGGGCTGCCTTGCCGCAGCCGGCCGGCCCGGCAATCAGCAGCAGCGTCGCCCGCTGATTGTATCGCGAGGCCCGCGTTGTCGGCGTCAGCCGGCTGCGATCCCACGCCTTCTCGCGATCAGCCACCTGCTTGTGGGCCAGCGTGTTGGTGGCCTGTGCAGCCTCGAGGATGATTCCGCCGCCGGCGATTTCATAGTTGTCGATGATCACAAACCGCCCGGTCTGAGGCACGTCGCCAGCCAGGTCGCACGCAACGGGCTTGAGCGTCTGGAGCACGACCTGCGCGACGTCATGCCGCTCGATCTGCTGCTTCTGATCCGTGGTCTCCAGCGTGCCGGCGTCCATGACGCTTGTGATCTCCGTCAGCCAGACTGCGGACCTGCTGCCCGAGAGCTTCATCTTGTAACGCTTGTTCTTGATCATCGGCGCCGAACCCAGCCAAAAGATCGTGCAGCGGAGCTGGCTGGACACCTTCGGGGCAGCCTGGCCTGCCTTGACCATCAGCTCGCCGGGCTTGATGTACACCTGCGTGCTGAGGGTGATGCCGGTCGATCGGCCTGCCTCCGCAGCTTGCCGCGGCGGGGCGTTGAATTCCTCGATGCTGGCCACGGTGGATCGCTTCTGCGAGGGCAGGAAGATGACCTCATCGCCAACGCTGACCTGCCCGCTGTCCACCCGGCCGGCCACTATTCGCCGCTCGTCCAGGCCCTCGGTAAACTTGTAGATATCCTGCACGCTCATCCGCAGCGGCTTGTCGATGGGCGCGGGCTCCTTGCTGAAGCTGTCGACCATCTCCAGCATCGTCGGCCCGCTGTACCACGCCATTTCGCCCGACCGGCTGACAATGTTCAGCCCGTCCCGCGCGCTTATGGGAATGAACGCCAGCGGCGAGACACCCACCTGGGAAAGAAACTGCCCATACTGGCTGATAATAGCGTCATAGACGTTGCGGTCGAAGCCGACCAGGTCCATCTTGTTCACGCAGACGGCGATCTGGCGGATGCCCAGCAGGCTCATCAGGTAGCCGTGCCGGCGGGAATTCTCCCGAACGCCTTCCTTCGCGTCGATCAGCAGCAGTGCCCCTTCAGCCCGGGCAGCGCCGCTGATCATGTTCTTGAGAAACTCGATATGGCCGGGCGCGTCGATGATGATGTAGTCCCGCCGGGCTGACTTGAAGAAGCATCGGGCGGAATCGATGGTGATGCCCTGGGCCTGCTCGTCCTTCAGCGCATCCAGCAGAAAGGCGTACTCGAAGGGCTTGGCATTGCGGTGGCACTGGGCCTGAACCGCCTGCAGCCGGCCCTGTGGCAAAGACCCGGTATCAGCCAGCAGCCTGCCCACCAGCGTGCTCTTGCCATGATCGACATGCCCGATGATGACAATGTCCATCCGCTCCCGCTGCATTGCGGATTGCGAATTGCGAATTGCGAATTCCTTATCACTAGATATTGCCGCTGCTGTCATTATCTTCACCGATACAAGCGTCAGGAGTTATTGCCCGCCGCTCTGCTGCATACCCATCACGCCGCGAAACATCGAACGAGGAAGATCGACTCTCGAAGTGGAATGACGGCCGCTGTTGTTCATTCGATATTCTGCAGTTCCTTGTTGGTTATTCGATATTCGCTGTTGTCGTTGTCGTTGTCGTTGCCGTT
>CAYQJH010000081.1:0-15566 GCA_964417755.1 uncultured Planctomycetaceae bacterium
TGGATGAAACCCAGCGCAAGAGAGCCGGCCGGAAACTTGCGGTGACGGACGTTGTCGACTAAACGACGACTTCAGGCTCCAGACTTCAGGCTTCAGGAACGGCAACAGCAACAACCGGCAGAACAACGCCTCTATCGGGAATCTTGGCCGAGGCGGCAGCCGCCGCACCTGAAGCCTGGAGCCTGGGGCCCGCTGTTGATGTTCAAAATAACTTTCCCTCGCCATTGAAGTTCGCTTGCTGCTGGGCGATAATGTGGGGCTGCGAACCTTTAACAAGTGAAGAGGGTTTTGGAATGGGAAAGATGCTAGCAGCCTTGCTTCGTCTGCAGAATGTGGAAAGCGATTTGACGCAGGTGCGCCGCCGCCTGCAGACGCGCAAGAACGCCGTGGCGATACAGCAGAAGAAGATCGATCAGCTCCGCGCCGATCAGAACGCAGTGCATGAGAAGTCCATGAACCGCCGCAAGGATGCCGACCGGCTGGAATTGGACCTCAAACAGCGCGAAGCCCAGGTAGCCAAGCTTCGCGGGGCGCTCAACACCGCCAAGACCAATAAAGAATACGCCGCTATCCTCACCGAGCTCAACACCCAGAAGGCCGATAACGCCAAGATCGAAGAAGAAGTCCTCAAGATCATGCAGGACGTCGACGCGATCAAGGGCGAACTGGAGAAGATACAGGTTCAAATCACGGCCGAGGAGCAGCGCCTTGCCGAAGTCCAGGCCAACAGTAATGAAGAAGTCCAGCGCTTGACCAAGCTGCTGGAGCAGTTGACAGGACAGCGCGGCGAAGCCGTTAAGGACGTCCCCCAGGAGGCGCTGACGCTCTTCGAACGCGTCAGCTCCAGCTACGAAGGCGAGGCGATGGCTGTGATCGAAGTCCACGGCCGAAAGCCCCCGTTCGATTACGTATGCGGCGGCTGCTATATGTCGCTCAATGCCGAGCACGCCAACGTGCTGCGAACGCGCGACGAACTGCGGACGTGCGACAACTGCAAGCGCATCCTCTACATGGAAGCGGAACAGAAGCAGCGGGCATAAGCCTTAATGCCTACGTTGGCTTTCCAACAGAGAATATCGAATATCCAACAGGCAACCGCAGAATATCGAAGTAACGACTTTTACCGAGAGGCCATGGGGTGAAGAACGAGCGCGTGTTCGATCTGGAAGAAAGGCTGATCTCGTTCGCGGTGCGTGTAATTCGCGTCGCCGAGGCATTGCCTAGAACGCCAGTTGGCGCTCATATTCGCAGCCAACTCAGCAGAAGCGGTACATCGCCAGCGCCGAATTACGGGGAAGCACAGAGCGCGGAATCACGCGGTGATTTTGTGCATAAACTCAAGATCGTGCTCAAGGAACTTCGTGAGACGCGAGTATGGCTATTGATGATAGCTCGCGCAGAACTGATGAAGCCCACGGCACTGGCTCCGTTGCTGGCGGAAACGGATGAACTGATTTCGATCCTCGTCGCCAGCGCCAGGACGGCTGAGAAAAGAAAGAATGCCGAAAGATAGATGAGGCCGGCGAGGCGCTTCCGTTGTTTCTCCGTCGTTGTCGTTACTTCGATATTGTGCGGTTCCTTGTTGGATATTCGATATTCTCCGTTTCCTGGTGTGAAACTCTAACAGAGTCTTATTTTGACTGAGCATCCTCTATCACTATTGATGATCTTTGACGGCGGCAGCCGCGGCAATCCCGGGCCGTCGGGGGCGGGCGTGGTTGTTCGCGATGCAACCAGCAAGGCCATCCTGTACGAGGGCGGGCTGTTCCTGGGCAAGACCACCAACAACGTCGCGGAATACTCGGGCCTGCTTGCGGGGCTGAAGATCGCCCAGCGGGCAGGCGCTTCATCGGTCACCATCATCAGCGACAGCGAACTGCTCGTGCGGCAGATGACCGGCCGCTACCGTGTCAAGAGCCCCAACCTGCTGGACATTTACGCCGAGGCCAGCGCCCTGGCGGCCAGCTTCAAGAAGTGCACGTTCCGCCATGTGCTCCGCGAGGACAATGCCCATGCCGACGAGATGGCCAACCTCGCTATGGATCGCAAGCACGACGTGGTTCGCGTGGATAACCTGCCCAAGGCTGCCATTGCGCCGGCTGTGGGCGCCGCCAAGACCGCCGCCCTGCTGGCTGAAGAACAGGCGCAGCCGGCCTCTAACCCCAAGATCTACTGCGTCCAGCACGACATTGCCTGGGAAGACAAGACCGCCAATTTCGACAAGATAGCCGCGATGCTGGCAAAGGCATCGATTGCCCCGCTGAGCCTGATCGTCCTGCCTGAAATGTTCGCGACGGGCTTCAGTTTCAACGTGCCAGCCGTTGCCGAGTCAGCACATGGCCAGTGCGAGCAGTATTTGGCCGGCTTGGCCAGGCAGTACCGCTCGACGGTAATTGGCGGCCTGGCGCGGATGGGCGCAGGCGGCAAGGCCTTGAACCAGGCGGTTGCATTCGGCAGCGACGGCGGCGAAGTCGCCCGCTTCACCAAGCTTCACTCGTTCAGCTACGAAGGCGAGGGCGAGCATTTCGCACATGGACAAGATATCGCTGTGTTTGAATGGAATGGCCTGACGGCTTCGCCGTTCATCTGCTACGACTTGCGTTTTCCGGAGGTCTTCCGCCGGGCTGCGCAGCAAGGCGCAAGCCTGCTGCTGGTGCTGGCAAACTGGCCGTCTTCGCGTCAGGAACATTGGACAACGCTGCTGAAGGCCAGGGCCATTGAGAACCAGGCCTACGTGGTGGGCGTCAATCGTACCGGCCGCAGCCCGAAGAACACCTATGCCGGCGGCAGCCAGATCATCAGCCCCAGGGGCCAAGTGCTAGCCGAGGCAGGCGACGAAGAAACCGTCATTTCCAGCCCCGTGGACGCCGCCGCCCTGGCGGCATACCGCAAGGAATTCCCCGCGATGAAAGATATGCGGCCGTAGTCGATTGCGGATTGTGGCTTGTGGATTGAACAGCGAGCAGTCCACGACTTACACGAAACGCACGAAGAGGAACGCGAAAGGACGCTGGAGCACCATCAGGAAGCCCCCTGCGGAAGCAGGGGGAGCGTCCCGAAGCAAAGCGTGCGCATAAGCGGTGACTATAGGCTCTATTTCGGCGTTTGCTGTTGTCGCGCCGGGTGCCCGGAGCCCGGAGTCGGGAGCCCGGGGTCCTGGAGTCTGGAACCTGAAGCCTATCTGCCCAGCCGCAGCGAATTGCCCAGCAGCGTCAGGCTGGAGACGACCATTGCGATGGCGGCCAGCAGAGGATGAAGATAGCCCATGGCGGCGGCGGCCAGCGCGATGGCGTTGTAGCCGAATGCCCACCAGAGGTTCTGCGTCACCACGCGGCGCACGCGGCGGGAATACCTAATGAGCCAGGGGATGTGCTCCAGTTCATCGCTCAGCAGCACCACATTGCCGGCCTGGCGGGAAAGGTCGGTGCCCGCACCTAAAGCGATGCCCACATCCGCGGCCGCCAAGGCTGGGGCGTCATTCACGCCGTCGCCGACCATGGCGATAACATGGTCTGCTCGCGACGGGTGCCATGCTTCCGCAGGCGACAACGGCGCGGAACCTGGGTGCCATGCTTCTGCGTTGTTCGCAGAAGCATGTTCTTGTATCTCGGCAGGACATGCTTCCGCGGACGACCCTTCGACAAGCTCAGGGCAAGCAAACGGCGCGGAAGCATGGCACACGTCTGAATTGTCTGTGGACTTGCCGGCAAGATGCCGGCGCCACAATTGGCGGGCATCGCGGATGGCCTGGATCTTCTCGTCAGGCCGGCGAGGGGCCTGCACGTCATCGATTCCAACCTGTGCGGCGATGGCAGCGGCTGCGGATCGGCGGTCGCCGGATAGAAGCGTCGTCTTCACGGCCATTTCGTGCAGGCTGGCAATGGCGGCTGATGCATTAGCGCGCAGCGAGTCGCTGATTAGCACCCTGCCTCGCAGTTGGCCAGCCCAGGCGAGATAGATGACGCTTCTTGTTTCGTCGGCATCGTTCATGCATGGTGAGGGCGACGAAAGCTGCCGGCTGACGAATGACCAATTCCCCGCGAAGACTCGTATCGTCTTGCCAGCGACATCAACCGCGCCGCTGATCCCGAGACCTGGCGCAACTTCAACCTCGCGGGCCATGCACAGCGGCCGGACAGAAGAAGCTGTCTCAGCGTCGCCGGGCCGTCCGTTACATGATTCGCGCCAGGCCTCAACCACGGCCCGGCCGACGGAATGCTCGCTTGTCTGCTCCAGGCTCGCCAGGATGTGGAGCAGTTCGTCGGGATTGCAGTCGTCGTCCAGCGGTTCGATTCGTTGCACCCGCGGACGGCCGGCGGTAAGCGTGCCGGTCTTGTCGAAGAAGACGTGACCGATCCGCGCTATGTTCTCCAGCACGTCGCCGCCGCGGACGACGATGCCTTGCCGCGCGCAGCGAGCTATGGCGACCGCGGCAGCCAAAGGCCCGGCGATGCCAAGCGCGCACGGGCAAGCCACCACAAGCACCGCGAGTATGGCCATGCCGGATCGCCCCGTATCTCCGGCAAGATAATGAAATGCCCCAGCCATCAGCGCCACTGCCAGCACAATCGGCACGAAGATGGCGGCAGCCTTCTCAGCCAATCGCTGCGAGGCTGGCAGCTGCTCGCGGGCCTGCTCGACCGAGTCGATCATGCGATACAGCAGCAGGTCGTGCCCCACGGCTGACGCCCGCACAGCCAGCGGCCCGCCGGCATTTATCGAGCCGGCGATGATGTGGTCGCCCGCCTGGCACGCGCGAGGCTGGGCCTCGCCGGTGAAGGCAGATTCATCAACACAGCCGGCGCCTTCAACGACACAGCCATCCACCGGCACTCGCTGGCCCGCGCGAACCAGCAGCACATCGCCCGCGCGAAGCTCATCGAGGGCCACTTCGTGCACTGCCCCGGCGCGCATCCGCTGGGCGGTGGCCGGCAGCAGCGTCTGGAGGCTCTTGACGAGTTCGCTGGAACGGGCCTTGGCGCCGGCCTCGATGAGCTTGCCGAAGGTCACAAGGACAAGAAGCATGGTCGCGGTGTCGAAGTAGATTTCGCCCCAGCCGGCAGCGGTGTGGTATGCGCTGAGACCGAAAGCGGAAAACGAGCCCACCGCGACCAGGCTGTCCATGCTCCATTGCCGTCGGCGGAATTCACCCGCCGCCCCCGAAAGATAAGGATAGCCCAGGATGGCCATTGCCGGGCTGGCCAGGGCAAGCAGCACCCAGTGGAACGCCTCGACCATTGCAGGCTCGATAGCGCCGCTGTAGAGCAGCAGGGAGATCATCATCACGTCCATCGAAAGAAACACGCCCACGCCAAGGCGCAGCAGGCGCCAACTGCTCGAGCCGGCCTGGTCCTGGTTGCCGACGATCCGGCTGACGAGGTAGCAGCCGTAGCAGCAGAACCAGTGCTCGCCGTCGCCCCGGCCGGGCCCCAGCAGTGGCAGGCCGCAATGCCAGCATGTGCGCCGGCGCGAAGGCGCTGCCGAGGCTGCGATGGCTAGGGATGTTGGCTGCAATCGGGGCATGATGTTGTCCGGGGGGCGGTTGCCGTCTGACTTGTTGAAGATGTGGTTTGGCGGCACGAGCTGCCAGTGCAGCCCAGCAGGCTGTGAAAAGCCGGGCTTGCTCGCAGCACCGTCACCAGGCCAAGCAAGATAAGTATGCCGCCGCCGATCGGGCCGCTGAACTTTCTCAGCCGCCGGCGAAGGGCCTCGCCCATGACGCTCAGCAGCAGCAATGCCCACAGCGTGCCGACGCCCAGGCCAGCCATCGTCAGCATTCCCGCGGCGACGGAGGAGCTTTGCATGCTCTTGCCCAACGCGGCAACGACCACCGGGCAGGGCAGGAAGCCGCTCGCCAGGCCGAGCACGAAGGCCGACGATGCCGAAGGCCTGGCGAGGAGCTGTCCCAGCAGGCTGGAGAAGAAAGGCGATGATGCGGGGTCTTGCATTTGGCCGGCATGGCGGCGAAGGACGGCTGCCATGCCACTAGCATTCACCCCCAGCATAAGCAGGCCGGCGAGGATCATCAGCCCGCCGGCAACGTATGCCAGCACGTCCTGCATGTACGGCAGTCGAAGCGATGCAAACGTCAGGCCGGCAAAGCCGGCAAGCGCGCCGAGGAAGATGTAGGTCGCGGCCTTGCCGCCATGCCAGCATAGTTGGCGGGCCAGGTTGGCCCGCAGAGACTGGTTCTGGCCAAGGTGCAGTGCAAACAGGCCGCACATGCCCAGGCAGTGAGCGAAGGAGGCCAGGCCGATGGCCAGCCCGCTGGCGATGTATTCAAACATGGTGCCCTCAGGGGCACTGTAGGCTGGGCCGCACAGGCAAGTCAAGCTGGGGGCAGGAAGAGGCTATAGACTACAGGCTTCAGACTCCAGGCGCGGCAACGGCAAGAGCGGCGGCGATCCAGTCTGAAATTTCAAATTTCAAATCGCTGCAGGCGCAGCCTGCACCCATGTATACTTTGCAGCTATGAAGAGCTTCTGGCGATCGCTCAAATACCTTCGGCCGTACCGGCTGAGACTGGCGTTGACTCTGCTGTGCGTCGTCGTCATAGCTCTGCTGTGGGCCGGCGGGCTTGGAATGCTGCTGCCGGGGGCCAAGGTGCTGCTTTCGCCTGAAGGCCTGCACGGCTGGGCGTACCAGGAGGTTCTGCGCAGTTCCTTCGGATGTACCTTCGCAATCCCCGAAGGCGGGTCTTCGCAGGCTGCCGGTGCGGCGGGCGTGGAGGTTCTCACTGTAAATCCCTCATCGCCGGCAGAGAAGGCAGGGCTTAGGAAGGGACAGGTCGTTGAGGCTGCGATACTCGCTGGAGGCATGGCCGAACATCAGCATTCGCCTGCGTCCGCGCCGGCCTTGCCTGCGATGCAGCTTCTGTCTCAATTGGCGCATCTGCCGGCGGGGCATATTGCGGTCCTGAGGGTTCGACAGCCAGTCGGCCAGGAGCAGACTGCAACGCCCCGCTTGTCGGCAGTTGAGATAGTACCTCGCGAGGCACAGCTTGGCGGCAAGGCCCTGCTGATGGCTGCGGATCAATTCGAGATTCCCTCCAGCTATCCCGATCGTTTCGTGATGCTGGTTTGGCTGGTGGCAATCGGGGCGGGCATTACGATCATTCGCAATCTGGTGCGGTTCTGCCAGGACTACCTCGTGACGTCGATCATCCTTCGCGAGATCGTCGACATCCGCAATGACAACTACAACACGGTGCTTCGCCTGCCGATGTCATACTTCTGGACAAAGGGAACCAGCGACCCCACGAGCAGATTCATCCAGGACACCTCCGAGGTTGCCGGCGGCCATGGCGCGCTGCTGGGGGCTACGCTCATCGAGCCAGCCAAGGCCCTGGCGGCCCTGGTGGTGGCAATGGTACTCAACTGGAAGCTGACCCTTCTGGCGGTGCTGGCCGGGCCGCCGGGGGCCTACCTGGTGCGACACATGGGCAAGAAGATGCACCAGGCGTCGCGGCGCGCGCTGCAAAGCTGGTCGGCGATGCTGGCGATTTTGCAGGAGACCCTCGGCGGAATCCGCGCGGTCAAGACATACACGATGGAGGCATGCGAGCGCAAGCGATTCCTGCGGGCCAATCGGCAGTTGCTCAAGCACCAGACCAGGATCGCGATGATCGACGCGGGCGTCTCGCCGATTGTCGAAACTGTCGGCATCATGGCTGCGATGGCGGCGGTGGCCTGGGCGGGCTATTACGTGCTGCATAACCAGCAGGGCATCGACCGCGAGAAGTTCCTGGCCCTGATCGCGTGCCTGGGCATGATCCTTGGGCCGGTGCGGCGGATCGGCAACGTGAGCACGCGGCTGCACCGCAGCGATGCTGCCGCCAAGAGAGTCTTCGAGCTGATGGATAGCCCGCAAGAAAAGACCTCGGCCACCTGGCCTCACCTGGCGCGCCACCGGGAGTTAATCGAGTTTCGCGATGTGAGCTTTCGCTACCCAGCGGCCCAGCAGGATGCACTTAGCAACTTCAGCCTGAGAATCCCCGCCGGGAATACAGTGGCGTTTGTCGGCCCGAATGGATCGGGCAAGACCACGCTCATCTCGCTTGTGCCGCGGCTGCTGGAGCCGACGGCCGGTTGCGTGCTTGTCGATGGGCAGGATATCGGCCGGCATTCGCTGCGGTCACTGAGGCGGCAGATCGCGCTGGTCAGCCAGGACACGGTTATCTTCAACGCGACGATAGCTGAGAACATTTCCTATGGCCTGCGGCGCTGCGGCAGAGAGTTGGTCGAGCAGGCCTCTCGAAAGGCCTTCGTGCACGAGTTCGTCGAGCAGATGCCGCAAGGCTACGATACGCTGGTTGGCCAGCGCGGCTCGACGCTGAGCGGCGGGCAGTGCCAGCGGATCGCCATCGCCCGCGCCATCCTGCGCGACCCAGCCATCCTGATCTTCGATGAGGCCATGAGCCAGGTCGACAGCCAGTCCGAGCAGCGCATCCGCCAGGCGATGAGCCAATTCGTCAAGGGCAGGACGACGCTGGTGGTGGCGCACCGGCTGAGCACGGTGCTCGATGCAGACCTGATCGTGGTGATGGACTGCGGGAAAATTGTTGATACAGGCAGCCACAGCGAATTGATCAACCGCTGCCCGCTATATCAGCGCCTGCACCAGACACAGTTGCAGTAATCGCTGATCACCCTGAGAAAGCCCCGCCGTAAGGCGCGGGACCCCCCTGCTTCCGCAGGAGGGTTTCTAAAACGACCCTCTGCTTCCGCAAACGATACTATTGCCGCTGTGCCGGGACGTTCTGCGGGCGATTGATGGCCTGATAGGACTCCTCGTCGCCGTTGCCGCCCTCACCGTTGCCGCCATGGCCATTGTCGCCGGCCTGCTTGGTTGCCTGTGCGATGAATTCCTCAAGCATGGACTTGGCTTGCGAGTCCGTGAACTGAACTGGCGGATGCTTCATCGTGTAGGCGGAGATGGCCTCCAGCGGCCCAGCCAGCCCGCACTGGCGGGCAAGTTTGCAGCAGCGGATGGCGTCGACCGTTTCGCCGGCGGAATTGGGCGAATCCTCCACGCTCAGGCGAAGCTCCAGGTTCAGCGGCACGCCGCCGAAACCACGCGCCTCGATCCGAAGGAAGCAGACCTTGTTGTCCTTCTGCCAGGCAACGAAGTCCGATGGCCCGATATGCACCTGGTCGGCCGGCAGGGGTATATCTAATTGTGACTGCACGGCCTCGGTCTTGGAGATTCGCTTGGAGGCCAGGCGATTGTGATTGAGCATATTCAAAAAGTCGGTATTGCCGCCGGTGTTCAATTGATAGGTGGCGTCGATCTTGGCGCCGCGCTCATGCATCAGCCTTGTCAGCACGCGGTGCACGATGGTCGCCCCGACCTGGGCCTTGATGTCATCGCCCACGCACGGGATGCCTGCCTGCTTGAACCGCTTGCCCCAGGCTGGGTTACTCACAATGAACACCGGCATGCAATTGATGAGGCTCACGCCGGTATTCAGGCAGCACTGGGCGTAAAACTCAACGGCCTTCTGCGAACCAACCGGCAGGTAGCACATGAGGATCTCAGCCTTGCTTTCCCGAAGCAGGCGCTCGATGTCCTCGGCGCTGGCTGAGGGGCGGTCGGCTACCACAAACCGCTGATGCTCTGGATACTCGCTCATGTGCTCGCTGACGCCGTCGAGCACGTTGCCCATCGCCACCTTCACGTCGCAGCGGAAGTCGCTGTAGAACACCTTCGTGTTATTAGGCGGGGCGAAGAGCGCCTCGTGTACGGGCAGGCCTACCTTGCGGGCATCGATGTCGATGGCGGCGACGATCTTGATGTCGCCGGGTCTGTAGCCGCCAAGTACGGGGTGGGCCAGGCCGGTTGTCTCGGCGTCTGGCGAGGCATAGTAATGAATGCCCTGGATGAGGGAAGAGGCACAGTTACCCAAACCGGCAATAGCAACGCGAATTTCTTTCATCGATCAGGCCTCGTGTGGGCGCACCAAAACTGCATTCTCTCCATGTTGTTGACGTTCCGGCAAATTGTATTAGTTGCTGCGGCGATGCGTCAAGGCGCAACCCAACTTGCCGGCAAGACTTCACCAGCCTATGCTTGCATGCATTACACTTCAAGCAAGAAAACGAATTCGCGATTGCCGCCCTTGCCCAGAAGCACTGACTGCATCACTGCTTTAACCGAGCAGCCGATCTCAGCCAGTTGCCGGCTGACGTCCAGGCAGACCTCGGCGGACTGTACTGGACTCAAGACGGCCGGCGGGGCCTTGCCATGCAGCTTCTTGTACTCATAATGCGGTTTGAGGAGGGAAATGATCCGCCCCGGCGGCGTGTCGGCCGTCCCTTGGCTGTTTTGTGGTGCGGGCGTCTGGCCTGCCTTCAACCAACGTCTAGCCGCCGGCACCGAGAGCACCTGCGGCGTCCAGGCCACGTCGATAGTGACCAGGTTCACCCGTTCCGGAACATCGCAGTACAGGGCGTTGGTCCGCTCCATGACGACCACACGGCTGTCTTTTCGCAATTTCCAGGCCAGCTCGCCATAGCCGGTATCTATGGCATAGACCTTTGCGGCCCCATTCTGAAGCAGACAGTCGGTGAACCCGCCGACGTTGCAGCCAAAGTCGGCGCATGTCATCCCACGAACATCAATTTCGAATGCATCCAGCGCAGCCTGCAACTTAAGCCCTGCCCGGCTGACGAAGCGGTTCGGATTGCTGATCGTGAGTTTCGAGTTTGCGTTCTTCATCTATTTATACCATGCGCCAAACGTGGTAAGCCCTCTGCGGAAGCAGGAGCTCCTCCGCCTTCCGGCGGGGGCTTCTAAGACCCGCTGAGAGATCCGCCTTCGCTCCGCCATCCGCGATCATTCTTCGCCGCCGGTGGCTGGGTAAAGACGTTCCAGCCATTGTCGCGTCTTGGCAGCAAGGTCGCCGGCCTGGATGGCCGCTCGAATGCCGGCCATGAAACTGGCGAAGAAGTGCAGATTGTGGATGCTCGCCAGCGTGGGGCCCAGCATTTCGTTGGCCAAAAAAAGGTGCCTCAGCACGCCGCGGGAGAAATGGCGGCAGGTGTAGCACGAGCAGTTTTCGTCCAGCGGAAGCCTGTCAGCCATCCACTTGGCGTTACGAAGCCGCACGGGGCCGTTCCACGTGTAGGCCATCGCATTTCGGCCGTTGCGAGTGGGCAGGACACAGTCGAACATATCGATGCCGGCTGCCACAGCTGCCAGTATGTCCCGCGGCTCGCCGACGCCCATTAGATATCGCGGCCTGTCGGCCGGCAGCAGTTCATCGGTCAGGCCGAGGATGTCGACCATGGCCTGGTGGCCCTCGCCGACGCTCAGGCCGCCGATGGCGTAGCCGGGCAGGTCTAGCCTGACCAACTCTTCGGCGCTCTGTCGGCGGAGGTCGGCGAACACGCCCCCCTGCTGAATGCCAAAGAGCGATTGATCCTTCGGGCCGGGCCAATCAGCTGAGCTGGCCTGCATCAGGTTCCGCCAGGCGTCGCGGCACTGTTCTGCCCAGGCCGCGCTGCGCCGCACAGCCTTGCCCACATGATCCTTCGGCGCGTCAGCCGGCGGACATTCATCCAGTTGCATGATGACGTCAGCCCCCAGCAGGTGCTGGATCTCCATCGCCGATTGCGGCGTGAGACGGACCTCGTCGCCATCGATGTGCGACTTGAAGAGCACGCCGCTGTCATCGATGCGCCGCAGGTCAGCCAGTGAAAAAACCTGAAAGCCGCCGCTATCGGTGAGGATCGGCCCGGGCCAGGCCATCATCGTGTGCAGGCCGCCAAGGTCGCTTACGGTCTTCGCACCCGGCCGAAGCATCAGGTGGTAAGTGTTGGCCAGGATCATCTGTGCGCCGGCGGCTGATAGTTGGTCAGCCGTCACGCCCTTGACGCTGCCAGCCGTGCCCACCGGCATGAAGGCAGGCGTATCCACATCGCCATGAGGCGTGTGAAGAATGCCCCGCCGAGCGGGGCCATTGGTAGCTGTGATTTCCAGGTAAACCATCGTCTCTTTACTAAACTCACATCAAACAGCGAACCGCAGAATATCGAACAATAGAACCGCAGAACAACGAAGTAAACACACATCAACTAGCCGTATTCTCGTCGGCTGTCGTTGTTGTCGTTCCTTCGATATTCTGCGGTTGGGCATTCGACATTCGATATTCGCCGTTTCTTCTCGGTCTCTCGGTCTTCCGGAATCCGGTCCCACGGTATCCGTTTTTCTGTATCCGGACCCAGCTATTGGTGCCACCCCCCAAGTACTCTTGGGGGTGTTCGCCTCATCGGGTCAACACCCCCAAGCAAACGACAACAGCGCTTGGGGGTGGCACCCAAATCCGCGGCAGAACCGCGGAATCACGAAGTAACGACGCATCAACTATCCGTGTCGCTGCCGTTGTTGTCGTTCCTTCGATATTCTGCGGTTGGGCATTCGATATTCGATATTCGCCGTTTCTTCTCGGTCTCTCGGTCTTCCGGAATCCGGTCTTCCGGAATCCGGTTTCACGGCCTTCCAGCCGCCTCGAAGATCGCCAGGCAGCGTTTGAGCACGCCTTCCATCTCATTGAGTGGAATCTGGCTGGCGGCATCGGACTTGGCCTGGTCGGGATCAGGATGCGTCTCGATGAAGAGGGCGTCAGCGCCGGCTGCCATCGCCGCCCCAGCCAGCAGAGGCGCATACTCGCGCCTGCCGCCGCTGGCGCCGCCCAATGCGCCGGGCTCCTGCACGCTATGCGTGGCATCAAAGACCACCGGTGCGAACTCCTGCATCTGCGGAATCGAGCGGAAGTCCGTCACCAGGCGGTTGTAGCCGAAGAAGCTGCCGCGCTCCGTGAGCAGGACATTCTGGTTGCCGGCCGAGCGCACCTTCTCGGCGGCCAGCTTCATCTCCCACGGCGCCATGAATTGGCCCTTCTTGATGTTGACGGTCTTGCCCGTCGCCCCGGCGGCCACAAGCAAGTCGGTCTGGCGGCAGAGGAAAGCTGGGATCTGGATGCAGTCGACGACCTCGCCGACAGCCGGCGTCTGTGTCGTCTCGTGGACATCGCTCAGCACTGGCGTGCCAAATTCCTTTCGAACGGCGGCCAGCCATTGCAGGCCCTTGTCCAGCCCCGGGCCGCGATAGCCCGCGGCGCTGGAGCGATTGGCCTTATCATAGCTGGCCTTGAAGACATAGCCGATGCCCAGCCGGCTGCAGACATCCATGAGATGGCCAGCCACCTCGAGGCACAATTCCAGCGTCTCAGCCATGCAAGGCCCGGCAATCAGAACCAACCTGCCCGATCCAATAACCACCGGGCCAATTGCGCATGTATGTTTCATTTCATCTCCTAAAAGAAACAGCCTGGTTGCGGCGCACTTCTGGAGTGCGGCGGCTGCGACGCCGCTTTGGCTTCGTGATGCGCGCCTTGCAGCCGGTGCCGTGGTTTGCGAAGTCCAGAAGGGACGAGCAAGCACGCTTGTCCACAGGCGTGGTTGCTCCGCTTCGCTCCGCAAACCACGGCACCCTCAGTCCAAAGCAGTACGTCTATCGCAGAACTATTCCGCGCGCCACGGCCAGAATACCTGTGGCGCTCGCGGCTGTGGAATAAGCAGGGTCAATTTCTCCGGCGCGACACTGATGTCCAGCGGTGTTGCGGGCCCCAGGTCGCCATCGACCTGGCTGGCGGTGGGGCGCTGCGTTTCGATGCGGCAGGTCTTGAGCCTGCGGTACAGCACGTCGCCCTTAAGCGGGTGCAGGCGCAAGAGCGTCCAGGCGGCATGGGCCATAAGCGAGCCCTGCTCGCGGCAGCCGAAGACCACCAGGTCGAGCAGGCCGTCATCGAATCGGGCGTCGCGGCATATTCGCAGGCCCACGGCGTAGCGCGAGATATTGCCCACGAACGCCAGGCCGTGATCGTTGAAGAGCTCCTGTCCGTCGGCCATGATTCGCAGGCGAGGAAAATCGTGTTCCCAGAACGTCCGCCAGATCGGCCAGAAGTAGCTCAGGTGCGAGATATGCCCGCTGCGCACAGCAGAAAGGCGGCGGACAACCTCGGCGTCGAACCCCACGCCGGTAATCATCAGGAAGTTCTGGCCGTTGACCCTGCCGACGTCGCACTGGACTACCCTGCCGGTCTGAAGCGTCTGGATGATTGCTGCCGGCTGGGAGGGAATCTGGAGTTCCTTGGCCAGCAGGTTTTCGGTGCCGGCTGGGCATGGCAGGATGGGCACGTTGCTGCCAATGGCTGCCTGGGCAACCTCGTTCACCGTGCCGTCGCCGCCCCAGACGACGATGGCCCTGGCCTGGCCCAGGATGCTGCGGGTGTAATGCGTGGCATCCTCGGCGGCCCGGGTGGTGTACTCAATCAGATCGATGCCAGCCTGACGCGCCAGAGACCTGAGCTCAGCCAACAGCAGTCTCTGCCCGCCATAGCCGCTGTGCGGGTTGACAATCAGGTGAACCGGTTTTGCATTGGGTCCGAAACTCATGTTAGCATTGCAGTGGACGCGGCAGCGGCTATAATACCCGATCTTTCGGCTATGGCACAATTGCCACAGCCGTAGAATAGATATTGTCGCTCATCAGGAGAAGACATCGATGGACAGCACAGCGCAAGACAATCTGCCCGCCATCTTCACCAAAGATACCTGGTCGGTCGAAGATCATGACCAGCTTATGAAAGAACTCTTCGCCACCTCCGGGGCCGCAGCCAAGTTTCGCAGCCTGCTGGGCGAGTTGGAAGCTGCCAATCCCCAGCCCAAGGGTGGCCCGGCGCTGAAGATCGGCATCGCGCGGTACATGCTGTCGCGGGTGAGCGATGCCTTGGCTGCCCTGGCTGAGGCCACCGATAACAAGGATCGTCGCTACTTCCAAGGCCTGTGCCTCAAGGCCTTGCATCAGTACGACAAGGCCGCCGAGGAATTCGATCGCGCTCGCGCCAAGGGCTGGGACAGTCTGGCCATCGATGTGCAGATGATTGAACTGCAGGCCCTGCAGGGCCAAGTGGAGGCTGCACAGAAGGCCCTGAGCAAGGTCCAGGACAAGTTGCCCAACAAGGCTGACGCGGCCTACTTGCAGGGCCTGATCTACGACCTGCAGGGCCTCAGCCCCCAGGCAGTGGAGTTCTACAACAAGGCCCGACAGGCCGACCCCAACCACCCAGCTGCCACGTTCCACCTGGCCTATTTTTATGATCTTCATGGCGACGAAGAGCAGGCCCTGGAACTCTACAAGCAATCGCTCATGCACCCGCCGGTGAACATCAGCACGCTGATGAACATGGCCGTGCTGTACGAAGACCAGGGCAAGTACGACAAGGCACACAAGTGCCTCGAGCGCGTGCTTCGCAACAATCCGACGCACCTGCGGGCCCGGCTGTTCCTCAAGGACGTCGAGGCGGCGATGACCATGTATTACGACGAGGAGCAGGCCAAGCGGATGGCCCGCCGCAATGCGGTGCTGGATATCCCGGTGACTGACTTCGAGCTGTCGGTGCGTGCTCGCAACTGCCTCAAGAAGATGAATATCCGAACGCTGGGCGACCTGGTCCGCACAAGCGAACCGGAATTGCTGGCGTACAAAAACTTCGGCGAGACATC
>CAYQJH010000082.1:0-15315 GCA_964417755.1 uncultured Planctomycetaceae bacterium
TGATGCGCGCAACCTGTGCCTCCTGGTGCCAAGGGTCGCGCAGCGGCGGCGTCAGTTGCAGGGCCAGGATCACCCCCATGAATATCTGGGTCAGCACCACGATGCCCAGGCTGCGGACGCCCACGCGGACGATTTGCCCCGCCAAGCCTGCAATGCCGAATTTCACACCCGGAACAAACAGTCCAGCCAGCATCCAGCGAAGCGTCGCCAGAAGCAGGTAGAACAGACCGCCGGCATAGTCGAAGGCATTGAGCATGCTCCTGCCCAAGCGGCCCAATATGACCAGTCGGCCGGTGTCAGTCATTCCCGCGACTCTCCTTCTTGAAGCATTTTGAGGCAAAGCCCAAGCCTCATGTCAATGCTTCCTTTTCAGTCCTGTGAATCTCGAAGATGCCATCCAGCCGCGTTATTTCGAAAACATTGCGCACGCGCTCATTCATGCCCACCAGGCAGACGGCTGCGCCCTGTTTGCGGGCCTTGGAGAGCAATCGGACGAGCGAGGCCACCCCGGATGAGTCCATGTACGGCACTTCGCGCAAGTTGACGATGACCCTCTTGGGCTTGTCATCCAGGATTCTCAGCAGGCCTTGCTGGAAGTCGGGACTTGTGTTGAGGTCGATATCGCCGGCGATGTCTGCAATTGCAGACTTGCGAACCCACCGGATGCCTTTGATAGGAGATTGTGGAGGCTTGGCAGCCATGTTCATGAACCTTTTGACTCCGAGGGCAGAAACTTGATCATGGTCAACTGCATGCCGCCACCCGGGGCCTGCTGATAGTCCACACGATCCATGCAAGTAATCATAATATGCACTCCAAGCCCGCCGGTGCTTAGCATCTCAGGATCGGGCAACTTCTCGGACAGCACCTTCACCGGGTCAAATGTCTTGCCATGGTCACGCAGGCAAACGCGAACGCCTTTGGCAGCGTCCAAGGACGGTATCGGCGAGATCTCGATTTCGATCGGCTTTGTCTGATTGCCACCGTAACCGTGGCGCATGATATTACTTAGGCCTTCGTCAACCGCCAACACAACCTGGCCGGCTGTCCGACAATCGAAGCCCAATTGCTCGCAGAACTTCTCGACAGTCGAACGGATGACAGGCAGCAGTATCGGCGAGGACGGAATCGTCATGCGGATGCAGGCATCGTCCTTCTCATCGCTTGGCATAGGGCGACCCTCAAGGGCCTTGCGAGGCGGAGGAAGGTCCGCTTGCCGCCTGGCCTGTCTTGAGCCATTGACGCCATCGCTGCACAGCCTGATCGCGATGCTCTCGATCCGCGTAATATTCGTAGCCCATCGTAAGGCCCGTGATCTTCTGCAATGCAAGGTATGAATAGAACCGCACATCAGCTTCGCTGCTGGCAAGGTTCTCCACGAGATAGGGCAGGGCCTTCCTATCATGTCTATCCGCAGCCTCCAGCGTAGCCTGAATGCGATCAGCGGGGTTTTCAGACTGGAGGCGATCATAGATGCTGTGGCCAGTGCTTCCACCGTTTGCGCAGCCGCCCAGGCACGGCAGTACTGCTGCCATGAGGGGCAAGAACAAACAGAATTTGCAGCCGCAGCCGTTCATAGTCTCTAAAGCTCGCAGACGAATTGATAAGACTAACAGAGATAGAGGATTATAGGCGAGTACAGCCTCCATGCAATCGATTTCGTCTTCAACCGCCGCAACTACCTGATGGCGACCTCTTGCCCCGCCTTGCTGGAGGCGTAGATCGCATCGATCGTCTTCATCACAATGTAGCCTTGCTCAGCAGTGGCTACCGGCGGGGCCTCTCCCCGGCAGGCGGCAAGAAAATGCTCCATCTGGACGAGCCATTGCGTCTCCGCGTGGTCGTATTGCGGCAGGATGTCCGCCGTTCGATCCTGGTGCTCGGTGAGAATCCTCAGCGGCTGGCCATCAAGCACCCTTGCCCCGGCATTTTCGCCCAGGACTTCCACGAAGGACTCATCTCTAACATTGGCGGCCCAGCAAAGATCAAAGCTAAGCGTGACCTTGTCTGAGAAACGCACCATGCCCGTGGCGTAATCTTCGACATCGAATCGGCCTTCATACTTCGGCGGCCCGGCCCACATGCTCACATACTTGTAGTCCTTCATCCTCGGGCCGAATTTCGAGTACGTCTGAGCGGAAACACTGGTGGGGTTCCAATGCCCGCTGATGTACATCGCCAGGTCGAAGATGTGGACGCCCATGTCTATTAGCGGGCCTCCTCCGGAATGGCGCTTGGTGGTAAACCATCCGCCCAGACCGGGCACGCCGCGCCGGCGAACCATTACCGCCCGCATGTGATAGATTTCGCCGAGGCAGCCATCGCATGCCCACTCCCTCAGCACCCGAACCTCCGGCCTGTAGCGGTACAGCATGCCGATCTGGAGAATGCCTTTGGCGCCTTGAGCAGACTGGCGTATGTCCTGGGCCTCCAGGCTATTCAGGGCCATCGGCTTTTCCAGCAGCACGTGCTTTCCGGCCGCCAATGCTGCCAAGGCCGTCTCCCTATGCCAGGCCGTGCCGACGCATATGCTGACAGCTTGCACATCCCGATTGTCCAGCAGTTCCTTGTAGTCCTTATAGCGGCAAGTGGCGCCCACATCATTGCCAAGCTCGTCCATGCGCTGCTGATCAATGTCGCAAACCGCGATAATCTCCGCGCGGCCAGTGGCAATGTACGCATGGGCGTGCTCGATGCCAATCTGGCCGCAGCCTATGATGCCGATCCCCGTTTTGTCGGGCATGGTCCTGCTCCCCGGCCGAGGCCGAAACACGCGGAGGCCTCACCATTCATTGCTCTGAATGACGACGCATTGTGATGCCAGCGATGGCTCGATCCTTCTGAGGGCCTGCAGCGCCTGGCAAACATCGTCAAACAGCATGAACATCGCACTGCCGCTGCCGCTGAGGCACACCGGCACACCGGCCTGGGCCAACTTCGCCTTGACACCCGCCAGTTGCGGGCAAACGCGCAAGGCGGCGGGCAACAAGTCGTTTCGCAACAGGCTGCGCCAGTTCGAGGGCCTGCCGGTTAGAAACTCCTCTTCCAACTGTACGCGCCCAATCGGCGGCGGCAAAAGTATTCCAGCCTGCTGCAGACCATCCGGAAGAGGGGCCTCAGTGGCGGCCTGTTCAGCCAACGCATCGAAGGCTTGATATACCTCCGGGGTGGAAGTCGCCAAGTCGCATAGGCACAGGATGCCCCAGAATGGCTGGATGCGGAATGGTTCTACGTGCTCGCCTCGACCGGTTATGCGCGAACATCGCCGGCCGAAGAACAGCGGGACGTCGCTGCCGAGCCCTGCGCCCAGTTCGGCAAGCCTTTCCTGGCTCAGGCCAAGGCTCCATAGTTCATTCAGTCCGCTTAGCACGGCTGCGGCATCGCTCGATCCGCCGCCAAGTCCCTTGCCCGGCGGGATGCGCTTGCTCAGCCCAATGTCCGCGCCCTGGGGTGATAGGCCCAGCGAACGAACCTCCTGGGCCAGCAGCAGCCCAGCACGAAACGCCAGGTTCTTCTCATTGCTGCCGCAGTCAGATGAATCACAGCAAAATGAGATTTCTCCGTCGCTGCGTGGGCTAAGATCGATTCGATCATATAACGTGATCTTCGCCACGAGCGAGTCCAACGGATGAAAGCCATCGCTGCGACGCGATCCGACCAGCAGCGTAAGGTTGATCTTGGCTGGCGCCCAAAGCCGCAGGCTCGCACCGATCCATTCCATAGCCGGCCGCGGCGCCGTCGTGTCGTCCTGAAGTTCAGAAGTCATAGGCAGCATTCTATCCAGTTCACGAATTTCGGACATTAATTGATTTGGAAGATATAGCCAGTCGGGCTTTCCTGTTCTCCATGGGGTATGTGAGATTATTTCATGGCAAGCTGTAACTATAGCAGTTGATGATTGTTACGACAGACGAAGAGTAGAAAGTAGAGAGTAGACCGCGGGAGAAGTTGCTGGCGATGCGTTGCAGTGGATCATTTGGGCGAGCGTCGGCCGCATTTTCTACTTTCTCCTCTCTACTTTCTCCCGCTCTGTGTGTGAGAGAATTTCCTGCCAGGAAATTCTCTCACGCACTTGCTGGGGGTTTACCTTAGCCCAGCTTCGGGACAAGCCCTGATTGCGGCATCATTACAGACAGCATAAATTCAATCGGTAGTTGCGTTACTGCGGGCGTTCGATCGGCTCGTATCTTCCTCGGAAAATTCCAGGGGGCAAATCGGCTGGAAGTTGCTGGCCTTATGAGTCAGCAGGACAATGGAGCAATGACATGTCTGACATGCCATTAGAGATTCTGCTCGTGGAAGATAGCGCGCCCGATGTAGTTCTGATGCGCGAGATGTTGGGCGTTTCGCGACTGCCGGGGTTTGACCTGCATGTGGCTGATGCCATATTGTCCGCATGGGGCTTCCTGCTTCAGAACCGGATGGATGTGATCCTGCTTGACCTTTCATTGCCGGACAGCCGCGGAATGGACACGATCCGCGCCATTCATACCGCCGCCCAAGACGCTGCCGTCATCGTCCTGACCGGCCACGACGATGAGACACTCGGCATCCAGGCGGTGCGCGAAGGTGCACAGGATTACCTGGTCAAGGGTCAGGTAGACCCGCGACTGCTGGGCCGGGCAATACTTCATGCCGTCGAGCGGATGCGTGCTATATCCGAACGACGCGAGCATGCGCGGCAGCTGGCCGTCATGAGCGCGCAGGTGAACACGCAGAAGTCTCTGCTGGAAGCAGTCCTGAAGCAGATGCCGGCCGGCGTGGTCGTCGTGGAAGCGCCATCGGGAAGACCTCTGCTCAGCAACGAGCGCGTCGCCGATATCCTGCAGTGCGAACTTCCGAAAGACGCCCGCGATTGTCAGCCGGATAAGAGAGATATAATCTCCGACGCCATTAACGGCGAAGTGCCACAGGCTGAGGATTCATCCGGCATTCATTCACCGTTGAAACGGGCACTGTACGAAGGCCTGACGACAAATGACCAGGAGCATGCGTATCCTCGCAGAGACGGCAGCAGGGGCATAGCGGCCGTCAGTGCAGCGCCTGTTCGTGACCCTGGTGGCGGGCAGGTCATTGCCGCCGTCGCCACCTTCAACGACATCACTGAACGTAAGCTGATGGAGCAGGAACTGCGGAATTCGCGCGACCTGCTCGAAAGGCGAGTCAAGGAGCGCACAGAGGATCTGCTGGCCGCCGTCGATGCCCTCCAGGAGGAGGTCATTGCGCGGCGGCTGGCGGAGCAGGAGGTGCGGCGAGCAAACCGTGCGTTGCGGGTCCTTGGCGAGTGCAACCAGACGATGGTAAAGGCTGTCGACGAGAAGCACCTTCTGCGAGATACTTGCCGCAACCTCGTAAACCTGGGGGGTTATCGTTTGGCCTGGGTCGGATATGCGCAGGACGACGCGGCCAAGACGATTGAACCTATTGCCTGTGCCGGCATCGGCGAACGGGCGTTGAAGAATGCAACTCGCGCATGGACCAAGCACAAGAACGGCGCCGCCCAGTCTATCGCCGCATCCTTATTGACCGGGCAGCCTCAGGTCGTGCGAAACGTCGCCTCCAGCAAGGAGGTGTCCACCTGGCGCAGCCACGGCGGGCGGTTCGGCATTGCCTCTCTTATCGTGCTGCCGCTGGTGGTGGAGCATCACAAGCTTGGCGTTCTGGTCATATCGACGCGGGAGGCTGACGCCTTTGATGACCAGGAAGTGCGCCTGCTGATGGAACTTGCCAGCGATGTCTCGTTCGGCATAGCTTCGCTTCGTGCCCGCCACGAGCGTCAAACAGCGCAGAAGGCTCTTATCGACCAGGCCCGGATTATGGAGGCGTTCTTCAAGAATACCTTAACGCCATTGGTCTTCCTGGACCGTCATTTCAATTTCATCCGCGTTAATGAAGCCTACGCCAAGGCCTGCCAGCGCCACGTGGAGGACTTTCCGGGGCATAATCATTTCGCCTTTTATCCTTCCACGCTGGAGCGCGACTTCCGCAAGGTCGTCCGTACTCGAAGGCCGTTCCAGGATGTGGACCGTCCCTTCATCTTTCCCGATCACCCTGAATGGGGCGTGACCTATTGGGACTTGCGCCTCGAGCCGATCCTGGACGCTCAGGGCCGAGTCGATCTGCTTGTCTTCTCGCTCAATGACGCCACGCAGCGCAAGAAGGCCCGCGATCGCGTTGTGGCGACCAACTCACTCTTGGAACTCTTCGCCCGCAAGACGGTGCGCCGCGACTACTTGAAGGCTGTTGTGGATCTGATTTGCTCCTGGACCGGCTGCGGTGCTGTTGGCATCCGGGTTCGGGACGAACATGGCCGGGTTCCCTTCGAAGCCTATCGGGGCTTTCGCAAGGAGTTCTGGCAAGAGGAAAACTTCCTCTCGCTGAAGAAAGATGATTGCGCTTGTATGCGCGTCATGCGAGGCGAGGCCTGCAAATACGATGAGTCCATGATGACGGCCAGCGGATCATTCCTGTGCGGCAATACCGGCAATCTGCTGGCCAGCCTGCCCAACGAGGCTCACAAGGCATTCAGAGGGGCATGCATCCGCGAAGGTTACAAGAGCGTCGCGATTGTCCCCATACGATACCGGCGGGAGATTGTCGGGGCCATGCATTTGGCCGACGCGTGCGAAAATGCCGTTTCGGCTGACGTCACCGAGATGCTGGAGATGATGTCGCCGCTGATAGGGGAGGCCTTGTGGCGCTTCAGCGTCGAAGAAGCGATGAGGCTGTCGGAGGAGCATTTCCGCTCGATCTTCGAGAGCTCGCAGGATTGCGTGGCCAAACTGACGCTTTCCGGGCAATACATGAGCATGAACCCCGCGGGCAGGGCACTGCTGGGTTATCGAAGCAATGAGGATCTCTCCAGGAGAAAGTGCACAGCCGGCGTCGTGGAGAACCGGGAGGCCCTTGATACATGCATTCTTCAGGCAGCCTTTGGGCAGACGGTCTCAGCCGTCTACAAGACCGCCAGTGGCCAAAGGGAGATATGGTGGGACGCAAAACTTACGCCGATCCTTGGGCTGCACGACGAGATCAGCAGCATTCTGATGGTTGCTCGCGACGTGACAGAGCATCGCCGACTGGAACGTGAGATCGTGGAAATCAGTTCGGCCGAAAGACGGCGGATCGGCCAGGACTTGCATGATGCACTGGGGCAACTTCTTACTGGCTTGGCGTTCCTGAGCAAGGTGCTCCAGCAGCGGTTGAAGGCACGAAGTCTGCCGGAGGCGGACGACGCTGGGGAAATTGCCAAGCTGATGAATCAGGCCGTCAACCAGACGCGCATGCTTGCCCGCGGCCTGTGCCCTGTGGAGCCCAAGGCCGACGGGCTGATGGCCGCTCTGCAGGAGCTCTCCGACAGCATTCACAAGATGTTCAGCATAGCGTGCGAGTTCAGTTGCCCTGGCCATATTCTAGTTGACGATGATTACACAGCCACGCACCTCTACCACATCGCGCAAGAAGCCGCCAACAATGCCGTCAAGCACTCCAAGGCTAAGTCGATCCTTATTGAGTTGGCACGTGTGGATGGATTGCTCACGATGTCGGTACAGGACAACGGCAAGGGCCTGCCCAAAGAATTGCCCTCCGGAGGCGGCATGGGCTTGCGAACGATGCGGTACCGCGCCAGCCTGATCGGCGCATCTCTCGACATCTCCAAGGCGGGCAAGAGTGGCACTGTTGTGACCTGCACGCTGGCGGCAAGATCGTCCAACCATCTGCCGGCGTGAATGCTTCGCAAAACTGCCACTGGTATCGTGCCCGATGCGAAGATAGGGGCATCCCCGCTGTGCGCATAATGGCCCTTCGGGCATGTAAATCGGGGCATCAGCCGATTGAACCTCAACGATCATCGTGCGCTAATATGCACCTTGCGGCTTGTGTCGGCGGTCTCTACAAGTCCCAATTGAATCGCTGAGGTGCAGCCATGCTGAAGAAAGTGGAACTGCTGAAATGTCCTGTCTGCGACACCGTTGTGGAGGTGCTCGCGAAATGCGGGCTTGAAATGGTCTGCTGCGGGCCGGCCATGATACCGCTGGCCAAGCGGAAAGTCGAATATGGTGGCGACAGCCATGCACTTGTGGTCAATTGGTCGAAGGGCGGATTGCACGTGAAGATCGGCCATGGCGGACACCGCATGGAAGAAGATCATTTCATCTCCTGGATCGAGGTGCGGACGGCTTCGTCCTGCTATCGCCAGTTCCTCCAGCCGGGTCAGCCGCCCTGTGCTAGTTTTGCCGTTGACGCGCGCGAGGCGGTGGTTCGGGCATATTGTAACGTGCACGGCCTATGGGAGGCGGAGGCCCAGCAACCCCGATCAGCCGCATCCACAGCTAGGCTGGCAGGCCGGCGCAGGCGGCTGTCCGCGGCTGTCTGAGGCTGATGCCTGGTGGCGAGAACCTGAAGAACCTGTGGAATCCCCAGGAATTGCCATGCGTAAGCGACAAGCAATGCATGGGATATGAAAGTAGTCATAAGCAATGACAGATGTGGATAACCATGCAGCCATATCAATAACCGCATATATACATCTGACAGCACATGCATCGATATATGTGGCTATGGCCATATTGATCGGGGGTGGCCGCCGGCCGGGCCGCCCGAAGCGAGGCCAAATTGTTTGATTGGAAGGCTGTGCACCCCAGCCAGCCATCGATTTCTGCCGGCCATGCACCTGGACGAAATGATAAGGTCTTCGGCCCTCAAATTGGTCCAAGTTATTGCAATTCGACGCGGTAGCGGGCACAATGACATTGTCAGCGGCGGTCTCGCAGCTGCGTAAGAATGACGCGCCCGTAGCTCAATTGGATAGAGTATCGGTCTTCGGAACCGAGGGTTACAGGTTCGACTCCTGTCGGGCGTATTGCCCCGCCCTAGGCGGGGCAATAGAGCAGGTGAGCAGTTGAACAGGTGAACAGTAGAGAAGAGGCTGGTGCCCGTTGTCTTCTGCGGCTGCGCCCGCAAGGCAGGCTCCGCTTGCTAACATAGCGGTTCTGCTCACCTGCGGTCTCCTGCTCACCTATTCTCCTGTTCAAGTCTTTGGGGTTTGGCATGGCCTTCATGTTCGAGAACTTGCAGGTCTATCAGAAGGCTGTCGATCTGGCTGATCAGGTTGCCGGACTGACCGAAAAGTTCCCTCGCGGCTACTATTTTCTGGTGGACCAGCTAAATCGTGCTGCTCTTTCCATCGCCACAAATCTTGCCGAAGGCAATGGACGGTTCAACAAAGCCGACCGCCGGAACTTCTTCATGATTGCTCGCGGTTCAACGCAGGAATGCGTGCCACTTCTTGAAATAGCCCGCCGGCGAAGCTTCCTGGATGACGCCAAACACGCTGAACTTCGGGGTGAACTGGAAGTTATTGCCAAGATGATCAGTGGCTTGATAAATGGGCTGGATAATCGCGAAAGGTGAGGCATGAGCACAGGCAACGCCCTGATCAAAGATGTCACCATCAAGATGATGGCGTCGGACTTTCTTCTTTGGCGCTGCCTCCACGGCGGGCCTTTGACGAAAGATAATGTTTCTCTTCGGCACCCGCGGCTACATGGCTACGACAACCTGTGCTGGCTGCCCGATGGTGGCGATAAGGGCTGCGCCTTCAACCTGAATGTCCCGGACTGGTTCAAGAGCAAAGATGTGTACCGCAACGTGTTGCAGGCACCAAGGAACCGGATTATCCTATTTGGCCTTACTGCCTGCATATGAACCTGTGCGACACAAGAGGATGGCAACGAAGACACCATGATTCTCAATCGCAAAGAATACCTGAACAAAGTCCTGGGCTGCTGGATGGGCAAGAATATCGGCGGCACGTTAGGCGCCCCCATGGAATGGCGCCGGCAAGTCAACGACGTCAGCTTCTACGCGCAGGACCTCGGTGGCGAGCCGCTGCCCAACGATGACCTCGACATCCAACTGCTTTGGCTGGTGGCGATGGAGCATCACGGCATCGAGCTCACCTCGGGCACGCTGGCCGACCACTGGTGCATGGACGTCACGCCGCACTGGGCCGAGTACGGCAACGCCAAGGCCAACATGCGGCGCGGCCTGGTGCCGCCGCTGTCTGGCATGGTCAGCAACGATTTTAAGGACAGCTGCGGTGCGTTCATCCGCTGCGAGATCTGGGCATGCATCGCGCCGGGCGCCCCGAAACTGGCGGTGAAGTATGCCTATGAGGATGGCTGCCTGGACCATGGCGACGGCGAGGGCACCTACGCGGAGCTCTTCACCGCCGCCTTGGAGTCCGCTGCGTTCGTCGAAAAAGACCTGCACAAGCTCATCGACATCGGCCTGTCGTACATCCCCGACGAGTGCGGCACAGCGCGAGCCATCCGCGCGGCGCTCGAGTGCCACCGCGCCGGCAAGAGCTGGCGCCAGGCCCGCGAGCACATCATCGAGCACTACCGCGGCGGCACGTTCCTGAATGACCCTCGATTTACGTCGGAAGAGGACCGCCGCAAGGGCTTCGACAAGGGCAGACTCGGCTACGACGTGCCGTCAAACATGGGCATCGTTGCCATCGGGCTGTTGTACGGCGAGGGCGACTTCGAGAAGAGCGTCTGCACAGCCGTCAACTGCGGAGAAGACACCGATTGCACCGGCGCAACCGTCGGCAGCATCTTCGGCATCATCCACGGTTTCGACGCGATCCCCGAGAAGTGGATCGCGCCCATTGGCCGAAAGATCAAGACCTGCTGTCTGAACCTGGGCGAGTGGGGCTGGAGGTATCCCAAGGACGTCGACGACATGACCCGCCGCACCGAACGCCTGGCGCAGCAGGTGCTGATGCGAAACAGGCACCTGGGCATCGAGATTGACGACCGGCCGACGGACTTGGCCGGCGCGACGAAAGAAGGCCTGAAGGCCGGCGACTACCTGCCGGCACACGGCAATTTCGGCGGGCCGGTGTATCACTTCGACTTCTTCGACGTGGCTGTGGACTACCTCGGCGAGCCGATGATCCGCGACGGACAGGGCAAGACCATCCGCGTCAGGATTCTCAGTACCCACATGGTCCAGGCGACGCTGAATCTGCACTGGTACCTGCCGGCCGGCTGGCAGGTAACGCCGTCGGCTGATGGCAGCGTGTTCGTCTGGCGGCCCGGCCTGCAGGCTGTGCCGACGATCGACTTCACGTTCACTGCGTATCGCGTCACAACCGGCACTAATCGCGCCGTGCTGGAGATCACGGTCGACGGCCGCCCCACGTGCATGCTCGTGCCGCTGGTGCTGGTCAACGGGAACTTCGTACCGACGCCAAAGCCCAACGCGTAGGCTCTCTCCAGCGCCGTCTGCATCGTGACAATGGGCTTCCCTTCTCGGCTAATTTCTTTTTGGCCGATCAATTCGCGAGGCAGAAATCGCCGGAATGCTTTCGGGCCTAATCAATGGGCTGGACAAGCGAGAGGCCTAGGATGCAGTTCATAGACACCCCATTCACGATTCGCCTTGGGGTGGAACACATTGGCCAGCCGATTGAAGCCAAGTTTTTCCAATACATGAATACTGGCGATGTTGTCAGGATGCACACTGGCGGCGATTCTATCTAGGTGCATTACGTCAAACCCGAATTGGACAATTGCCTTGGCGGCCTCGGTCGCGAAGCCTTTTCCCCATGCAGCGGCTTTGTACCGATATCCTAGCTCAAAGCGCCCCGCAGGCCGTCCCGGAGGAAAATCGCTTGGTACCAGCCAACAAAGGCCGATGTAGTCACCACTGTCCTTAACGATTACCGCAGCAGGCCCCCAGGGCTTCTCGGCATTCCTGGCCAAGGCAGCACGGAAAGTCCGACGGAACTCTTCGACCCTGCAGGACCAAGCACGGCCTTCAAGAGTGTACCGCATGACTAACGGATCACTGTTCATGGCGTGAATGACGTCTGCATCACTTGGCTGTTCCGGTCTGAGAACCAGTCGATCGGTCAAGATGGGTTCTTGAAGGAGCATTGCATGTTCCGCATTTCATTGAATATCGTATTGCCCGCCGGGCCATCCGCAACGATAAATCGGATGAAGGAGTGTATGCGTGTTCTTCATTCAACCAGCAACGTAAGGCCTCAGTTACAGGGGGCACACATGGAAGTGTCGTTGCCGTTTTGTGGTGCGGGCGTCTCGCCTGCACGCCCTTGGCATTGTCAGGATCTGCAGGCGAGGACGCCTGCACCACAATTGCCCCCTGTAACTGAGGACTTACCCAGCAGCCCAAAATCAATTGGAGCCGTCCGCCGACATGCCTATAATCCTCGGTTTTGGCCGTACTAGTCACGAGGTAACCATGACGCTGACGTGCGATAAGTGCGATGCGAGATGCTGCAGGTACTTCTGCTTTGAGATCGACCGGCCCGATACCTATGAGCAGTTCGAGAATATCCGCTGGTACATGCTGCACGAGAAGATCGGCATTCACATTGACGCCGAGGGCGACTGGTGCATCCTGATTGACAATCCCTGCCGGATGCTGGTCAGGACAGCCCAGGGCTGGCGATGCAAGGATTATGACAACAGGCCGTTAATCTGCCGCAAGTACTCGCCATCATTCTGCGACCGCACGCGTGGTGGATATGACCACGAAGAGATTTTTGAGACGGCTGAGCAGTTGGAGGCCTATGCCCGCAGGATGCTGGGCGATGAGGCTTTTGAACTTGCGCGCAGCCGGCAGCGCAAGAAGGCGGAGGCATTCAGCAGGAAGAAGCACACTGTCACGCGCCGCAGAGGCTAGACTGCAACTTAAAGCCTCGTAAAGAGTCTGACCGCAAAGGCACTGTTTGTGTACCCTCCGTGGAATCTTCTTGGCATTTAGAAGAATCGGATGAATACTAGCAAGAAGGAAGACAACCCCAGATGGCCTTTCAAAATGTAAAAGGTACGCGAGATTTCTATCCCACCGACATGCGGAAACTGAACTGGATCTGCGATGTCTGGCGAAGGGTTTCGCTGCGCAACGGCTTCGAGGAATACGATTCCCCCATATTCGAATATCTGGATCTGTTCACCGCCAAGAGCGGGCCGGAAATCGCCGAGCAGCTCTTCAGCCTGACTGACCGTGGCGGCAGGAACCTGGCTATCCGCCCGGAAATCACGCCATCGCTCGCGCGGATGGTCAACGCCAGGATCAACGCCTTGCCGCGGCCGATCAAGTGGTTTTCAATTCCCCGCCTCTGTCGCGCGGAGAATCCCCAGAAGGGCCGGCTAAGAGAATTCTTCCAGTGGAATATCGATATCATCGGCGAGGATAGTGAACTGGCCGATGCCGAATGCGTGTTCGTCGCTCTTGATGCCCTGCGCGAGCTTGGCCTGAGCAAGGATGACGTGGTTGTCCGCTACTCCAGCCGGGCTCTTCTAAGCGAGGTGCTAAAGGGCCTGGCGGTGGGGGAGTCGGACATCCCGAAAGTGATGGCCGTGCTGGACAAACGGGCGAAAGTGCCCAGCGAGGTATTTGACAAGATGCTCGCGGACGTTGTGGCAGAGGCATCCTGTCGCGAAAGGTTGACTCAGTTTTTGCAGTGGCCTTTTGAGCTGTCCACCGCGCCGGCGGAGCTGGCGGCCATCGGCCTGGATATGACCGAAGCGATGTCGCAGGCACTGTCCCGGCTGGGGGACTTCCAGCGGTATCTGAAATACTTTGGCATCGCCGACTACTGCCGGTACGACACGGGGATCGTTCGCGGCCTTGCGTACTATACGGGCATCGTGTACGAGATCTTCGACAGCGCGCAGTCGCTTCGGGCACTTGCGGGCGGCGGGCGATACGACAACCTGTTGCAAGTTCTCGGCGGGCCGAAGGTGGGGGCCGTCGGCATGGGCATGGGCGACCCGGTGCTGGGTATACTCCTTGACGAGAAGGGCAAGACGCCTGCGTCGTTGCAGGCTGGCAAGGTCGATTACTTTGTCATCGATGCCCATGGCGCATCGCTTGATCAGGTGGTGCAACTGGTTTCAGCCATCCGTGCCAGGGGTAGAATCGCGGATTTCAGCTACAAGCGGCAGGCACTGGGCAAGCAATTGCAGCAGGCCAATCGCCGGATGGCTGCCTGCGCGGTCATCGTTTCAGCCGAAGGCGCGGTAACCGTAAAGGACTTGGCAACCGGTCAGCAGCAGGACCGTAGCCTGCAGGAGTTTCTGGCGGAAATCTAGAGCTGCCCTATCCAATAATGGCTGATCGAAACGTTCACTACGAAGCCGCATTTGAAGATTACCTGCGGGCAAAGGGCTGGCCATACGTAGCTGTCGACGAGGCCAAGAAGGCGATCTTTGCAGGGGCCTCGATCAAGAGTTTCGACTTTATAGTCTACAGTTCATCCGGCCCGAATCTTCTTGTGGACGTCAAGGGGCGAAAGTTTCCCGACTGCATCGCCGGCCCTCAGCGTGGCGCCTCACGCACATGGGAAAACTGGATCACCAGGCAGGATGTCGAGGGCCTGACTGAATGGGAGAAGGTCTTCGGCAACGGGTTTTTCGCAATGCTCGTATTCGCATACTGGCTGCAGGGGCCTCCGCAGCGGGCGCCGTTCCAGGATGTCCATCTATTCCGTCAGAAACACTATGCTTTTGTGGCCGTGCCGCTGTCTGTCTATGTTGCCGCTGCCAGGCCTCGCAGTGCGAAATGGCAGACCCTGACGATGGCTTCAGCCGAGTTCAGCCGGCAATCGAAGGATATAGCTGTCTTCTTGTAGAGCATTGCAATGTTGCTGATGAGACGTATAATTCGGCGTATGATCAAGCGAACATTGCTCTCAGTCGGGATGATCCTCGTTGCGGCCTCGGAGGCGATGGCTGTCGAGGCAGACGGTTTCGCGCCGAAGGCCGATCTGGAAACCAGCGTCAATTGGCCGGCAATCCTTTGCACGGTGGTTTTTCTGGCGGCGGTGGGGGCGGTTGCATTCAAGAATGCGCGCCGCACGCACTTGGATTGACCATATAGCTGTTCAAAAGACGACGAATGTGGAGCGCCCGTTAGCGGCGATTTATCCTAAAAGGAGATCACTATGAAGAAGACGCTGATAGGGGCCCTGGTGGCGATCAACATCGCCCTGGTGCTGGCTCTGGTGCTGGGACAGAATCCAGCCAAGGCCCAGCAGGTGCCGCGCGGATATCCCGACTACCTTGCCATTGCCGGGCGGGTTGCTACGAACATCGACTGCGTATTCATCCTCGATATGCCAAAACGCAAACTGGCGGCCTTCGAGTTTGATCCAGCCGCCAAGCGCGTAATACGGTATCGTGCACGCGACCTCAAGAAAGACTTCGGCGAATAGCCAGCCCAGGAGATGAACCACATGAAAAGCACTAAGAATGCAACTATTATCGTGCTGGC
>CAYQJH010000083.1:0-15131 GCA_964417755.1 uncultured Planctomycetaceae bacterium
GAAGATTTCTCGGCGGGCATACAAAACAATGCCTTTGAGGTCAAAGGCATTGTTGAGCGCTTACAGGAAGCCCCTGCGGAAGCAGGAGGATCCCCCCGCCTTCCGGCGGGGGCTTCCAGTTGGTTCAACGTATGCCCGCTGAGAAATCTTTGCGGCAGGTTGTTCATCACTATTCGACAACCTCGCCCTGCTCGATGACAGTTCCGTTGCCGGCGCCGCCTTCGTTCTTGGGCTCTGCCGGCTGGCCCGTAATCATCTCATGCTGCTCCGTCTTGGCGTTCTTCAGGTCGTGCCTGAAACTCGATTTAACTTCCTTATTCTCGTCCAGCGGGCCAACGATCGCGTTGTCTTCAATGTAAATGTACTGTTCGGTGCGAGCATTCTTATCCAGCGAGAAGTCCTTCTTCAGGTTCCCAGCCGTCAAGGTGCAGGCCGCCGGCAGATCGTCCTGATCCACCTTCAGCTTGTACATGCTGCGTTGGCCAGGCTCAAGCATCCCCAGATGGCGATATCCATTTGGGTCCCTGATCTCCAACACCTTGCCGGAGGACGACGTGTTGGTCAGGCTGATCTTGAACGTCTTGTCGCAACCAGCCAGAAAAGCGATCGATCCCAGCACAGCCATGAAGCTCAACTTGTTGAAGCTGCCCATTGTGTTCTCCAGTTTGCGTTAGGGGTCAAACAGCCTTGGTGATTCCGCCGCATATTATTGGCCCGGCGAGGCAGGATTTCAATAAGCACGTTTCTCGCGAGGCCCAATTCTCTCCTGAGACATCCAGATCCGATCAAACGTTAGCGGCAATCTTGGTAATGCCTCAGTTACAGGGGGCAAGCACGGAAGGGTCGTTGCCGTTTTGTGGTGCGGGCGTCTCGCCTGCACGCCCTTGGCATTGTCAGGATCTGCAGGCGGGGACGCCTGCACCACAATTGCCCCGGTAACTGAGGCATTACCGATCTTGATAATTGCCATCTGCCCTGCGATAGTACAATCGATATGAGGATCGCACTGGCACAATTCAATGCAATCGTTGGCGACATTGCCGGCAATGTCGCTGCCATTACGCGGTGCATCGGCCAGGCCCGACACGAGGGCGCCCAGTTAGTCATATTCAGCGAGCTTTCGGTCACCGGCTATCCGCCGCGAGACCTGCTGCGCAAGGAACAGTTCATCGCAGACAGCGTCTTGGCCGTCGAGCAGCTTGCCCAGCAGTGCAAGGGCGTTGCGGCGCTGGTAGGCTACGCCCGCCCCAGCCCCGAAGCAGCCGGCCGGCCGCTTCAGAACGCCGCCGCCCTGCTGCAGGACGGACAAGTTCAGCATGTCCACGTCAAGAGCCTGCTGCCGACCTACGACGTCTTCGATGAGCAGCGGTATTTCCAGCCGGGGCCCAAGGCCAGAACAATCGATCTTGGCGGCCTTCGCATCGGTCTGAGCATCTGCGAAGACCTGTGGGATGCGATGGCGCTGGGGCGGCAGCTTTACGGCCACGATCCTATCGCCGAGTTGGCTGGACAGGGCGCGAGCGTCATCATCAACATGGCCGCCAGCCCATACCAGATCGGCAAGGCCACGCTGCGGGAAGAACTCTTCCAGCGGCAGGCTCAACGCTGCCGCGCGCCGATTGTTTACGTCAACCAGGTCGGCGGCAATGATGAGCTGGTCTTCGACGGCGCCAGTTGCGTCGTCTCCGCCGGCGGCGAAATCCTTGCGCGGGCCAAGAGTTTCGCGGAAGACCTGCTGGTGGTCGATCTCGATGGCCCCGGCCGCATCGAGGAATTGGGCAGCCCGATGGCTCGCCTCTCGAAAGCCCTCAAGATGGGACTGCGGGACTACGTCGCCAAGTGCGGGTTCAAGTCGGTGGTGCTGGGGCTCTCGGGCGGCATCGACTCCACCGTGGTGGCCACGCTGGCTGCCGACGCCCTTGGCAGGGACAACGTCTACTGCCTGGCCATGCCCAGCCGCTACAGCAGCGATCACAGCCTGTCCGACGCCAAGTTGCTGGCGGAGAACCTGGGCGTTCATTACCAGGTGGTGCCTATAGAGCAGGTGCATCGGGCATACGAACAGACACTCGATGGCGCCTTGATGGGGCGCGGCGCGGAGCTGGCGGGCGAGAACATCCAGGCCCGCACCCGCGGCAATATCGTCATGGCATACAGCAACTCGTACGGGCACCTGGCCCTGGCCACCGGAAACAAGAGCGAACTCTCGACCGGCTATTGCACGCTCTACGGCGACATGGCCGGCGGCCTGGCGCCCATCGGGGACGTGCTCAAGACGCTCGTCTTTCAGTTGGCCCACCAGTTGAATGCCGAGACTGGCAATGAGCGCATCCCGCTTACCGTGATCCGCAAGCCGCCGTCGGCTGAGCTCAAACCCAACCAGTTCGACCAGGACAAGTTGCCCCCCTACGACCTGCTGGACGCGATCCTGGAGCGTTACATCGAGGCCGACAAGACCGCTCGCGAGATCGTTGCCGAAGGCTTTGACGCGGAGGTAGTGAACTACGTCGTGCGCCTGGTGGACTTCGCCGAGTACAAGCGAAAGCAGGCCCCGCCGGTGCTGAAGGTTACAGCCAGGGCGTTTGGAACCGGCCGGCGGATGCCTATTGCACAACGATACCTGCCCTCGCCGGGAGTGCTGTAAACCTAGTTGAACAGCCTTCTGGCAGTACATGGAAACTTGCTGTTTTGCGTGTCGCGGGCGCGTGCGCCCGCGTGTACCGAGGGCATCTTGCCCTCGTATTTCCAAGCCAAACCGCAGGCGAGACGCCTGCGGTACACGCGGGCAAGATGCCCACGACACGTAGTTTCCCTGTCGCCTCAGGCCAAACTGCCGAGGCGCATCTCGTGCAATGACGCCCCTGCCGGGACCATCGGATAGACATTTTCCTCCTGTGCAACGTCCACCGCCAGCACGACAGGCCCGTCATGCCGAAGCATCGCAGAGAGGGCATCGCATAACTGATCTGGATGACCAACTCGCATGCCTTTTGCGCCAAAGGCCTCAGCCACCGCGGCAAAATCCGGACAAGGATGATTCACACCGCTGTACCGCCGGTTCCAGAAGAGTTCCTGCCACTGCCGAACCATGCCGAGATAGTTGTTGTTGAGCACGATGAACTTCACAGCCTGCTGGTAGTTGACAGCCGTTATGACCTCCCCCATCGTCATCGAGAAACTTCCGTCGCCGTCGATGTCGATCACGGTCGCGCGCGGGTTGCCGAACTTTGCCCCGATGGCAGCCGGGCAGCCGAAGCCCATCGTGCCAAGCCCGCCGGAGGTTATCATCTGCCTGGGCCTGCGGAAGCCGTAGTACTGGGCCGTCCACATCTGATGCTGCCCGACGCCGGTGGCGATTATGGCATCATGCCCGGTCATCTCGCCAAGCGCAGAAATAACCTGCTGCGGCTTGATCGTTCCGCCTTCGCTCGTGAACGTGAATGGATAGTCGCGCTTCCACTTGGCGACCTGCTCCAGCCAGGGCCCGCGCCGCAGCGGCTGGACCATCGGCAGCAGGCTGTCCAGGATTGCCGCTGCATCGCCGACGACGGGGATGTCGGCCTTGATGTTCTTTGCGATGGAGGCTGGATCGACGTCAATGTGAATGATCTTTGCCTTTGGCGCGAATGTGGCGGTGTTGCCCGTCACGCGGTCGTCGAACCGCGCGCCTATTGCCACCAGGCAATCGCAATCCTGCACGGCATAGTTGGCCGCCGCGCAGCCGTGCATGCCGAGCATCCGCAATGAAAGCTCGTGCGTCTCATCAACACTGCCCAGGCCCAGCAGCGTGGTGGCTGCGGGGATTTGGCCCTTGTCCATCAGCGCCCGCACCTGCGACGACGCGCCTGCATGAATGACGCCCCCGCCGACATAGAGCAGCGGGCGCTGCGAGGCGTTGATGGCGGCGGCGGCAGCGGCGATCTGCCTGCCATGACCGCCCTGCCGGGGCTTGTACCCGGGCAGCATGATGTCCACTTGCGGCCGGGTTGCCGGCTTGGCGAGCGTGGCGTCAACGGCGATGTCGACAAGCACTGGCCCTGGCCGGCCTGTGCGGGCGAGGTGAAAAGCCTCGCGAATAACGCGGGCCAGATCATCCACTCGCTTGACGAGGAAGTTGTGCTTGGTGATCGGCCGGGTAATGCCGGTCATGTCGGCCTCCTGGAAGGCATCGCTGCCGATGACGGCGGAGCGAACTTGTCCGGTAAACGCCACCATCGGCACGGAATCCATGTGCGCGGTCGCGATGCCGGTAACGAGGTTGGTCGCGCCAGGCCCGCTGGTGGCGATGCACACGCCGACCTTGCCCGTGCTGCGGGCATAGCCGTCGGCCATGTGCGCCGCACCCTGCTCATGCCTCGGCTGGACATAGCGAATGGTCGAATCATACAGCACGTCGAAGATCGGGATGACCGTCGCGCCGGGATATCCGAAGATGTACTCGACACCCTCATCGAGGAGCATCTGGTGGAATATCTCGGCGCCTTTCATGCCTGAAAGAGCATCTGAGTCCGATTTACTATTAGGCTGGAGAATCATGTTGGACTTCCTTTCTTGCCTGAATGTTTTCAACCTATCTAAGGTCTTCGCGCAAATCCTGGTGCCACCCCCAAGCGTCGTCTGCTTGGGGGTGCTCGCCCAGATTCAGATCGCGCAGTCAAAGATCATCTGGGGTCGGCGCCTGAATCAGTAGAGCGGGAACATTAGTCTCTCAAGAGGGGGTTACGGGCCACTGCGATAGACGCGACATTGCGCAGTGGCCTAGCGTACAGCTACTACCAGCAGGGCAGACAGCAAACCGGATGCGCCAAGCGTGCGCTTGTGCGATGCGGCCGGTAAGATGTCCTGAGGCAGTTGCATCATTAACAGACATTCTACCCCAGGATCCCACATGGTCAAGGCAATTGAAAAGCTCTTTGCATGGCTCAGTTGCAGGGGGCAAATAAGGAAGGGTCGTTGCCGTTTTGTGGTGCGGGCGTCTCGCCTGCACGCCCTTGGCATTGTCAGGATCTGCAGGCGAGGACGCCTGCCGTTCGACAAGCTCACGGCCCTGAGCGAAGCCGAAGGGCACCACAATTGCCCCCTGTAACTGCTTACCGCTTTTTGGTTGCAGGCGCGCCTGGCCATTGACCGCTTCGTGCCCGAATGATACTATCCCACGCTCTTAAGCGGCCCTTGCCGCGGGCTAGGGCCGCCTGTGTTATTTCATTGCGATTTATCTTCCTGAGCATGAGAGGATCGGATAATGGCTAAGACGTACAGCGCAACCTTGATTCGTGGCGATGGAACCGGCCCCGAGCTGGCACTGGCAGCCCAGAGATGCGTCGATGCCGCACTGGCCAGCACGAGCGGCGCGGGCAAGATCGAATGGCGAATCTGCGAGGCCGGCGTTGACATCATGGCTAGCGCTGGCACGCCGATGCCGCAATCGACAATCGATTCGGTCCGAAGCAGCGATGTCACGCTGAAGGCCCCCATCACGACGCCCATCGGCACAGGCTTTCGGTCAGTCAACGTTCTGCTGCGGCAGGAGCTTGATCTGTACGCCTGCGTTCGACCCTGCAAGAGCTACAAGGGCGTTCGCAGCAAGTACTCCAATATCGACCTGGTGATTATCCGCGAGAATACCGAGGACCTTTACGCCGGCGTGGAGTTCGAGAAGGGCAAGCCCGCCACGGCTGAACTGATCGAGACCATCAACCGCCTCTCTACCGACAAGAAGATCAAGACCGGCAAGGACACCACCGGCGTTTCGATCAAACCTATCAGTGTCGAGTTCACCCGGCGGATCGTCAAGTATGCCTTCGAGTATGCCCGCGCCAACGGCCGCAAGAAGGTCAGCGCCATCCAGAAGGCCAACATCATGAAGCACACCGACGGCCTGTTTAAAGCCGTCGCCGAGGAAGTGGCCAAGGGCTACAGCGACATCGCGTTCGAGCAGGTGCTGGTTGACAACATGTGCATGCAGTTGGTGCAGAAGCCCGAACTGTACGACGTGCTCGTGCTGCCCAACTTGTATGGCGACATTCTGAGCGACCTTTGCGCCGGCCTGGTGGGCGGCCTGGGCGTGGCCCCGGGCGCTAACATCGGCGAGAAGGCGGCCGTCTTCGAGGCCACGCACGGCTCGGCCCCGAAGTACAAGGGCATGAACAAGGTCAACCCGACTGCTCTCATTCTCTCGGGCATGCTGATGCTCAAGCACCTGGGCGAAGCAAAGGCCAGCCATCGCCTGGAGGCAGCAGTGGCTGCCGTCATCGCTGAAGGCAAGAACGTCACCTACGACATGAAGAACGACCGCAACGACCCGACAGCCGTCGGCACAAGCCAGATGGCCGATGCGATCATCGCGGAGTTGACGAAGTAACGGCGAGATTCACCACAAAGACACCAGGACACGAAGACACCACGAAAAAGGTGGTTTCAGTTTTCGCTGTACCTACACAGGTCCCCTGAGTGCGGGTGCCGTGGCCGCGGAGTTTGCGGCCACGCTGAGCATAGTCGGAACTGCTAAAACACGATGGGCCGGAAGTATCCTTCCATTGTATCCCAGCCGCAGACGACGTGGCCCTGCAAGTACCACTTCAGAAGGCCCTGGTAGAAACTCACTCGAACAACATCCGAGTATTCGATTTCCATGGCCGCGCCATTCAAATCCCAACGCGTCACGTTCATTACCGTTGTTGGAGAGTCACCCGGGGGCGCAATGCCATCAATCTTTTGCGCGAGAAGAGCAGTAAGCTGGTATTCTCTTACTAGATCATTCCACTGATTCATTCGCTCTCGTGGCAACGCCTCCGTCAAATCATTCTGGGCATCAATTCTGACGTTGTGGTTATCCCGCAAGGTGCATATTCGCGCACACTTGGCCCAAGTAGACACGCGAAGCACGTCCGGACCAAGGTCATGTTGCCCCACAGCCGTGAACAATGGGGCATCCCTCAACTGCTGTATAAAAGCCCTTGTACATTCACGCATCGGCTCTCCTGTCAATGTTGTGGCAGAGATGGCACTGTCGCTCTTTAGCCGATGGCATGCGTCCTCGCCGTTGTTGTTGACGAAGGTAGCGTAACTGTGGATGTACGTCTCTATCTATCCAACATTCTCATTCATGCACGTAGAGGTCCCACCCGAGATACGTCGTGACGGCCTCCTTCACGATATTGGCACAGTGCGACCTGGCCATCGCGCAGTGGTGCTCGAAGCCCTGTTTGCAGATGAGCTTTAAGAGGCTCTGCAAGCGGGGAATCTGGCAGACGGCTATGCCGCCGGACATGTTAAATGGATCGTCGGTGAACTCACCCTGGCCGACGTAGCCGCGAATTTGGCCACGGCGGTCGTCCGTGGTGAAACGCAGATAGGTCATCGGGCCTGGGCTGGCCTTGCCTTTAATTGCTCCAAAACACTTCTCCGCGCCCAGTGCACGTCCAAGCACGTCCAGCGTTGAAATCTCGACATCGCCGCCGATGAAGCTCCTGGGGTAGTTGCTGCAGTGCTGGGCGACGCACTTGTCGCGGTCGTCGCCGTAATTGTTGTTCCAATCGATAATCGCCGCCGCGTTGCCGCTGGCCAGGCTCAGCGCGTACATCGCCGTTACGCCGGCAATGTCAACCTCGCAGGCGCAAGGCCGCAAGCTGTCGCTCATCATGCTCATCGTCAGGCAGGCGGCGCAGCCAAAGTTCTGCTGAAGTGACGTCCAGCACTGGAGACCCGCGGCGTCGATGGCGTTGGAACCCATCCAGTCTTCCACCGCCAGGAACAGCCGCAAGTGCCGCTCGAACTTGGCCTGGGGGTCCGTAATTTCGGCCGGCACCCTGCCGTAGGCCTTGAGTTTCTCCAGCGTCTTCCGTGCGCGGGAAGACTTTACGTCAGTCTGACCGGCGGCAGCGAGGATCTCCGAAAGGTCCACAGGCACCACCGTAATGCCGGAAGCCTGGAGCAGCTTCTCACTGACCCGCATGGTCTGGAACGCCGCCGGCCTGGCGCCGATGGCGCCTATTCGGGCATTGCGCAAGCCGCCGACCACCCGGCAGACCGCGGCGAAATACTCAATGTCGCGCGAGAAGGCGGGGCTTTCCAAGGCAACCGTGTGTGTGCCGGTGTCGGTGAAAGGGATGCCGTACTGGTACAGATTGTTGCAGACGGATAGCTTGCCGCAGAAAGAGTCCCGGCGGCGGACTGTGTCGAGCTTGTCCAGATCGTCGTCGCTGGCCTGCACGAGAACGGGCACGCCCAGCTTGGCATATTGCAGCGTGTTGATGATGCCCAGTTCGTCCCCGAAATTAGGCAAGGCCACGATCACTCCATCGATCTCGTTGCGGTGTTCGTTGAATAGGTCGGCGCACTTGCGGGCATCGGCGACGGTCTCAACAGCGCCCGAAGGCGTCGCATCCTGGGGCAGAATGACAGAGCGATGGCCCAGACTTTTTAGCTGGCTGAGCAACTGCTTTCGGCCGCTCCGCGCCAGCTCACTCGAAAACACGCCCCTGGTTCCCACGATCAAACCGAAGGTCAGCTTATCTTTCCTCATTTTCAACTTCCTTATTCGGCAATTTGCAGGAGCGAGGGGCAATGCCCCACAGGTTTTATCGCGTCACTTCCGGCAGGTGTTTGGCCAGGAACTTCAGGCTTTGCTGGACCCAGCGTTCAGGATTGTCCACCGGGTAGTGCGGCTCGCCCATCTCGATGCCGGCGACGCAAGGCTCGCCGACGCGGGCGCAGTTGTCCTCGATACCTACCTCCACGGCCTTTTGCACGTAGGAGGCAAAGTCCACCGTTCCAGTGCCAATAATGCTATTGGTGTGCTCGTAGCCCTGGGTCTCGCTTAGGTGAATATGAATGATCTTGTCGCGGATCTTCTCGATGCGGTTGGGGGCCTCGCGGTTGATGACGAAATGGCCGATGTCTAAATTGGGGAAGACGTTCGGCAGGCCGATGTCCTCGATCATCCGGGCGGCCTTGTCACTGGTGTTGAGGATGAAGTACACATGCGGCTCGATCTCCAGGTCTACCAGCAGCCCCTGATTCAGGCCCCACTTGGCCAGATTGCGGATCGCAGCCACCGAGTTAAGCCATGCCTGCTCCGGGGTCATGTGGGCCAGATGCACGCCGCAGCCCCAGCAGATCAGCACCTGCCGCCCGCCCAACTCCAGTTGAAACTCGCAGCACTCCTTCATGTAGTCGAGCACTTCCCGGCGCACCTTCGCATCTGGACAGGCCATGTGCTCCACGTTCGCCAGCAGCAATTGCGAGCTCTGCAGGCCGCAGTCCCGGTGCATCTTGATGATATCCCGGCGTTTTGCGGCATTCATCTTCGTCGGATCTCCCGAGCCGCAGGCGACATATTCCGTGTACCGGAATCCCATCTGCTGGGCGCTCTTGAGGGTCTTCTCGATGGGCCATTTGGCTATTTCGTAGACGTAGGTGTTCAATGCCAGATTCATGCGAGCCATCCTTTCAAGTCCGAAGTACTCGGTCTTCAGTATGCCTCTTTGTTCGTCGTGCAGTGGCTATGACATGTACGAGAGTCTGATGGAATATAGAAACACAGGCGTAAATGGGCAAGGAGTTTTCAAGGGAAATGGTGAGTGCCGCTAATCCTTCGGCGGATTGGTCAAGCGACGGATGGCGTCTTCGATGCTGCCTAATGGCACGTTGCGGAAGGCCGGCTTGGCGAGCGTCCCGCTCACTCGCACCTCATTCAGTTCCCTGGCCAGGCTGTCAAGCAGCTCTGACAGGCTGTCGATTCGCGGCAGCTTGCCGGGCTTGGCGAGGAACGTCAGCCGCAGCGAATCGTTGGCGAGGTTAACGCTGCCGGAACCGACGATGGACGTTGTGCCGGCGAAGTATATCTCGCTGAAGGCCAGAGTATCGCCTTTGAGTTCATATCGCATGACGCCTTCGCCGAAGGCGGACTCCCCCGGCAGCGGTACAAGCAAGGCGCGCTGCATGCCCAGCATCACCGGCATCTGCGTGATCTTGGCGTTCGAAATCCACAGGTCGCCTTCTGCCTGCCGGCTGGAGGGGTCGCCAAGTTTTGCACGCAGGCGGATGCCGCCGGACAGGTTGCCCTGGGCCTTGATCGCGCCGCCCTGCTCGGCATTCTTCTTGAAGATCTCCGCCAGTTGCAGATCGTGCACCTCAAGCTGCAGGCCACACTCGACGTGTCGCCCCAGGCGGACTTCAGCCGCGCCGGCCAGCCGTCCGCCCAGAACATCGGCAGCAATCTCCTTGATGAGAATCATATTGCTGGCCGGCAGCTTTGATAGTTCAGCATGCACATCCTTCAACGTCTGGCCGCCCAGTTCCATGCTCGCAAAGTCGGCGTCTGCCTTGACGCTAAGCGCACCGCGGTCCATTGCCGCCATGCCCTGTAGCGCGCCGCTGAGTTTCTTTGGCCCAAAACCAACGTCGATCACCGCATCGCGGAGCGTCAGTTGGCCTTGGATCTGCCAATTCGCCGGCCCGGCACTGCTGGTCGCAGCGCCGGCTGATGCGGGGCCGCGGGCGATATTACCGCCATCAACCGAGAACCTCAGCTTGCTGAAGTCCATGTCGCATTGGCCTTGCGGGCTGATACATGCGGCGATCGGCCCGGCCGAGGTGGATATCGCCCGCAGCAGATCGGCTGTGAGAGGCACGTGCAGAGCCTTGACGGCCAACTCCGCCACGTCCTGCCGCCGGTCAAGGTTGATAGTCCCGTTGATCGCGGCGGAAAACTCGCCGTCGGCGGCTCGCATGTTCTCCAGCCGAACCTGCCTGGGCGTAATGACGGCCTTGCCGGTAACTGAGCGAAACGGATACGGGAAACCGGCGTAACATATGCTCATGCCCTTGGGCTCGACCGTCAGTTCATAGTCCACATCTTCGATCGGCGCGAGGGCAGGTCTGGCCGGTAAGCGCGACGAAAGATTCTGACGGTAGATCAGATGGAGGTCCGCCCTCCCCTCAGGCGCCAGCCGGTTCCACGCCCTGCTTGCCGCCGGCACAGCCTGCAGCGCATCGAGGAAGTCCTTGTCGCAGGGCACGTCTTTCGCCTGGATCCGAAGGTCGAGGCTTCTGCCCTTTTCGCCCTGCCGCGTCTGATCCAGGTACACCTTGCCGTTGACACTGACGCTTGACGCGCCATGCCGGCCGTCGAAATTCTCGAAGGCAATCACGTCTGGCTGGAGGACAACCTTTCCGCTTGCATTTGTTACAGCGTATGGAAAGGCCTCCAGTTGATAGCTCACATCTGAAGGCCAGGCCTCGATCGTGTACTTCATTGGCCCGCCGCGGCTTTGCTTGAGGTCGGCTGACAGCCGGCCGACGCTGCCCGTGGCGTGCAAAGCGCCCAGCAAGGCCTGATTATCCCGAGAAAGCAATTGCATCAACGTCTGATCGATGGCCAGGCGCTTTGCGGAAATCGACAAGTCCATATCGCCTTGGTCGCTGTCCGCCCGACGAATCATTCCGCTGATCGTGCAGCTCATGTCCCCAGCCTTGCCGGTGATCGACTCGAAGGCGATATCGCCGTCGTTGACCTGGAGCTGGCCGATGAGGTTGGATAACTGGTAGCCCTGCCACGTTGCGCCGGCCTGGCCGTCGAGCTTCATCGTAACCTGGATGTGGTGACGGTCCTGGCCTGCCTGCCTGCTGATGACGGTGCTGCCGCTTGCACTGCCGACGGGCTTGAGGCTGTCCCAGGCATCCATGAATCTGCTGGGTAGCGAGCCTCGCAATGCCGACGAGAAATGCTCATCGAAAGCTACATTCTGCCCTGTAGCCCGCACCTCGAAATTGCGCCCGTCGATATGGGCAAAGCCGCTGACCTCCGCCGCCGCGCCCTCGTGCCGGCAAGTCAGGCGCTCGAAGTCCACCCGCTTCTCGGTGAAGCGCACCGTGCCATGAATATCCGTCATCGGGTACTTGAACTGATGGGCCGTCCCGCTCATGCCGGAGGCGTGGGCAAGGCCCTGCACGGCAATGTAGCCGGCGGCGTCGCGGCTGATGGAAAGCTTCAATTCCCCGATCCGCCCGCGCGGGCGATAGCAGTTATCCAGCATCTTTATTATGCCACCAAGCTTGCCTGAAAAAGCGTCTCTGTCAGGCATGTCGAAGTCGCCGCCGGCCAGCACAACCTCGAATGGGCTGTTTGCGGCATAGCCAAGATATCGCCCTGAGATGCTGAACGACGCATTGCCCGCCTGGGCCACCTGGGCCGTGACGTTCTCGATCTTTACTTCATTGTCATCCAGGATGATTCTGCCGCTGACATGCTTGAGCAACAGGCCGCCCTGCTCCTCCGGCAGTCGAAGCGACAGGTCCACCAGGTCGACCTCGTATGTCCCCAAGCTGCCTTGCTGGGCTGTAGCCACCTGGCGAAAGTGCGCGCGAGCGCCGCGGATGTCATATTGCCTTAGCCACTGGCGGTAAACAGCCGGCAGCGAATTGGGTACGTCATCGATGCCCGGGATGCTGCCGGAGATATTGCTGGTAAGCCCGCTGGATAAGTCGTAATCCAACGTGCCTGTTACGGAAGGCTCTTGGTTGTCGCGCAGCTTTTCAAAAACGATGTGGTAGACGTTTTGGTTGGGGCCCGTGCCGGCCGGCTGCATCGAGAGGTTCAGCGGCGTCTCGATTGGCTCGTCGCGCACGCCGTCGCTGACGCCGATCATCCGCAGCAGGCCGTGCCGCACCTCGATTGCGGGCAAAGGCCTCAGCCACTCCAGGTGGACGAGGGCAGCTTGATAGTCTTGCTCGAAAAGTCCCAATGGCGCGCTGCCGTCGGCGGACTTTGTGCTTGAATCATATTCAACCGTGACGATCGGGCGGTCACAGGTAACGTGCGAGGGCCTGAATTGGCCTAGCAGCAGGCTCCACGGATCGTACTTCAGCAGCACCCGCTGGGCCTGGAAGACGGGCGGCGCTTTGGGTTTGTTGGCAACAGGAGGGCGAACGACGCGCACATTACGCAGTTCCACCCCCCGAAACAGGCTGAAACTCGCCTTGCTGATCTTGACCCGGCAGCCAGTCGCGGCTTGCAGATAATCCTCGGCTTGCGAGCGGATGCGGCGGTCGTTGGTGAAGTACCAGAAGCAGTAGATGCCAGCTACGAGCAGCGCCAGCAATACCAGGCTCAGCCCGCGCCGGCGCGGAGAGACATATCGCCAGTACCGCCGGGGGCGAGCAGGCAGTCGCCTCCAGATTTTCACGTTTCTCGAAAGTTTGCGGATAGGGTTTATCATCATGCATCGCCGCGAGTCGGCGGGCGATACCCGGCATTATACCGCGAGATGATGCGACTAACGACACTCAAACGTAGACAACTATCCCCTTCTTTGCATCTCGCAGACATTGTGGTCGAACTTGGCCGCAAACTCCGCGGCCACGGCACCTGCGCACTACTAATTCCGCAATCCGCCCTTCGACAGGCTCAGGGCAAGCAATGCTTACACGCTGGTTGGTTCGCCGTTGGCGGCGTTGGCGCCGCTTTGGTCGGCTGCGATGCTGGCCTTGGTGGCTTGCCAATCTTCAAGTGTAAGCAGGCACTCGCGGGCCTGGCTGCCCTTGTAGTCGCCCAGCAGGCCGGCGTCGGCCATCTGGTCGATGATCCTGCTGGCCCGGCTGTAACCTATCTGCAGGCGGCGCTGCAGCAGCGAAACGCTTCCGCGCCGGCTGGCCAGGACGATCTCGACGGCCTGGTCGAACAACTCGTCTCGCTCGCCGCTGCCGCCCTCGCCGGCGGTTGGCGAGCCGATTCGCATGAGCTCGGCGTTGTATTGCGGCTCGCCGACGCTGGCCTTCAATGCATCAACCACGGTGCGAATCTCGGAGTCGTCCACATACGTGCCCTGGGCGCGGCAGAGGTTGCTGGTGCCCGGCTGGAGGAAAAGCATGTCGCCCTGGCCCATGAGCACGTCGGCGCCGTTCTGGTCGAGAACGATGCGGCTTTCCTGCCGGCTGGCCACGCGGAAACTGATGCGGCAGGGCATGTTCGACTTGATCAGGCCAGTCACCACGTTCACGCTTGGCCGCTGGGTGGCCAGGATCAGGTGAATGCCCACCGCGCGGGCCTTCTGGGCGATGCGGATGATGTGGCCTTCGACCTCCTTGCTGGAGGTCATAATCAGGTCGGCCAATTCGTCAATAATGATGACGTAGTACGGCAGATGCGTCGGGATCCGGGCCTTCTCTTCGTCGTCCTGCACCTCGAACCGCTTGTAGATTTCGTCCTTGCTGAGGGCATTGAAGCCCTGAATATTCTTGACGCCGGCTTCCTTGAGCAGTTCGTATCGCTCGTCCATCTTTGTGGCGGCCCAGTCAAGAATATCCTCCGCCCGCTTCATGTCATTGACCACCGGGCAGAGCAGGTGCGGGATGCTCTCGAAGGCAGCCATCTCGACCATCTTGGGGTCGACAAGTATCAGCCTTGCCTCCTCCGGCGTCCGCGTCAGCAGCAGCGACATGATAATGGTATTGATGCACACGCTCTTGCCCGAGCCGGTAGTGCCCGCGATGAGCATGTGCGGCATCTTGGACAGATCCGCAACAATGCTGTCGCCGCCGGCATCCTTGCCAAGGTACAGCGGCAGCGAGAACTTCTTGACTGCCTCGGGCGCGAGGTTCATCAACTCGCGGATGCGGACGATCTCCTTCTGCATGTTGGGCACTTCGATGCCGACCGTGTCCTTTCCCGGAATCGGCGAGACGATGCGGACGCCCGGCACCGCCAGCGCGCGGGAAATGTCTGTTGCAAGGTTGGCCACCTGGGCCACCTTTACGCCCGGCGCCAGCGACAACTCAAAGAGCGTTATGACTGGCCCGGTCTGGTGCCCCACCACCTCGGCGGAGACGCTGAAGTCATTGAGGGTCTGCTGAAGAACCGCCCGCTTGACCTCCGCCTGCTGCTCCTGAGACTCCGTGTATCCACCGCTGGGCGGGGCCAGAAGATCGGCTGAAGGCAGCAGGTATGGGTCCTTCCGGGTTGACCTGGATTTGTCGTCCGCAGAGGCAGGCTTGGCGGGCACGAGCTTGACGGCTGGCTCAGCCGGCTTGATGGCATTGATTGCAGGCTTCGGCGCCGCCGGGCTGGCCGGCGCAGGCTGGGGCTTGGCTGGAACGTCCTGAGCGGCTGCTTGTGCCGGCTTGGCACGGTC
>CAYQJH010000084.1:0-15079 GCA_964417755.1 uncultured Planctomycetaceae bacterium
ATGACGCGCACTTCCCGCTGGATGTCTTTCAGACCGGCAGCGGCACCAGCAGCAACATGAATATGAACGAGGTGCTGGCAAACCGCGCAATGCAGATCCTCAAAGGCGCGGCGGTCGTTCACCCCAACGACCATGTCAACATGGGCCAATCGTCGAACGATGTTGTGCCCGCGGCCATCCACGTAGCGGCTGCGGCGGCCATCAGCGAAAACCTGCTGCCGGCACTAGCGAAATTGAAACAGGCGCTGGCTCGCAAGGCGCGGGCGTTTGACTCCATCGTCAAGATCGGCCGGACGCACCTGATGGACGCCGTGCCGATCCGTCTGGGACAGGAGTTTTCCGGCTATTCGGCGCAGATGGACCACGCAGGCCGGCTGTTGCGGCTGGCGATGGATGAGCTGTACGAGCTGCCGATTGGCGGAACCGCCGTCGGCACCGGCCTGAACGCGCCGAAGGGTTTTGGTGCGGCTGTGTGCAAGGAACTCTCTCGGCACGTCAGCGGCAAGTGGCGCGAGGCCTCGAATCATTTCGCCGCACAGGCTGCCAAGGATGCAGCCGTCTTCGCCTCGGGCGTGCTGAAGACAACAGCTATCGCCATGGGCAAGATCGCCTCGGACATTCGCCTGCTTGCCAGCGGGCCTGCCTGCGGCCTGGGGGAGATTGTTCTGCCGGCCGTCCAGCCGGGCAGCTCGATCATGCCGGGCAAGGTCAACCCGGTGATATGCGAGTCGGTGATCCAGGTTGCCTGCCAGGTCGTCGGGGCCGACGCCGCCATCACAACCGCCGCCACAGGAGGCGTCGGCAGCATTCTTGAACTGAACATGGCCATGCCGGTGCTGGCTGCCAACCTGTTGGACCAGGTTCGCCTGCTGACAAACGTAGCAGGGGTCTTCGAGAGCAAGTGCGTGGCCGGCCTGCGGGCCAACAAGGCCCGCTGCAATGAACTGGTCGAACGGTCGCTGGCGATGGTGACGGTGCTGGCCCCGCGAATTGGCTATGATCGCTGTGCCGCCCTCGTGAAGGAAGCCCAGGCCGGCGGCAAGACGATCCGCCAGATATGCATCGAGAAGAATGTCCTGCCCAAGGCGGAACTGAATCGCCTGCTGGATGCCGGCAGCCAGACGGGGCGCTGACGTGGTTGCTCCGCCTACGGCTCCGCAAACCACGGCACCAGCTTCCCAAACCACGGCACCATCCGCACAATGACGAATGACGAAATCCGAATGTCGAATCAAACCCGAATGCTCAAATGACGAACAGACAGCCGTTCATCGTTCGTCATTGTCGTTTCGTCATTCGTCATTTACGCAATGTCGCAAAGTCGGGTTTGTCCTTGACAGAACGCCGTTTTGCCCCTATAAACTTCGCGGTCGATTGACGCTCCATCCGCGCCGGCGAGTTGGCCGACGTATCTTAGAGCAGTTGAAACCCCCTGATTTTGGTCCGAGGCTCAAACTGGAGCCACATGCGGGCCACGCGAGGAATCGATGAACGCGAAATTCGAATCGGTGCTGAAGTCCAAGCTGGATCCGCAGAGCTTCGCCAAGCTCGATGCACTGGCAAACGAGAACCTTTTTGCCTTCGTGGCTGACGCGGTTGAGCTCTGCCAGCCGGCAAACGTCAAGGTCTGCTCCGACTCGAGCGAAGACATTCAGTATGTCCGCCAGATGGCCCTGAAGCTTGGCGAGGAAAAGCCGCTGGCGATGGCCGGCCATACGTATCACTTCGACAACTACCCAGCCGACCAGGGCCGGGACAAGGAAGTTACTCGCTATCTCGTTCCGGTCGATCAGCCATTGGCTAAGAATCTCAACCAGATCGAGCGAGAGCAAGGCCTGAAGGAAGTTCGCGGCTTCCTGGCCGGCAGCATGAAGGACCGGCAGATGCTCGTGCGGTTCTTCTGCCTGGGGCCTACCAATTCGCCATTTGCCATCTCATGCGTGCAGATCACAGACTCGTTCTATGTCGGCCACAGCGAAGACCTGCTCTACCGCGCCGGCTACGAGCAGTTCAAAAAGGTTGGCAAGGACGGCGAGTTCTTCCGCTTCCTGCACTCAGCCGGTCGAATGGAGAACATGGTCAGCGTCGAGTGCGACAAGAAACGCATCTACATCGATTTCACGCGCAACCAGATTTACAGCGTCAATACGCAATATGCCGGCAACACGGTGGGCCTGAAGAAGCTCGCCCTGCGCCTGGCCATCCGCAAGGCCGACCGCGAAGGCTGGCTTGCTGAGCACATGTTCCTGATGGGCGTGCACGGCCCCGGCGGGCGAGTGACGTATTTCACCGGCGCGTACCCGAGCGGCTGCGGCAAGACCTCTACCGCAATGATCCCCGGCGAGACGATCATCGGCGACGACCTGGCGTACTTCCGTTCGATTAACGGCCAGGCCCGTGCGGTGAACGTCGAGGTGGGCATCTTCGGCATCATCGGCGACGTCAACGCCAAGGACGATCCGGTCATTCACCAGGTGCTGACCAATCCCGGCGAGGTGATCTTCTCGAACATCCTCGTCAAGGATGGCAAGCCCTATTGGTACGGCATGGGCGAGGATTTCCCCTCGGAGGGCGTCAATGCCGCGGGTCAGTGGCACAAGGGCAAGAAGGATTCCGCAGGCAACGAGATTCCGCCGGCCAACAAGGGCAATGCCCGCTACACGATCTCGCTGAGGGCCTTGGCGAACCTGGACAAGAACCTTGACACGCCCGATGGGGTGAGCGTCGGCGGCATCATCTACGGCGGGCGCGATAGCGACACGTGGGTGCCGGTCCAGCAGAGCTTTGACTGGGCACATGGCATTATCGCCTATGGCGCATCGCTGGAGAGCGAGACGACCGCAGCCACGCTGGGCGCGCAGGGCGTGCGGACGTTCTGCCTGATGAGCAACCTGGACTTCCTGGCCATCCCGCTGGGCAAGTACATCCAGAATAACCTGGACTTTGGCAAGAAGGTGAAGAATGCGCCGCCGGTATTTGCCTCGAATTACTTCCTGAAGAAGGACGGCAAGTTCCTCAACGGCAAGCTGGACAAGGCTGTCTGGGTCAAGTGGATGGAGCTTCGGGTGCACGGCGAGGCGGAGGCCATCAAGGCCCCGACCGGCCTGCTGCCCAAGTACGAAGACCTCCGCAAGCTCTTCAAGCAGGTGCTCAATCGTGAGTACAGCCAGGCGGAATACGTTGAGCAGTTTATGATCCGCGTGAACGAGAACCTCGCCAAGCTGGACCGCATCGAGAAGATCTATCGCACAGAGGTGGCTGACACGCCGGCGGTGGTATTTGAAGTTCTCGCTGCCCAGCGCAAGCGGCTGGAGGACCTCAAAGCTGACAAGGGCGCATACGTCTCGCCGCTGGACCTGTAACTGCCGACCGGATACCGAAAGACCGGATACCGGAAGACCGGAAGACCGAACGACGAAGGGTCGGAAGAAGTGGTGACGCGGGAAGCCCCCTGCGGAAGCAGGGGGGTGGTTGGCGACATGGCGCCTTTTCGTGCGGGTGCCGTGGCCGCGGAGTCTGCCCCTCGACTTTGCTCGGGGGCGTGAGCCTGTCGAACGGCGACCACGTTTCCCTGGGCAAGCAGGGAGAAATCATCCGCCGCGCTGAATCCTTGCTCTGTGCCCCTCCAGCTCGCGCATCAGGTCGCGGATTTTGCCTTCATCCAGCTGCAATCCGGGATACTTCTTGGCCAGGTCGGCTACCTGGCCGAGAATCGAGATAGCATGCGCCAATGGGGCTGCTGCCCGGTTGGAGTTCTCATTGATCGTCTGACTGATGGCTGAATCGAACGCCTTCTTGAGACGCTCAATCCTGGCCACCGCCTCGTCCACTTCCCTTTTCCGTATTGTGTATAGACGCACAGCTACCGCGTCTTCCTTCCATGCCTTGACGCCCAGCTTGGCGCGGAAGTCCTCCCATGAAGTCGTAACGCCTTCAGCCAGTCCGCAGGCAACAGCCTCGCTGGCTGTCATCGTCAGGATCTTGCCCCGCCGCTTAAAGACCTTGCCAGGCTCCATTCCTTCGACCACGATCGGCCGGCCGTCCTTCTGGCCCAGGCTCAATTCGATGTCTTTGTCTATCATCGACTCGGCGATGATGGATTGATGCCCGCCAAGTTCGGCGGCTGAGCGACAAGTTGCTCGCCAGACCGACTGCATCTTCTCGCCGACGTCCTCTGGCATATTCCACGAGTTGGTCGCGTAGGCATAGGCGCCGCCGATCACCGCCCGCTGATCGACGTAGACTTCTTTGCACGAAAGCGAGATGATGGCGGCGGCTGACACTGCCCGCTCGATGTATGCCACGGTGCGGACCTTGGTCCGCCTGGTCAGCAGTTCGATGATCTTCTCCGTCTCAGCCACGCTTCCGCCGGGCGAGTTGATCTTCAGGATGATCATGTCGGGCTTGTTGCGGTCGATCTGGTCCAGACAGGTCTTGAGGAAGTCCGCGGTGAAGTGCAGGCCGATCTGGCCTTCAACGGGAATTACCGAGTAGGTCTGCGTCTGCGAAGCTGGCCGGGGCATGCTTGCCGGCGATGAAGAGGATTTGGTCGCTGGCGAAGTCGTCGCGGCCGATGCGAATGCGAAGAATACAAAACTCAAAGTCGCCACAAAGGCTGCCAGCTTGTGCATCGCGCACCCCTTGCTTCAAGCAGGTTCAAGAGTCAAAGCTTCACAGCGGGCGACGCGACTTGAACGCGCAACAGTTAGCTTGGAAGGCTAACGCTCTACCATTGAGCTACGCCCGCAGGCGGCTAGGCCACCGCCCGCGTGATAGGCGTCGAAAGGGGAAGTGGCGACCACCACTGGGAGCGGAAGGATTCGAACCTTCGTAGGCGCAAGGCCGGCAGATTTACAGTCTGCTCCCATTGACCACTCGGGCACACTCCCAACTAAGCATTGAGCCTACGATATTCTAGATGCGCAGTCAAGTGCTCGCGGATGGATTTGGCAGTATAGTACAACTGTGTCGCGGGCATCTTGCCTCGCGTGTGGCGCAGGCGTCTCGCCTTCGGTCTGTCGGTAAACACGAGGGCAGGATGCCCTCGGTACACGCGGACGAGACGCCCGCGACACGCAAAAAGACAACACTATCGGTTGGCCTTGTGCCGCTGTACATGCCGGCCAATGGCATCTATGAAATCGAAACCGTACTCCTGGAGCTTCAGCTTGCCCACGCCGCTCACCTGGCGCATTTGTGCGAGCGTTGTGGGCATCTGGGCGGCCAGCTCTCGCAGCGTGCGGTCGGAGAAGACCACGAACGGAGGCACGCCCTTGTCGCGGGCCAGTTTCTTGCGGAGCACGCGAAGCTGCTCGAACAAGTCCACGTCGTAATCTTCCTGCTCCATGGCCGCCGAAACGGCAGGGGGCTGAGGCTTTTTGGCCTGAACCACTGCATGTGCCTTGACGGCCTTCCTCGATTTCATCAGCGTGAAGCGCCGCCGGCCAAAGAGCACGTCCCTGCCTTTGGGCGTCAGCGTCAAGGCTGCGTCGGCAGGGCCGGCCTGCACAAGGCACGAGCGATCCAGCAGGTCTGCAATGACCTGCGCCCATCGCTCCGAGGGGCGGTCCTTGCCCACGCCGAACGTCTTGAGCTGATCATGCCCGAGTTCCATCACTTTCTCGCTGGCGCTGCCGGTAACGATATCGATCACGTGCTGCGTGCTTGATTGCTCATTGGTTCGCGCGATAGCGGACATTACGATCTGCGCCTCGCGCGTTGCGTCGATGTTGTAGGCGTCCGGCACGCACACGTCGCACGCGCCGCAATTGGTGGCCTGGTACTTCTGGCCGAAATAGTTGAGTATGTGCCGCCGCCGGCAGGTGGTCAGGTTGCCAAACGCAGCCATCTTTTTTAGCTTGTCGTTCTGATCCGCCCGCATGGCTGGATCCTTGACCTTGTTGACGAAGTATCGCAGCTTCGCAACGTCGCCATAGCTGTAGAACAGCACGCAGTGGGCCGGGTCGCTATCCCGGCCGCTCCGGCCGGTCTCCTGGTAATAGCCCTCGATGTTCTTGGGCAAGTCGCCGTGAACCACGTAGCGAACATTGGACTTGTCGATGCCCATGCCGAAGGCGATGGTGGCCACCACTACGGCGGCTTCATCCTTGTTGAACATCTCTTGATGGCGCTGGCGAACATCCTTGTCCAGTCCTGCATGGTAAGGCAAGGCCTTGATCTTGCGCTGCTGCAGATACTCGGCTGTAAACTCAACGTTGTCGCGCGTGGTGCGGTAGACAATGCCAGCCTGACCGGCCCTGCTGCGGACGAAATCCAGGATCTGCTGCTCCACATTGGTCTTGGGGATGACCTGGTAGAACAGGTTTGGCCGGTCGAAGGACGCGCGGACCGCCAGGGGGTTTCGCAGGCCGAGCTTGTCGATGATGTCCTGCTGCACGCGATGGGTTGCGGTGGCGGTGAAGGCAGCCACCGGCACATTTGGAAAGGCCGGAACCAGGCCGTCCAGCGCCAGGTAATCTTTGCGGAAGTCATGGCCCCACTCGCTGATGCAGTGCGCCTCGTCGATGGCGATAAGCGAGAGCTTGACCTTCCGCAGGCGCGGCAGGAAATGCTCCATCGCCAGGCGCTCTGGCGAGACATAAAGCAGGTCGAGTTGCCCGCCGAAGAGCTGCGCGGTGACCCTGCCGCGCTGGCTGGACTCCAGCGAGCTATTGAGGTATTCCGCCCGCAGGCCGTTGGCCTTAGCGGCATCGACCTGGTCCTTCATCAGCGAGATCAGCGGGCTGACGACCAGGCAGGTGCCTTCCATCATGTGGGCGGGCAGTTGGTAGCAAAGGCTCTTGCCGCCGCCTGTAGGCATGACGGCAAAGACATCACGCCGGCTGAGGATCGCTGTAACGATCTCGCGCTGGTTCGGCCGGAACTGCCGGAAGCCGAAGACCTCATCCAGCGCAGCCAGCATCGCATCGTTGGGCGCGGCGGCAGGCAAAGCCCCTGCTGATGAATTCTGCGATGGCGATGGTTCGTCCACGACACCGAGTATATCTCAGCGCGTGAATGATGCCAGCATGGCAAAATCGACCCTGGCTGCTATGGCTGTCTGGACGGATTACCCGTCTCGGCCGACTGGCCGCAGCACCGGCCGTATTTCTTTCCCGATCCGCATGGGCAGGGGTCGTCGGCCTTCGGTTTTGGTCCTCTGGGCCTGCCCTTGGTGGCTGCTTCGTCCAACTGGTCCTGTTTATCCTGCATGTCATCCATGCTAGAGGGCAGGTCGCTCGTATCGGCAGGCTGATTCTGAATATCGTCCCGGTTCAGGATGGCTCGCTTGCGCATAGTCTTACCTCCCGGCGCAATTCTAGCCCGCTATAGTCCAACGCCAGGCGGCCTTGTCGGGAAGATCTTTGCAGCAACAAGTTGCTAGGCAACCGACAGAGAGACTTCGGCCTCGACATGAGTCTCCCGTGCCACCTGGATTAGCTTCTGGTAAGTTACTTCGACCATTTTGCTCGGGCTTTTGCCATACGAGTGCAGATGCGCCATGAATAGATGCTCAAGGCTTACGCGACCATCAAGAATTTTGATCTTGACCCCCGCTGAGCGTTCGAGAAGTTCTTCGCAGAACTTGGAAATGCCTTTGATGAGTGATCCCATGATCTCATTATTCTCATGGCTGTAGTAGACGGTCACAAGATCGTCTATTCGTTCGGCATAAAAGCTATCAGGCTTGGCGAGAAATTCGATGCAGTCGCCATCTGGATCATACGTGGCCGTAGGAGCAAACGGTCCAGAGGAGGACGCCAAATCCATCATTTTTCGGGCGAATTCCTCATTGGAGATGGCTTTCATATCAACCTCTTCTTAAATCGACTGCTGTGCTGCATTGGCAAATCAGGATCGTTTTTGTCCGTTCTTTCCCAACGCCAACTATACGCGATTCTATTGTCATTCACGAAGACTAGTGCTCCGCGACTCGGAAACGATGGATAAGGGTGCCGTGGTTTGCGGAGCGAAGCGGAGCAACCACGCCCCTTGCAAACAAGCGTGGTTGCTGCGTCCCTTCGGGACTTCGCAAACCACGGCACCCATCGGTTGACTTGTCATAGAGCACTAGTTGCCGGATCAACCGCATTCAGGGAGAGATACTCGCGACGAGATTTGACTGGCTGCGCCATTACTGCCCAGGTGTCTCATCATATGCGTTGGGGTCTTTGCCCTGCTCGATCCAGGTGATCTTGCGGACGCGGCGATGGTGCCGGCCGGCCGGCTCGAAGTCGGTGTTCAACCAGGACGAGACGATGCGGCGCATGAGTTCCTCGCCCAGCACGTCGCTGGCCAGACAGAGGATGTTGGCGTCATTGTGGCGGCGGGACATCTGGGCGGTAAGTTCGTCGTGGCACAAGGCCGCCCGAACACCGGGCACCTTGTTGGCGCAAATCGTCATGCCGATGCCGCTGCCGCAGATCAGGATCGCGCGGTCAGCGCGTGCGTCGGCCACCGCGCGGGCGGCGGGGTAGGCCACGTCCGGATAGTCGCAACTGCGGCCGCTGTTGGTGCCCATGTCCAGCACCTGGTGGCCCTGCTCGCTGACGAGGACGGCGATCTTTTCTTTAGCGGCATGGCCGCGATGGTCGGCAGCAACGGCAATAATCATCATAGAATTCCTTCGTCCCACAGGCTCTTGAGTACCCGCATGATGCGTTCAGCCGTGTGGTTATACACACCCACACCGCCGCCAACGGGATCGCTGATATCGCCGTGGTTGTCCAGCCGGCGAATCTTGTGAGCCTGGCCCGGATTCAGCGCCCGTGCCTGCTCGACCTGGCTGGATGTCATGCAGAATATCACATCGGCGTCCGCAATCAACTCTGATGTCAGTTCGCGGCTGCGATGACGGGAGATGTCCGCGCCGTGGCGGCGCGCAGCCATGATGGCCTCGGGCGTCGCCCGCCCGCCCGAGCGGGCCCAAAGCCCGGCTGAGGATACCTCATACCCGTGCTTCTTCAGGTCCGCCTGGCCGCAATCAAGCTTCTCAGCCAGGAACTTCCTGGCCAGGCCGACAGCCATCGGACTGCGACACGTATTGCCCGCACAGACGAACAAAATCCTATGCTTAAGCAGACGGCGGATGGTCCGCTCATCCATGACGCCCTTGCGGACGATTGCCCAGTCGTCCTCAGGTAGCACAGTTGGTAGCACAGCCTTTGCAGGCTGTGTCTTTCCAGGCTGTGTCTGTCCATGCTGCGCGGAGGCAATAACAAACGACACTATCGTGCTGTCCTTGCCGTATCGCGTTGGCCCGCTGTCGATCAGCAGGTCGATCTTGCCGTCCAGGGCATTCAGCACATCCTCGGCACTGCGAGGCGAGGGCTGCCCAGCCAGGTTCGCCGACGGCGCCACCACCGGGCCATCGACGGCTGACAACATTGCGATGGCCACCGGCTCGTCGGGGCACCGCAGGCCAATTGCGTCATCACTGCACAGAACGCCATATAACCCCGCCCTTTGCAGGGCGGGATCAGCCAGCCTGCCGCCAACGCCCAGCAGCAGCGTAATCGGCCCCGGCCAGGCCTTGGCGATAATCTCCCGCGCGTGCGGCGGAACGTCCTTGACGTATCGCGCGACGTCGGCCGGCCGGCCGACATGCACGCTGAACGGCCGGGCGGGCCTGGCCTTCAGATCGCGCAGGCGTTCCATCGTCTCGGCGTTGGAGGCCAGCGCGGCAATGCCGTAAACCGTCTCCGTGGCAAAGCCCACAAGCTTGCCGCCGCTTACCAGGCGCGCAGCCTCTCGCGCTGCCGAGGCAACCTCAGAAGGACGCCGCACCTTGATGACTCGCGTGCCATTCAATTCAACTAATTATCTGGATTCAGAGAGGGCAAAGTCAAGAAATGTCGGCGCGATCCCATCCGGCTGCACGATAGCCGCGACCGACAGCGAATATCGAATATCGAACAATAGAACCGCAGAATTACAAAGGCAACGGCACAACAAGAAATGGTCGCAGCGAACTGCAAGCGATCGTTCACTTCGATATTCGGAAATCACTGTTGCGAATTCAGCGATTCGTCGTTGCTACGCCGCATGAAGCTCAGCGGCACATGCATCTGGCGTGATACCCTGTGTACGCGCGAAGAAAATTCGCAATTCGCAACTCCCAATTCGCAATGCTGTTACTTGTTCTTTTTCTTCTCTACTTCGGATTCCCCAGCCAGTGCTTCCAGGGCGGCGATGGGGTCGTAGTCGATGGTGGGTTCTTCGATGGCGATGGCTTCGTTTGAGCCCGAGGAGGACGATGCGCCTGGCTGGGCAAGCACGTCGGCCTCGAGGTTGACGACTTCTTCCTCGCCGTGGCTGCTCTCTGCCAGCATCTGGCCACGCGTCTTGACCGGCAGGATTTCTTCCGGCTCGCCGTCGATCTGGACCGTAAAGACAATCGGGCCGATGACCAGGCGGTCGCCGGCCTTGAGGACTACCTCATTGATGCGCTTGTTGTTGACGTATGTTCCGTTGGAAGATGCAAGATCCTTGGCCTTGAGAACCGAGCCGGCCACCCGCAACTCGCACTGCCGGCGCGAGACGCTCAGCAGCGGCACGCGAAGGTCGCAATCCTCAGCCCGCCCAATGACGGTAACCGGCCCGCTGACCGGAAAATCCCTTCGCTGCCCGTTGCTCTTGAACATGACGAGTTTAGCGTCCATGGAGTTGGTCCTGCCTCAGGAGTAATACAATGAATGCACTTGCGCCGTGCCCGCGTACCTGATACAGTATCATTTTAGAATGTCCACCAAAAGCTGCAAGCGAAAACGACAGCAACCAATGTCGAATATCCCACAACCAGCCGCCCGCCGCGAACCTAGCGACGACAATCCCGCGCAGCAGAGGCTAACGGCAAACCGCGGAATATCCAACAATAGTACCGCCCTTCGACAGGCTCAGGGCCCCGAGCAAGGCCGAGGGGCAAAATCTCGAAGGGAAAAAGAAGCAGAAACAAGAACATCAACCGCGCAGGCGCCGGGAATCTGGCGCGGCTATCGGCAAAAGCGCTGTGGTGCCGTTTTCTTGGATATTCTGCGGTTCCTTGTTGGATATTCGTTATTCGCCGTCGGCCGTGAACGGTCGAACGCCGAACAAGGACGTCCGAATTGATCGGGGCGGCTCCAACCCGGGCTCTCTACGTCCACGTGCCTTTCTGTCAGGCCAAGTGCCGCTACTGCGATTTCTACTCGCAGTGCCTCGACCCAGCCTTGGCTGCCCGATACGTGCAGGCGGTTGCGAAGGAAATGGCGATGCACCGCCGCGTGCTGGCCGGCGAGTTGGACACGATATTCATCGGGGGCGGCACGCCGACCGTCCTTGGGCCGAAGCTGCTGAGAGAACTGCTGTCAGTGGTCGCTCCGCTGGCTGGGGCGGACGCGGAGTTCTCCGTCGAGGCAAACCCCGGCACGCTGGATGATCGCATCCTGGAGACCGCTGTCCGCCACGGCGTCAACCGCGTGAACCTGGGGGTTCAGTCTTTTCAGGACGACGAGCTGGCTGTGCTGGGGCGCATTCACGATTCCGCGACGGCTGTGCGGGCGGTGCTGGCTGTGCAGCAGGCCGGGCTGCGGAACGTGGGGCTGGACCTCATCTATGGCCTGCCGGGACAAGACATGAAGTCGTGGCAGATGTCGCTGAGGACGGCGATTGACCTGGGCATCGACCACCTCAGTTGCTATGCGCTGAGCTTCGAGCCGGGCACGCCGCTATGGCAGGATCTTCAGGCCGGGGCGATCCGCGAGATGGACGAATCGCTCCAGAAGGAGTGTTACTACGCCGCCATAGCCGCAGCCGAGGCGGCGGGGCTGAGGCACTATGAGATTTCTAACTTCGCTGCTGAAGGCCATCACTGCCGCCATAATCTCACGTACTGGCACAACGAGAGTTATCTTGGCCTTGGTCCGGCGGCCGCCAGCTACGTCGGTGGAATGCGGCGAGTGAATCAGCCGAGCATTGCCGCCTATCTTTCCTCGCTGGAACGCAACGAGATTCCGCCATGCGAGCAGGAGCATCTGGAGGGTCGCAGGCTGATGGCCGAGACGGCCATGCTTGGTCTTCGCCTGACGGCCGGCCTTGACCGCGAGGAATTCGCAGCCAGATTCAGCCAGGACGTGACGGACGCATTTCCGCAGAGCATCAAACGCTACCAGCAGGCCGGGGCCCTCGAACTGACTCCGCGGAGCCTGAGGATTCCCAAAGAATATCTCTTCGTAGCCGACACGATCCTGGCCGACATAATTGAGGAAGGCAAGTAATCCGTCGTTTCTGTTTGAGCATAGGCGTGGTTGCTCCGCTGCGCTCCGCAAACCACGGCGCCCCGGCCCCGTTGATCTTCGAGCGCTTGCACGGCTGGATTCGCGAGAACACTGCGACGGATCATATAGAACAGTTCTTGACAGGCATGTTGAGCCATGATATATATACAGTCTAGGTATTAGGCGGTTTTAAGGAGCTTGTCATGGAATTCTCTCAGGACCTGATCAAGGGCACGTTCGTACCTGTCATCCTTAGCCTTCTGAAGGAGCGACAGATGTACGGCTATGAGATGGTCAAGCTGGTGAATGCCCGCACCAACGGCATTCTGGAGTGGAAGGAAGGCACGTTGTACCCGATTCTTCACCGGCTGCAAGCCCAGCGACTGATAACCGCTCAATGGCAAGAGACTCCGGGTTCGACTGAGCAGGCAAGTCGAATGCGGAAATACTACCGCATCACCTCCAGGGGGCTGGCAGAGCTGGCCCGCCGGAGCGCAGAATGGCGGCAGCTTACTTCCGCCGTCAACGCGATCATGATGGGGGCATAGGCCATGGCTGACAATGAGGAACTGATTCGTCGGTTGACGCAGCGTCTCAAGGTCGACCCGGAGGTGCAACTGGACGTAGCGAATGAACTGCGGGCGCACATTGAAGATGCCACAGCTGAATTCCGCAATGCCGGCTGCGACGAGACAGAATCGAACTCGCAGGCCGCTGGGACCCTGGGCAGCCCGGATGAGTTGGCCGAGCAGCTCTGGCAGGCCAACCGCGGACGAATTCGCATTCGTCAGATGGTCAAGTGGGGCCTGCGGGCAACGCTTTTCCCGTCAGCCGCCATCCTGATGATAGCCTTATTTCTCAGTTCACCTTTGAAAGATCGTCTCTTCCGCAATGAGGCTCCAGGGCAATGGAACATCGACGCTTCAGGGCAGTGGAAAATCTCCGACCCAGCCATGCTCAGCCAGGTTCCGGAAGATCAACGCCTGATTATCACCGGAGAGCCGGCTGCCTCAAATCCGGCGTTGTCTTTCAAGGCCATCTATGACCGCTGGCCTGAACCCGTCTTTTATGCCAACTACGCGGCAGCACTGGCTGGTGAATGGTCGGATGGGTCTCAATGCACAGGGAAATCGAATCTGCCCGATGACGTCGCTGCACAATTGTGCCGAGTGAACGAAGAGCGGACAAAGGTCGTAATTGCCGCCTTGAACGAGGGCAAGCGAGTCGATCCGGGCAATCCAATGTATGACATCCTGCTAGGATCGGTCCTGCTCTTAGACGCCTCTGCCGGCGAGACGGGACAAGGCGACATGAAAGTCACCCAGCCGGAACGATTCCAGCTAGGTTTGTACACGCTTCGAAGAGCCCTCGACGAAGGCCGATGCACATTTCGGCGCAACGAACTTCTTCTGCGGCGGCTGCGACTTTTGCCGCCATCCAGCAGTTTCTTCCAGATCAACGAGCAGGCCAATCTTACGGTGGGCATCCAAATACCTGGAGGCCGCCTGCGAAGCGCAGCCAGGTGCCTCGCCGATTATGCGGTCCAGTCGGCCAGCCAAGGCCGTCGGAATGAGGCGCTGGATTGCTTGTTCACATTGAGGATGTTAGGGGCCAGACTGCTTGAATCGTCCGAATCCATGATCGACTTGCTGATGTCCTGGGCAATTCGTCAGACCGGTCATCATGCCGCCGATCGCGTCTTTACGTCGCTTGGCATGAATGAGCAGGCGCAGGCGGCACGAGCGAGCATCTCGCAAGATAAGCAGTTCTTCGAGAACAGTTTCCTGCCTCGCGTGAGGGATTTGGCCTGGATCAAGGGAGGAGGGACGCTGGCCGGTTTCAAGCTCAAGCAGGAGTACTGTATCGCCGAAAGACTGGCTGTGCATTATGAGTATGTCCAGGGGCCGCTGCTCTTGCTGGTTGGCTTGCTGATACTGATGTGCGTTGTTTCGGCGGGAATCGGCATCGTCTACATGATCCGTCTGCGCGGCACGAGCGAGTACCCATTGCTATTGCTGCCGTCTGTTTGGCAGGTCGCTCGCATTCTGCTTATCTCCGCGGTTCTGCCGGTTGCCATCTATCTGACCTATAGCTGGCTCTGCCCGATGGGCAGCCGGTGGATCAGCGACCAGTGGGCAGAGGACCGCGTTCTCCTGGAGCAACTGCTGACCGCCAGCGGCATGATTGTCCTGCTGCTCGCCCTGGCGTATTCCGCCATTCGCAAAGCTGCCCTGCGCGCGGGGGTCGCGGCCCCGCCGCCGATAGGATTCAGAAATCGTCGCCGGTCGATGTCGGTGGCCGGCCTTGTGGTCCTGATTTGCCTGGCATACATCGCCGGGTGGTATCTTGTGGTTGTCGGGATACTACCGGAATCCTGGAGCCAGGCACAGGCGCCGCCGATGCTGTGGTTCGCGCTTCCAGCCCTTGCTATGCTGTGGGCATGCCGTGAGTGCGTCTTCCTGTTTCGCAAGTGCCATCGGCAGTTTCGCGGCACCGTGTTTAGAAGCATGGCGCCGATCATCCTCGTGGCCGCGATAGTCTTGGCTGGCGCATTTGGCTTTGCCGCGGTGCGAACCGGCAGACTCAACAGCCGAATGGCCGGAAGCGGCCTTCCTGGCATTGTGGATGAAATCAAGCTCTGGGGACTGGAAGGCATGATTCATCAGGCATCCCAGGAGGTCGACCAATTGCGTGCAGAGCGGCACGCCATGCTGGACGCGGTTCCGCAAGGCGCCGCTGGCTCTCGCCCGGCAGAGGCCGGCGATTGAGGTGGAACCGAATCAGGAAGTGCGTTGGGCCGGCTGCAAACGACCCACCAGCCGGTC
>CAYQJH010000085.1:0-14950 GCA_964417755.1 uncultured Planctomycetaceae bacterium
CTTGTCTTTGGAGAATTGCAGCAGGTGGCTAGGGAGCCCTTTGCTCTGTGCGCCGTAGCGCAGAACGTCGGAGGGTTCCACTGTGCCGCAATAGAGTTTGGATATTCCAATCATGAGATGCTCTCGCTACTTCAGGTGCATCCCCTGTTGCTCGATCATAACGTCCAGCAGCCCCGAAATTGAAAACTTTCTAGCCTCCGCTGTCGGCTCAAGGGAAAACTTTCGCAAGGCTGCTGAGGTCGACGGGCCGATGCTGGCAAGACGAATGCCGGCAAGGAAGTCTCTTGGCACAAGGGCAGCATCGACGCTGCCAATCGCGGCGATGAAGTTCTCTACCGTCGAAGAACTGGTGAAGGTGATCCAGTCGATCCCGCCTTGGCGAATCTGCTGCGCGACCTCCTCTGCGTTGGAGGCGTCAGCCACCGTGCGATACGCGGCGACATCGGCGATGATGGCCCCAAGCTTCTGTAGATCATCGACAAGCTGCTTCGGCGCAATGTCCGCTCGCGGGCAGAGAATCCTCTTGCCGGAGAGACTCTCCGCCTTCGCCAGGGCCTCCACCACGCAGGAACTGATGAACCGATCCGGCTGAAGGTCGGCAACGATGCCGTGCCGCTGAAGCGCCTCAGCCGTCGCCGGGCCGATGGCTGCCACCTTCACGCCGGCAAAGACCCGGGCGTCCAGATGCATCCGGGCGGCAACGTCGAAGACCGCCTCCACGCCGTTCGCGCTAGTGAAGACGGTCCAGTCGAACTGCCCAGCCGCCATGGCGGTAATCGCCTCCCGTAGCGGCGTATCGTCTGCCACCGGCTCGATCTTGATTACAGGGAATTCGATGGCTTCGGCGCCCAACTCCTCCAGTGCCTCGACCAGTTGCGACGCCTGCGGGCGCGATCGCGTAACCACTACTCGCCGGCCGAACAATGGCCGGCTCTCAAACCAATTGAGCTTCTCGCGCAGGGCCACCACGCTGCCGACAACGATTATCGCCGGCGGCTTGAAGTCGGCAGCCTTGACCTTCTCGCCCAGGTCGGCCAGGCTGCCCCTAAGAACCTGCTGGCGCGGCGTGGCGCCCCAACGTATGACAGCCGCCGGCGTCTGCGGCGGCTTGCCGCTGGCAATAAGCTCGCGGCAGATATGCTCCAGGTTCGCCACGCCCATGTAGAATGCCAGCGTCCCGCCCCAAGCTGCCAAGGCTGCGAAATCCAGAGACGGCTCAGCCTTGTCCGGCGTCTCGTGGCCGGTGACCAGGCCCAGACAACTGGCCAACTCACGATGCGTCACCGGGATGCCCGCGCAGGCCGCCGCTGCAACGCCTGCGGTGACGCCCGGCACGACTTCAAACGCAATGCCCGCCTCAGCCAACGCCAGGGCCTCCTCGCCGCCGCGCCCGAACACGAAGGGATCGCCGCCCTTGAGCCGCACTACGCACTGCCCCCGGCCGCGAGCGACAAGCAGTTGGTTGATTTCCTCCTGGCTCATCGTGTGTCGCGAGGCCTGCTTGCCCACATAAATGAGTTCCGCATTGGCGGGTGCTTCTTTCAGCAATCGCGGCGAGGCGAGATAGTCATACACCACCACCTCCGCGCGGCGCAAAAGCTGCAAGCCGCGCACGGTGATTAACCCAGAATCGCCAGGCCCAGCCCCAACCAGGTAAACCTTGCCGGCCATCACGCGTCCTCCCTGCTGAGTTTTGGCTGGCCAGCCAGCTCCAGCAGAATATCGTCTATGCCTTGTGCGCGAATCCTGGCTGCAAGGTCATGCCCGAGTTGAGTAGCTGATTGGAGATCATTCCCAACCACAGCCACCTCGTCGCGGACATAGTGCCGGCCATCCGTGCTGGCGGCAAAGCCACTCAGCACCAGCTTGCCGTCAGCCTCGATTCGCCCCCAGGCCCCCACCGGCGCCTGGCAGCCGCCGCCCATGGCCTGTAAGTATGCCCGCTCCGCGGTCACGCACATTCGCGTCGATGCGTCATCTAGAATGCAGCAGATATCCCGCGCAACTGCATCATCGTCTCGCGTCTCGACGGCCATCGCGCCTTGCCCGCAGGCCGGCAGGAACTCTGAAGGTTCAAGCCGCTGCGCCACCCGCCCGGCCAGGCCAAGTCGCTTCAGGCCGGCCATCGCCAGGACCAGACCATCCGCGCCGGACTCGTCGAACTTTCGCAGTCGCGTCGGCACATTGCCACGAATCGGCAGCACCTTCAGGTCGGCTCGCCTATGCAGCAGTTGCGCCCCGCGCCGGATCGAGCCGGTCATCACGCTCGCCCCCGACGGCAGGGCATCGATGCTCCTGGCTGACAGACCAATGAATGCCTCGGCTGGGTCTTCGCGCGGAAGTATTGCAGCCAGCGACAAGCCTTCGGGAAGCTGGGTTGGCAGGTCTTTCAGGCTGTGCACAGCCAGGTCCACCCGCCGCTGGTGCAAGGCCTGCTCGATTTCCTTGGTGAACAGCCCTTTGCCCTCGATCTTCGACAGTGCAGCATCCACAATCACATCGCCGCGGGTAGTGATGACCTCCACCTCCACCCGCAATTGCGGGTGGGCTGCCACCAGCGCTTGTCGAACGTGATTGGCCTGCCACAAGGCCAATTGCGAACCGCGCGTGCCGATTCGAATCACCCTCACGATGGGTCCTCCGGCGAATCGAGGTTGAATATCTGTCGCAGGATGTTCACGCTGGCAAGGTCCGCCCCTGACTTGTCGTTGCCGCACTGCCGCAGGAAGACCAGCGGGTCGTGCAGTATCTTGTTGCAAAGAGTTCGCGCGAATTCCCGCAACTTGGATTCCTCGCCGGCGGCAAACCTCCGATGATGCCTGGCTATCTCCGCTTGCTGCAACCTGGCCATCCGCTCCTCCAACAGCTTGATCGTCGGCAAGACGCCCAGCGACGAAAGCCAGTTGGCGAACTGTTCAACCTCGGAATCAATGATGGCCTGGGCCTTTGGGATCTCCTGCTGGCGGCGCTGGATGTTCTGGGCGACGAGAGTTTCCAGGTCATCGATGTTATAGAGATAAACATTGGGCAGCTCAGCCAGCGAAGGCTCGATGTCCCTCGGCACGGCAATGTCGATCATCAGCAGTGAATGGTTCAGGCCATGCAGCGGGCCGGAGAGCTCACTTCGCCGCAGGATTGCCTCACCTGCGCCGGTGGAGGAGATCAGCAAATCCACCGCGGCAATGTTGGCGGGAAGGTCTTCCAACGCAATAGCCCGCACCTCCAGAGGCGGCGGACTTGGCCTGGCGGCTGGGCGAACCAGCGGACAATCCGCCAGCATCTTCTTCAAGGCCGGGCATGTGACGCGGTCGAGGTCTGTTTCCTTCCGCCAGGCTTCTTCATCGTGCCATTGGCGAAAGCTCTCTGCCAGTTGCTCAGCCCGCTGCACGGTGCGGTTCGCGACAATCAGCCGGGTCACGCCCTCCCGCACGAGCGCCTGGGCGGCCAGCTCGGCCGTCTGCCCGGCCCCGACAAGCATCACTGTCTTTCCTGAAAGGCGAGTGAAGACCTGGTTCGCAAGGTCCACTGCCGTCCTGGAGATGCTGACCGAACCCTGGCCAAGCAACGTCTGGCTGTGAACCCGCTTTGATGCCCGCAGCGTCCAGTGCAGCAGCTTATGGAAGAGGAACCTGGACATCCGGGCCTCACACGAGAGGCGATATGCTTCCTTGACCTGCCCGACGATCTCGTGCTCGCCGATGATCTGCGACTCCAGCGAAGCTGCCACGCGGAACAGATGCCGCACCGCCTCGATGCCGCGATATTCATAGAAGATCGACATGTCCGCTATCACCTGGGCGTTCTTGACCTGCGCCAGGTGCGCCAGCAGGTGCTCCAGCGGGCGGGCATTGGCATCGCGATGATCGAAGTAGAATTCCGTACGGTTGCACGTGCTGAGGATCATCGCCTCGTCGAACATCCGCTCAGCCGAAATGATGTGCAGCAGCGACAAGGTCTGTTCAGGAGAAAGGGCAAGTTGCTCCCTCGCCTCCACCTTGGCTGTCTTGAAGTCCACACCTATGACGGATAGAGCCATCAAGCAAATCCGATTTCAATGCGTGCAGCGAAGTTCGGTATGGCGGTTGCAGTGCTACATCTCAACCGCAGAATATCGATCAATAGAACAGCAGGATTTCCAACGAACGGCACGAACGCTTCTTCCTTCGATATTCGGTGTTTCCTTTTTGGATATTCTGCGGTTCTCCGCGGACCGCCTACGGCCACATGATTCGCAAGTCACTCTTACCTACCACTGCGACAGAAACATTCCAGCGATCAACATGATCATAACAACCACGAAGCCCGCTACCGAGACCTTCGCCACGCGGACTGCCGGCCAGCGGCCCAGCAGCTTGCCGCCAACTGCGCCGGCATAGATCAGCCAGGCCGCCGCGCCGGCAAGAATCCGGATGAATGTTTTTGCATCCATGTCGCCGATGCTCCGGCTGTGCAGGTACATTATCGCTCCGGTGGCTATCGCCAGGCTGACGAATACAAAGCCGCCCAGCATTGCGTGCCAGTTCATCGTGCCCAGCAATTCCAGCGGCGGCAGGCGGTCGAACAGCACGCCGAATCGCCGCCGCTTGAGGTCGCGGATGGCCAGCAGGTGCAGCAGGCCGTAGATTGCCGAAATCGTAAAGGCTGTGTATGCCAGGATCGCCGGCAACAGGTGCACCTTCTGCCAAGGGCTTTGCATGAGGGCCTGGCCGGGGAGAAACAGGCCTGAGGGCATCAGCACGCTTGCGCTGTATTGCAGCAGGAATACCGCCAGCAGCACAAAGCAGCCCGTGCGGCGATCCTTCACGATGTATTCAACCACGCAGTAGACCGCCGCATTGGCGGCGGCAAGCACCGAAAGAATTTCATAGCTGCTCAGAGGCAGCCGGCCGGCCTGGTAGCCCAGCAAATGCAGGTACGCAATATGCAGCGCGATCACAGCCGCCAGGGCGAAGTTCCGCCCGTGGCTCCTTGTCCGCAGGAAGAACGCAGCCCCATAATCGATCAGCAGGGCCAGGTACAGCAGCGGCAGCAGGTAGTTGGCCGTCATCAGCAATACGGTCATGCTCGTCTCCGAGTTCTAATGACATCAGGACGCATAGTTGTGCATGCCCTGGAAGAGGCGGCTGAGATTCACCCAGAGCAGCGTGATAATCACGCAGGCGCCGCCCACGATAGCAAGGACAGCATTGGCCCGCATGTACTTTTTGCCGAAGTGATTGCGGAAGTGGAAATAGGCCAGATAGGCCAGCAACGTCGTCAGTGACCAGAGTTCCTTCGGATCCCACTGCCAGTAATCCGACCAGGCCAACTGCCCCCAGACGGCCCCCAGCACCAGGCCCAGCGTCAGAAGCGGAAAGCCAAAACCGATCAATCTGTACGTTGCCTCCTCGCACCTGTGGCCATCCAGACCGATAGGCCATAACGCGGTGATCAACTGCAGAATCGCCTGAGCCATCGCCAGGCCCAATATCGCATACGCAAGCATGTAGGACGCAACATGCGGAATAAATAGCCAGCTGTTCAGCGCCGGCGGCAGGTGCTGCGGGTCGGCTGAGAATCTGAAACCTACCGGAACAAGAATGATCAGTCCGAGGATGACGGCGGCCTGCTCGAACTGTGCCAGCAGGAACTTCCGGCTGAATAGCCATAGCGGGTACATCAGCATGGCGATGGTGAGCATGACTTCGAACATATTCTGAAGCGGCGCGTGCCTAACCTGGATCCATCGCAGGATAAATGCCGCCGCCAGAACCAGGAAGCCGCCGGCAAAGAGCATCGAGCCGCCCTTGCGCGTGCGGAAGTACAGCCCCAAGGCAAGCAGCCACAGCAGCATCGCAGCGTAAACCAGCAGGCCCAGGAGCGTGTATTTAATCTCCATCGCCGCGCCGCCTCCGCAAGTATGCCGATACGCCTCTTCCCCAGAAGAACACGAAGCTGCCCGTCGTCACCATCGCAAAACCCACGTAAACCACTGCAAGCCCGAGCCGGCTGCGAAGGGTCAGAACCGTGTACACGCCCTGCGACAGCGACCCGTAAGAAGTCTGAAACAGCCCATAGCCATCCATGTTAAGAGGCCTGTTGACCTCGATATCGGCTGAGCCTATAGCCTGCTGACCGCGATACAGCGTGACCTTGCTGCGATACTGTCGCACGTCCTGATGCTGACCCAGGAAGATGCTGAATTGCTCCGAGCCGATCATGCCGAAGTTGGAATCCCGCGGAACGATTAGCCAGTATCGCGACCTGTTGCCCATTGGATCGGCAAACTCCAATTGCATGGCCGGGCGATCGCTCCGCGGGTCAGCCTCCGCGGTGGGATGAATGCTCTCATAAGCGTAGGTCGCGCCGGCCTCCTCGATGCTCTGCAAGGGCGGCCTTTGCGTCACTACATGTTTGACGTTCTTGCCGTCCTTGTACGCAATCTCGAATTCGATAGCGGCGTTATCAGGCGCAGCCGGAACATCGACGACCTCCCCTTGCTCGCTGACTGCCATGTGCGTGAGGAACCGCATCACCTTGATCTTGGCTGGCGGATCCTTAAGCTCGAGCTCCCGCCCCGCCACAGCCGGCAATTCGTGTATCTCTCCAGCCTTGTCCTGCACGATGAGTTTGGCGGGAATCTCCGGCAGGACCGCCCGCGCGTGCGGCAGGTATTGCAGCACCGTCATCTTGTTGGACGTGCCAGGCAAGCTAGCAGGCTGATTAAGTCGCCAGGCAATCACACCATTTTCCGCATCCCCGGCGGCATTGCGGCGATGGACGATGAGTTGCCAGCCGTCCTCTTTCAGCGGGTAATAGTCGATCTCGAACCGATCCAGGGCAATGCTGAATGGCAATTGCCCAATGACATTGTTCTGCCCGTCTATGACCTGGTCGCTGCGCTCGCCCTCGAATATCCGCACATAGCCGTGGGGAATGCGATCAATCCCAAGGTACTTTGCCGCCAGTTCGTGACCAAGATCGCTGCCAAGCATCGCGCCGATGATAATCACGCCGCTGCCGAGGTGCATCGCCAGCGAGGCCGGCCGGGATAGAATCTTCCGGGAAAGCACGGCACTGCCCAGCAGTAGCACGGCGCCGATGATCCAGAACGCCGTCAGCGGGACCGAATTGAAGATACGGCGGGCCTCTTCGGCGCCCAGAAAAGCGCAGACGATCGACACAGCCGCCAGCACGGCGACAAACGCCATCGCCCCCCAGAACAATATGGATCGAATAAGTGCCAGCAAAGTCACACTGATGGCTTTCAGTAATGTTTGAACGGGAAAAGGATCAGCCTAAATCTTAGCTTATTATAGGCAACAGCCTAGTTCAACACAGCGGCTGACCTATGGATGGATGCCGATATGCTCTATGACAAGTCAACCGATGGGTGCCATGGTTTGCGAAAGCCCGAGGGGACGAAGCAGCCGCACGATGCAGCTAAACGCGGGTTACTTCGCTTTGTTACGTAAACAGAGGCAATATGGGCGGCTTATCAAGTGGCAGGTTTCTGCGATGTCACCTTCTGGCGGTATTTGTCCAGCAGAGGGGGAACGTCCTCCGGCTTGAGCGGGCCAAGGATTTCACCGTCGATCACGATCACGGGCGCCAGGCCGCACGTCCCGACGCAGCGCGCTCGCTCCAGCGAGAACATGCCGTCAGTGGTCGTCTGGCCGACCACTATGCCAAGTTCCTTTGTGATGGCATCCGCGATGGCTGGCGCTCCTTTGACATAACACGCCGTCCCCATGCAAATGCTTATCACGAATTGCCCTTTGGGGCGCAGGCGGAACGCATGATAGAAGGTCGCCACGCCGCTGACCTTTGCCGAAGGAATCCGCATGAGCTGGCTGACAGCCTCCAGTTGCTCCGGGCCAAGATATCCGACCGCGTTTTGGAGCGTGTGGAGCACGGCAATCAGGTGGCTCTCGGAGTGCGGCAGCTTCCTGGTCTTCTCGATGCGCGCTAGCACAGCCTTTGGCAAAGCTGCCCTGCTGCGGGCCTCCACGTCCGGCCAGTTGTCCGTAGTCGGGAGCGTTTCGACAGTAGTGTCCATCAGATTCCCCTTGGCTCTCGCGCGTGGTAGTGAGTGTGGAGCAATTCCTGGGCCTTCTGGCTGCCGACCTGGCCGAGAAACTCCTGGTAAATCCGCAGGATGGCCGGGTTCTCGTGCGAGCGGCGATAGGGCTTGGACTCATCTATCTGGTGCAGCGCCCTGCCCCGCGACCAAAGCAGATCGGGGTCGAGCACCGTCGTGCCGGCCGCGGTATAAGGATACGGCTGTCCGCCGCCGCCGCTGCATCCGCCCGGACAGGCCATTACCTCGATGATGTGGAACTGCCTGCCGCCCGCCTGAACCTCGTCAAGGATCTTGCGGGCGTTGGCCAGGCCGTTGGCCACTCCGATATTCAAAGCCCGGCCATCTACGGTCACACTTGCTTCCAACAACCCTGTCACCGCGCGGACTTCCCTGAAGTCCAGGCGCTCAGCCTTGCCCGTCAGCGTCTGGCTGGCTGTGCGAAGCGTCGCCTCCATCACGCCGCCGGTAATGCCAAAGATATCGCCCGCACCGGTAGCTGTGCCTAGCGGCTCATCGAAGTTGCCTTCAGCCAGGGCTGTGAAGTCGATGCCATACGACTTTATCATCCATATCGCCTCGCGCGTCGTCAGCGAGATGTCCGTCCAGGGCAAGCCCTCCGGGCTGACATGCTCAGGCCGGGCTACCTCGAACTTCTTGGCCGTGCAGGGCATGATGGCGACCATGAAGATATTCTTCGGGTCGATGCCAGCAAGCCTGGCGAAGTAGGTCTTGCTCAAGACAGAGATCATCGTCATCGGGCTGCGGCAGGTTGACATGTTGGGAATCAAGGCTGGGTAGAACTTCTCCAGGTAATTGACCCAACCCGGTGAGCACGAGGTGAACATTGGCAAAGGCCCCTGCCCGTTCAGGCGAGCTATGAACTCGTTGGACTCCTCAACGATGGTCATGTCGGCGCCCAGGTCCGTGTCGAACACCTTCTGAAACCCTAGCAGCCGCATCGCCGAGATCATCTTGCCGGTTGCCGCCGTGCCGGCAGGCAGGCCAAAGCCCTCGCCTATCGCGGACCGTATCGAAGGGGCCGTCTGGCAGATCACGTACTTGGTCGGATCAGCCAGCGCATCGAAGACCTTATTGATGTGGCTCTTTTCCAGGAACGCCGCCGTCGGGCAGACGTTGACGCACTGGCCGCACTGGATGCACACCGACTCGTCCATGCCGCGTTCGTGCGCGGGCGTTACCACCGTGCCGAAGCCGCGATACTGCTGGCCGAGGTTGTATACTCCCTGCACTTCTGCGCAGACCCGCACGCACCGGCCGCAAAGCACGCATTTCTCCGGATCGCGCACGACCGAAACGCTTCGAAAGTCCATCGCCCGGCGTTTGCGAGAGCCGGCGAACCGCCGCCGCCGCACGCCCATCGAATATGCAAGGTTCTGCAGTTCGCAATGGCCATCTCGCTCGCAGGTTTGGCAGTCCATCGGGTGGTTGTCGATCAGCAATTCGACAATGTCCCGGCGGGCCTGGCGAATCTCCGGCGAGTTGGTCTGCACTTCCATGCCTTCCCACACCTGCACAGTGCAAGAGGGCATGTAGTAGCCCATCTCCTTAACGTCGACCACGCACACGCGGCAGGAGCCCGGCGTGCTCAGCCAGGGGTGATAACACAGGTGCGGAATATGAATGCCGATCTTGGCAGCGGCCGCCATGATGGTCGTGCCTTCATCCACCGTCAGCGGACGGCCGTCCATTGTAAGGTTCACCTGCCTGGTCATCGCATGACCTCCACGATCCGCTGCGTCAGCGGCTCCTGCATGCCTGGCCGATACGGCATGACGGGTTGGTCTTTCTTTTCGAACTTGCACTTGCCGGCTGGGCATCGCTTCTCTCGGACGTGGGCTTCGTATTCATCGCGGAAGTGCCTCAGCGTGCTGAGCACCGGATTTGGCGCCGCCCGCCCCAGCCCGCACAGGGAGGCCTTGCGCAACAGCTTGCCCAGGCGCTCCAGGTTGACCAGGTCGTCCTCGACGCCCTGGCCGGCCGTGATGCGGTCGAGAATCTCCAGCATCCGCTTGGTGCCCTCGCGGCAGGGCGTGCACTCGCCGCAGGATTCGTCCTGGCTGAAGGTCATGAAGAACTTGGCGATGTCCACCATGCACTCGCTTTCGTCCATCACGATCATGCCGCCCGAACCCATGATCGAGCCAGCCGCCGTCAAGGTGTCGAAGTCCACGACCGTGTCGATCCACGAAGCGGGAATGCATCCGCCGGCCGGGCCGCCGGTCTGGACGGCCTTTAGGGCCTTTCCATCCGGCACCCCGCCGCCGATGTCGAAGACGATCTCGCGCAGCGTGGTGCCCATGGGCACTTCAACCAGGCCGGTGTGCTGTATCTTGCCCGAAAGCGCGAATACCTTCGTGCCGCCGCTCCTGGCTGTGCCAATCTGGGCGAACCAATCCGCGCCATAGTTGATCACAGCCGGCACATTGGCGAAGGTTTCTACGTTGTTGATGACGGTGCTCTTGCCCCACAGTCCGCTGGTTGTCGGGTACGGCGGGCGAACCCTTGGCCAGCCGCGCCGACCTTCGATGGAGGCGATCATTGCCGTCTCTTCGCCGCAGACGAATGCGCCGGCGCCGAGGCGCACCTCCAGGTCGCAGCTAAAGTCCGAGCCCAGAATATTCTTGCCCAGCAGCCCCCTCTTCCGGCAGGCCGCCAGGGCACGTTCAATCCTCCTGACGGCCATCGGGTATTCAGAGCGAACGTAGAAGAGGCCCTGATCTGCTCCGATTGCGAACGCCCCTATCAGCATTCCTTCAATCACCGAACAAGGATCGCTCTCGAGAGTATCGCGATCCATGAAGGCCCCAGGATCGCCCTCGTCGGCATTGCAGATGATGTATCTGCCGTCGCTGGGGCTGGCGATGGCGTCCGACCATTTTCGCCCGGTGGAGTAGCCGGCTCCGCCGCGCCCCCGCAGCCTGGATGCGGTTATTTCCTGGATGACCCAGCCTGGATCGTTCCTCTCCAGCACCATGGCCAGCGCTCGAAACCCATTGTGGACGAGATAATCATCGAGACTTTCCGGATCGATAACCCCGCAGTTCCGCAGCGCAACACGGCTTTGGCGGTGAAAATAGCCCACATCGCCATAAAGTTCGAAGAATCCCTGGTCGATGGGCTGCCGCCTGGCAAGCAGACGCTCGACAACCTGGCCCAAGCGGATGTGCCGGGCGATGATCTCGTCGATGTCTGCCTGGCTTTCGATTCGATAGACCACGTTGCTGGGCCTGACCAGCACATGCGTGACCTTTCCCACATCCGCAGGCACGCACAGGCCAAAACAGTTCGCTCTTATCACCTTCGCCTGCTCCGGGCCGATGCCTTCGCGGCAAAGGGCCTGTTCGAACATCTGGCGAAATTCACCCGCCACATTCAGCCCGCACTGCTCGCCGCCGCAGAAGAGCAACTGGTATTTCGCGCCAGCCTCTTCGTAATTCAGGATCGCCCCCTTTACCTGCCTGCCTTTCAAGACATGAGACCGGAAGATTTCCTCCGCGACTTCTTCATTTACGTGCTGGTACTTGACCGGAAGCTCACCCGGCAGGATGACCGTTACGATTGGCTCCCGGCTGCATCGGCCGGTGCAGCCGGTATTGACCAGGGCAATGTCCGTTCTCTTGCTTGCATCGATGAGCTTGCGAAATGCCTTGGCCACAGCGAGCGAGCCGGCTGCATCTTCGCAGGTCGCCGAGCCGACCTGGATGCGGATGTTCATTCCTTTTTGCTGCGCTTGCAGAGTTTCCTGGGCGTGCTGCACCAAAGACCGATAGTTTGTCATGACGTCCCGAGCGGACATAGGTTGTTCCTTTTGCTACCAGCCATCACACACCGCAAAAGAGGAGCCGGCGCGGGGCACTTGCATCCGCCGCCTGATTGGCCTGCTAAACGCTAATTCCAACAGGGCCGATAGATTTCCCCTGTGAACACAAGAATGGCATTATGGTTATCGAAGGCATTATAGGATCGATCATCGTCATTTCCGCGGAATGGCCGGCTTGGGTGAATCCCCGCCGGGCGATATAGTAATTTCCCCGGTTGTAAGATGTTGCAGGCGTGATAAGCTCAAGAGCATATCCTAATGGCTGAAGGATTCGGCAATCAGTTCGTTCGATTCGTAATAGATGAGTAGTACGTGGTTTGTCTCTTCGTCGTGGAGGCGCCATAAAGGCCATGGCAAGATCAAGATTTACCCGTTCCGCTGTCAAAGGATTTTGGCATGGTGTGCCCTTACGGTATGGCATGGCCGTCGTGGCCGTCGCCGCGGCGACCTTGGTGCGTTACGGCTTGGAGGCAGTTGCCGGCGACCTCGGGGCGGCATTCATCACCTACTATCCCGCCGTCCTGCTGATCGCCGTAATTACCGGCGGCGGACCTGGCATTCTTGCCACCGCGTTGTCAGCGCTGGCCGTCGCATCGCTGTTCATGCCGCCGCCGGGAATCGGCATCGCCAGCCCTGGTCATATCGTCTCAACAACAGTGTTCGTGGCTACTTGCTCAGCCATGTGCTTTATCGCGGAGATGCTTCGAAGGAAGCGTTGGGTCGAAGCCTTCGCTATCGCCAAAGAGCAGGAGGCGGCCAGCCTGTCTAAGGCGAACGAAGTGCTGACGCGCCTCCAGAACGATATGTCCGAGCGCGCCCGTCTGCTTGATCTAAGTCATGAAGCGATCTTTGTGCGAGATGCGCATGACCGCATTACATACTGGAACAAAGGCGCCGAGGAAATGTATGGCTATACGGCGGAGGAGGCACTGGGCCAAAAGCCGCGTGAACTTCTGAGGACGGAATTCCCCCTGCCAGTTGAAACCGTTTTTGAATCGCTTAAGCGCGACGGCCGCTGGAGCGGCGAGATCGTCCACACGCGGAAGGACGGGCAGAAGATCACAGTCGCCACGCGATGGGCGCTGGACCGCGACGCGCAAGGCAGCGTCGACGCCGTGCTGGAGATCAACAGCGACATCACTGCCCACAAGCAGACGATTGAGGCGCTGGCCGCCAGCGAGCAGAGCGTGCGCCGCAAGATCCAGAGTGTTCTGTCTCCTGAAGGCGAACTGGGCGATCTGGACCTTGCTGATGTCATGGACGTGCCGACGCTCCAGGCACTGATGGAGGATTTCTATACCCTGACTCGCTTCCCCATGGCGCTGATCGATGTGAAAGGAAAGGTGCTTGTGAAGGTGGGTTGGCAGCGCATCTGCACGCAGTTCCACCGTACTCACCCGGAGATATGCAAGCACTGCGTCGAGAGCGACACGGAGCTGACGACAAATGTTCCGCCTGGCGAATTCCGCCTCTATAAGTGCAAGAACGGGCTGTGGGATGTCGCCACTCCAGTCATGGTGGGCGGACGACATGTCGGCAACATATTCACCGGCCAGTTCTTCCTGGACGACGACCCGGTCAACCTCGACTTCTTCAGGTCACAGGCTCGCAGGTATGGCCTGGACGAAGAAGCCTACCTCGCGGCGATTGATGCCGTGCCGCACATGAACCGCCAGATGGTCAACATCTGCATGGCCTTCCTAAGCAGGCTCTCTCAGACGGTCTCGCACCTGAGCTACAGCAACATCAAGCTGGCCAGGTCTTTGGTGGAAGGTCAGCGCCTCACTGACTCCTTGCGCCAAAGCGAGCTGTTCTATCGCCAGACGCTGGAGTCTATTCCGGGCATGGTCTTCACAACCCGTCCCGACGGCTACTGCGACTATCAAAGCCAGCAATGGGTCGACTTCACCGGCGTTCCCATGAGCCAGCACGTCGGCGAAGGCTGGAACAGGCTCCTGCATCCCGACGATCAGCCCAGAGCACTGGCGGCCTGGCAGGCAGCCGTGGAAGGCCGAGCGCCCTATGATCTGGAATACCGCGTCCGCGGCCGCGACGGACACTACGCGTGGTTCAAGGTGCTGGGCAAGCCCATTCGCGACGCCGAAGGTCATATCGTTCGCTGGTTCGGCGTCGCCGCCAACATCGATGCAATAAAGAAGAACGAAGAAGAACTTCGGCGTATGGCTGAGGATCTGCGGCGATCCAACCGCGACCTGGAGCAGTTTGCGTATGTCGCCAGCCATGACCTCCAGGAACCGCTGCGGCAGACAGCCGCGTTTACTGGATTGCTTCGCGATCGCTACCAGGACAAGCTAGACGAGCAAGGCCGGCAGTACTGCAACTTCGTGATCGAGGGCGCGCAACGGATGCAGGACTTGGTCAAGGGGCTCCTGGAGTACTCGCGCGTGGATAGTCGCGGCGCAGTTCCAGAGCCGGCTGATAGCAGGGAGGCTGTTCAGGCAGCCATCTCCAGTCTCCGCACGAGCATCGAAGAATCCGGCGCGCAGATCAGCATTGGCGAGCTGCCAGCCGTGCAGGCCGACAAGTGCCAATTGATGCAGGTATTCCAGAATCTGCTCGGAAATGCCATCAAGTTCCGCTCCGACAGGCCGCCACTAATCGAGGTCGGCGCTAGCTCAAATGAAGAGCATTGGCTGTTCTGGGTCAAGGACAACGGCATCGGCCTCGACGAGAAGTACAGAGAGAAGATATTCATCATCTTCCAGCGGCTGCACACGAGGGTCGAGATACCCGGCGCGGGCATCGGACTTTCGATATGCAAGAAGATCGTAGAGAGCCATGGTGGCCGAATCTGGGTCGAATCGCGCCCCGGCGAGGGAGCGACATTCTTCTTCACGGTTCCCGCTGTAAGGCATCCTTCTGGCCATGCGTCTGGCTAAAATGTCGAAAATCCTGAAAAACTATACAGCATTCAAAACATTGTCCCGCAAGCACTTGACCAATCACCAAGCTTCACTTGGTGCATTCCGGCGGGAAGCCGGTTGCGATGTAGTGTCTGAGAATAGAGTCGAGGCAAGTGAGTGGGA
>CAYQJH010000086.1:0-14917 GCA_964417755.1 uncultured Planctomycetaceae bacterium
GCTGCTGGAGAAGGCCCTGACACTTGCAAAGCAGCCCGAGCAGAAGGCCGAGATCGAGGCCAAGCTGGGCATCATGCATTACCGGATGAACGACATGTCTTCGGCGGAGAAGTATTACCTCAGTTCGCTGAAGGAAATGCCGGACAACGCCCAGTGCCTCAACAACCTGGCCTACCTGTACGCAAATGACCTCAAGCGTCCTGGGGACGCCCTTGCCTACGCCAAGAAGGCTGCTCGCCTGGCCCCCAGCAGCAGCGACGTGCTGGACACGTACGGGCTGACGCTGCTGAAGCTGGATCAGACGGGCGAGGCATTGCGGGTGTTGCAGCAGGCGATCGAGGCAGACAATCCATCGCCCGTATGCCGTTTCCACCTGGGACAAGCCTACGAGAAGCAGAACAGCTTCGAGTACGCGCGAAACAGCTACAAGGGCTGCCTCGAGATGCTTGCCGACAAGAAAGACGACCCGCTGTACAAGCAGTGCCAGGAAAGCCTGGACCGCATCCGAAGCAAGTAAGCTTCATGGAGTGCCATTATGACCGTTATACCCACGCGTGAAGCGGCCTTGCCGCAGATCAGGCCATCAGCGGTTGCGCCCTACCGCCCTTCATCCGCTGCGACGTCCCCCTCCGGGCTGACCGGGCGAGACCTGATGCGCATGCTCCGCAAGCGGATGTGGATGATCATCATCTTCGTCCTGTGCTTCACCGTGGCTTCTGTCGTCGTGACGTACTTCTGGCAGACTTATGCCCCGCAATACGCAGCCGACGCGTTGATTGCACCCAGCCAGCCTCGTGCCACGGTACTGGCCGATGCCACTCCGGCCAATCAGGACATCATGGACCGTGAATCGCTGCAATTGGCGCTGCTTATTAAGCGCCCATCCGTGCTGGAACGGGCCTTGAAGGATCCCCGTATCACCGGCACCACTTGGTATCAGCAGCATCGTCTCAATGCTCTTCGCGAGCTGGAAGAGGATCTTGTCGTCGCCCCCAGGGCCAAGACTAACCTTGTTTACATCGCGATGACCGGCAGAAACCCCGATGAACTGCCCGAAATGGTCAACGCCATTGCCGAGGCGGCCGTCAAAGACAGCGAAGAGATTTCGAACGCCGGCAGAACCGAGGAACGCACCAAGCTTGATTCGGAAATTCGGGCTCGCCAGCAGGACCTCGACAAGATTCGCGGCCAGATCAGCGCCCTGCTCACCAATCGAACGGTCAGCAGCCTGCAGAGTGAAAACGAAGTCCTCAGGGTCAAGCTAAGTACCCTGGTTCCAAAAGTCTATGAGACGCAGAGCGAGCTGGCGGTGGCCAGGCAGAAGCTGGACGAGCTGCGGGCGCAGGCCACCCAGCAAGGCGTCCTGGAGAATCATCCTTACGTGCGCGAACGGGTCGATTACGATCCGACGTTGCGCAATATGATCATGGCTGAGAAGAACGCCGCTATGTCCCTTGAGTCCATCATGGACATGTATGGCGAGAAGCATTCAGCCGTCAAGAAGTCGCAGGAAACGCTGACCAGGCTTCGCAAGGACATCAAGGACACCACGGATCAGATCGTCACAAATGCCGTGCAATCGCTGCTGGCTGCCACCCAGAGCGAATGCGACAAGGCTGAGAAGGAATACGTCACCAGCAAGAGCGAATACGACGCGATTCAGAAGCAGGCTCGGGACATGTCTTCTGACCTGTTGACGTACGAGATCCTCAAGGACAACGAGAAGAAACTCGACGAGAAGCTTGAACAGTGGCGCAAGCGATATGACGAACTGGGCATGGCTGTCCGCATGATACCGCCGGCCACCCTGCGAAGCTACGCCACCAGGCCCAAGGAGCCGTCCTTCCCAAAGTACAGCATCCTGATTCCTCTGGGCGTGGGGCTGGGCCTGATCCTCGGCGTGGGCCTGGCTCTGCTGCTGGAGATGATGGACACCTCAGTCAAGAGCCCATCGGATGTCTCGCGGCGGGTTAATCTGCCGCTGCTGGGAATGCTGCCGCACACCGATGACATGGATGAGGACATTACCGACGTTCGCATGGCCTTCGTCAGTCATCCCAATTCGCTCGTTGGCGAAGCGTTCCGCCAGATTCGCACATGCCTGCTATTCAGCGGCCCGGCTGACCAGCGCCGCAGCCTGCTGGTGACTTCGCCAATGCCTGAGGATGGGCGGACAACGATAGCGATCAACCTGGCTGCCGCCTTCGCACGCGGCGGCCGACGCGCAATAATCATCGACGCCAACTTCCGCCAGCCTATGCTCCACAAGATGTTCCCGCAGACCCCGGCGGGTGGCCTTTCCAGCGTGCTCAGCGGACAATCGACCTGGCAGGAGCAGGTCCGCGAGGTTGAACCCAATCTCATGGTCATGGGTTCCGGCCCGCTGCCGCCCAACCCGGCTGAGCTGCTTGGCAGCGAGATGATGCGACAACTGCTTACGGAGTTGAGCAGCCAGTTCGACCAGGTGATCTTTGACGGCCCACCGTGCCTGGTCGTCAGCGATGCGGCAATTCTTGGCACGATGGTCAGCGGAGTGGTCCTGACCGTGCGGGCCGGCGGCAATACCTATGGCATCGTCCAGCGTTCGCGCGACACGCTGCTGAAGGTCGGCTGCAAGATCCTGGGCGTGGTGCTCAATGGCGTGCGTGTTACAGCCGGCGGCTATCTGCGGAAGAACTACGACACGTTCTATGAGTATCATGTGCAGGAGGCCTCGGCCAGCACGGCGCCGACGCAACTGCCGGATGATTCGTAGGACGGTCTTGTGGTGCAGGCCGTGAAGAAAGCCCCCGCCGGAAGGCGGGGGACGCTCCATGCGCAGCATGGGGCGACAACTCACTGTGCTTCCGTGCTTTCACAGACTATCCCCGTGCTTCCGCACGGTGCTTCCTGCTGATCGTAAAACCATGTGGGCATTCTTATAATGCATGGTCTCCAGGCGGCCGACGGCTGTCTGTGACTTGAGCAAAGGATTCAACGATGCCGCGAACGATACTGGTTCCCAAAGAAGTGTTCTTCACCAAGGGCGTAGGCAGGCACCGCAATCGCCTGCAAAGCTTTGAGCTTGCGCTGCGCCACGCGGGAATCGAGAAGGGCAACCTCGTGCGAGTCTCGAGCATCCTGCCGCCTGGCTGCCGCATCATTCCCAAGACGCGTGGCCTGCAGAAGCTTCACGGCGGTGAGATCACATTCGTGGTTCTGGCTGAAGCATCGACGGATGAGCCCTCGCGCCTGGTGGGGGCCGGCATCGGCCTGGCCCAGCCGGCCCACGGCGAGCAGTACGGATACATCAGCGAGCACCACGGCTATGGCATGACCGAGGATCGCCTGGGCGATTTCGTGGAGGACATTGCCGCGACGATGCTGGCGACCACGTTGGGCATTGAATTCGACCCGGACACCGCCTACGACGATCGCAAGCAGATCTACAAGATGTCCGGCAAGATCGTGCGCACCAGTCATTGCGTGCAGACGGCTGAAGGCGACAAGAAGGGCCTGTGGACGACGGTTGTCGCTGGGGCGGTGATGCTCCTGTGAGAAAGCCCATAGCTCGGCGAGGCCCCATGCGAACGCACCGGAATTTCCTGAATCTGCCTGATGAACTGAGCGATAAGGCCACGGCCAGATACGCCGTGCTCAGCGTGCCGTACGAGGGCACCGTGTCTTATAAGACTGGCACGGCGGCAGGCCCTGATGCCATCATCGAGGCTTCAGCGCAGGTCGAGAGGCTGGATGAAGAGACGCTTACGGATCATACGGCCGCGGGAATCGCGACATATCCGCCGATCCGCTCAGCCGATAGTCCGCAGGAGCAAATGAAGCGCGTTCGGGCAACCTCCGCCAAGATCCTCTCTGGCGACAAGTTCCTGCTGACCCTCGGCGGCGAGCACAGCATCACGGCGCCAATCGTTGAATCCATCGTCGAGACGCACGGCCGGGTAAGTGTCTTGCAGATCGATGCGCACGCCGACCTGCGGGAGACATACTGCGGAACGCGCTGCTCGCATGGGGCTGTGATGCGGCGAGTGCTGGAGATAACCGACAGCCTGTGCCAGGTCGGCATCCGCAGCTTTTCGAAAGAAGAGCTCGATGAATGCCCCGGCCAGGTGAAAAGGTTCATCACTCCGCGGATGATTTCGCGCGATGCTCGATGGATTGACAAGGTCATCGCCCGCCTAGGCAAAAAGGTCTATGTGACGATAGACATCGACGCGCTGGACCCCGCTTATGCCCCCGGCACCGGCACGCCGGAGCCCGGTGGAATGGACTGGCTGCAGATCACGGATTTGCTGCGAAGCGTGTGCAGCCGGCGCGAAGTTGTCGGGGCTGACATCGTCGAGGTGCGCCCAATTCCGCCCAATCACATCACGGAATACCTGGCTGCGCGCCTGGCGTACAAGATAATCGCATATCATCAGCGGCGATTGCCCGCCGGTGGCTCCAGAGTATAATTGAATTAGAGATTTATCCTTACAGCTATAGAAAGGCGTTGAATCATGGCCGAGATGAACACCAAGACGTTCAAGGATCAAGTGCAGGTCGAGATCGACTACATCCGGCCGTTGCTTCAAGCCGACGGCGGCGATATTGAGCTAGTCAACGTTGACGAGGCCTCGGGCAAGGTTTCGGTTCGGCTGCAAGGTGCATGCAGCGGCTGTCCGTCGGCGGCAATGACGCTGAAGATGGGCGTCGAGCGCCGGCTGAAAGAGCGGGTGCCAGCCGTCAAGGAAGTGATCTCCGTAAAATAACGCCCAGCATCTTCAGGCTTCAAAGCTAGTGTCTTTGCTCTTGTTCTTCGTGGCTTAGAGTCTTTGCGGTGACTGTTCCGCCGTCGGCTTGCAGCTTGATGAGCCTGACCATAGGCGGGCCGGCGTCTTCCACCTGGTAGTCGCGGATCGCTTCAAGCAGAGTGTCCCACTCGCCGCTCTTGCGGTAAGTCCGAAGCCAATCATTGCTATCGCAATTGACGTAAACATTGCGGCCTTCGTCCAGGTAGCGGCCAAGGACGCGCTTGAGGTCGCCATCAGGCCACATCCACCCGCTGGCGACGATTTCGAAGTCCTTCATGCGGAGGCGATTGAGGTACATTGCCACCGGCGTGCCTGGCCCGGCGACGACGGCTGAATCTTCTGGCATGTCGAGCATCGAATCGTAGATTCTCCGCTGAGAGTCGACGAAGCCGAAGTAGTAGTGCTGAATCATCCCCGCCTTGGACCATACCATCATGCCGCCGCTGATTACCACCGTTAGCAGCGCCGCCGCCAATCGTAAGCGATAGCGGCCAGAGAATCGCACAACCGTCGCTGCGATGCCCGCAGCCGCCACTGGAGCCAAGATCCACATCAGCGGCAGCACAAAGCGCGGATTAACCACCAAGTCGTGATTGGCAACAAGGGACGCGGCATATGGCAATGCGGACAGGCCAAGGTAGAACATGCGCCGGCAGCGCAGGGCCGCCCAGACCAGCGCCGGCACAACCAGCAGTGCCAGCACTGGCGCTGTGCCCATCGCATACTGTGCCAGAAGTGAAAGGTTTTGCATCGGTGGCACGGGGAACTTCTCGCGTTCGCCGGCCATGCTTGCCGACCAGATCTTGATGTTCTCCAGCAGGCCACGTGGCCAGGGGTACCATGCCTGCGCGGCTGTGATGCCCAGGCCCAGGGTGAGAATGCATCCGCCGACAGCCAGCGCCAGGAGCTGCCACCTATGCTTCGGCCGGTCGACCAGGCAGGAGATGATAGGCCAGGCGCACAGAAGTGCCGCAGGCTCGCGGATGTCGGCAGCCACGCCAAAGCACGCCCCGCCGATCAGCGCCCAGATGCGTGCCGCGGAGGGCTCTGCTTCGATAGCTCGCTGCCACAGCAGGAAGGCCAGGCCGATCATCAGGACGGTCAGGCCTTCAGTCATGACGGCAGTGGCATAGATTCCGATCAGCGGCCCAGGAAGGATCAGCCCAGCAACGATGACCTCTGCCGCCGCCGATTTTGTTAGGCGGTACGTCCAGGCCATCAGCACCGCCAGGGCCGCGGCCATGATAAAGGCACAGGCCATCTGCATTGCCAAGTAGCCTTCAAGCATGGGCAGGCGCAGCACGTGATGGCCGAGGAGGTATGCCCCTCGCATGGTTGCGATGAACCACCATCGTCCCAGCAGCAGATCGCTGCTATGGCCTTGGATGGCCTGGGCGGCATAGTCCCAACTATCCCAATCTGTTAGTGTCTCAGCCCGATAGATCATGCCGACGGCGAGCATGGCGAGCATCGCGGCAGAGCGGCGGAGGAATCTCTCACGGGCCTGAGGATCAGCGGATGATGTGGCGAGCTGGGTCATGGTGGAAGTGTACACCGCTGGTGGAAAAACCGGAAGACAAGATGCCGGTGACAGACAATCCATTCCGGCGGGTTAATAGTGGGGGCGGGGGCAAAGGTTATCTTTCGAAATGGGTCGTTTCATTTCGATAGATGACCTTGTTGATGAAGCACGTCGCGTCAGGGGGCAGCGCGCTAGACAAGATCCAAAGCAATTCCAACGACGAACTGCTTTGGATTTGTGCCCCCGCCGCCACTTTTTCACCAGCCAGAAGATCCGGTCGCTCACAGATGCAGGCACTGGCATCATTCCTCTGGAGCAGCATCCCGGCCGGCATTATACTGCGTCCCTGAAAGGGCAGGCCAACGTGAGCACAATTGCAGGACAATCCTCGCCGCGGGAATATGAACTGGAGATCGTTGGCGCGCCGCCTGGCCAGAGCCCGCCTCGTTGGTACGCCGGGGTTGTCTGGCTGAGCAGCATCGTTCTGTTCTCGCTCGTGGCCTTTCTTGCCAATATTTCCTGCTGGGCGGCATATCCTGCTGCCTTGCCGCTGACGGGAGGCGCCATAGTCCTGGCTGTGCTGGCGTTTTCTCGCCTGGGAAAAGGCCGCCTCGTGCTGGGGCCTTCGCCGGCTGCGTGGGCGCTTCTGATTATCCTGCTGGCTGCGCTGCCCCGCCTGGCGCTGGTGCTCTACACGCCGTATGCGCCTTGCATCGACTTCAAGGTCTATGACGACGCAGGGCGGCAAATGGCCCAGACTTGGACGCTCGACCAGGGCGGCCTGGCCTGCTACTGCCCGCCGGGCCAAGTGTTCAGCCTGGGCGTGATCTACTCCGCCTTTTCCGGCAGGAACTTCCAGTTCCTCGGCGCCACAATCAATGACATCAAGGCTGCCCAGATCGCCAATGTCTTGTATGCCACGCTTACCGTCCTGATGCTGTGGTATATCGGCGGGCAGCTGCTGGGCAAGTATGTCGGCCGGGTCACAGGCCTGCTCGCGGCATTGCTGCCGTCATCGGTCTTCTCGTGCATGTTGCTTGGCGCCGAGGCGCCGGAAGCCTTGTGGCTGACGTTGGCACTGGCGGTATATCTTGCAGCCGTCGAGCAGCGCCAGCGACTTTGGCCGGCTTTATTCGCCGGCTTGCTGCTGGGCGTTGGCGCTCTGATTCGTCCGCAATTCCTGCTTCTGCCTTTGCCTATTGGTCTGCACATGCTGCTGGCCTGGCCGGGCAAGGCGAGGGCCCTGAGTGCATTGATCCTGCTGACGCTCGGCGTGGCGCTGGCGGTGGGACCCTGGACGTACCGCAACTACAAGGTTACCGGCGGGCTGGTGCTCATCAGTTCCAACAACGGGCAGGTGATGTACTCCGCTAATTGTCACGATGCCAATGGCATGTACAACGCTGCAGCCTCCAAGAGGCTCTTTGCAGCCATCAAGGCCGTCATGGATGACCCGCAGCCGGGCCAGCCGGCACAGGAGGACCTGCTGCTTCAAAAGATCGGCAACGGCTGGGCATGGCAGTGGATTGCGGAGCATCCGTGGGAGTTCTTGCGGCTGGCCCCGGATAAGTTCCGCTTCTTCTGGGATAGCGACAAGGAGATTGCCTGGTGGGCGCTGACCCAGCCAACTATCGATCACCCCGAACTGGGCATTTCCCGCGGCGTGCAGGCACTGGCGGAGGGCGGTTCTAACGGCTATTACGCCGCGATTGTCATCGCGGTGGTTGTTGCACTAGTCAGATTCCGGGGCGCGCTAATGCGCCGGCGCGAGTGGATGGCCCTGCCTCTGATGGCCTGGTACTTTACGGGCGTGCACATGGTCTTTGAATCACAGAACAAGTATCACTACATGCTGGTTCCGCTGCTGTGCATCTTCGCGGCGATGTCGGCTGCCCCGGCGGAAGTGAAAATCGAAAGCCCAGGAGGCGGCAGCGGCGTCTGCCCTGCTGAACCGCCCCGGCCGCCAATGAAGGAAATCCCGTTGGATGAACTGGTTTCCTCGTAGCGGTTGGAGCGATACGCGCGGGCGAGACGCCCGCGACACATCCGCGACACATCCGCGAGACGCGCGCGACACGAAGATGCGCTGTAGTGCTTACGTAAGCACGCGCACCAGCTCAGCCAGATCCACTTCGAGTGCTCGCGCCCTATCCAGTCCCGCCTGCAGTAGAGTTCGAGTGCCGGCCTGCTGGGCTGCTCGCTCGATGGCCTTAAGGTCGCCGCCGCAGCGAATCTCGCGAGAAACCTGTTCTGCAAAGTGCACCACTGAAAGCAGGGGAGTCTGCCCGAGATATCCCCTCTGCAGGCACCGCCGGCAGCCGACCGCCTGACGAACCGTGAAACCCAGCTTGACCTTTGCCAGGCCTAGCGCCGCCAGGTGCTCTTCCTTGGCGCCAGCCTCGATACCGCAGTGCGGGCAGAGCCTTCGCACCATCCGTTGATCTATGAAACCAAGCAGGCAGGAGGCCAACTCCCAGCGGTCCGGCTGAGCGTCGCAAAGCAACTCGAATGTGTCGGCAAGATTGCATCGCACGCATGCCAGCACAAGCCGGCCCTGGCTGGCTGCCTGCAGGGCAAGTTCATATTCGCTACGGCGGCGGAGATCATCCAGCACCAGTACGTCGGCTTGTTGCGAAATCGCCGATCTCAAAGCCGCGGCATAATCCATTTCCGGCGAAAGTGCCAGTTGTGTCAGGCCTTCGGCGAGGGCAGCGCTGGATCGGCTGACGGCCAGGACATCACGACCTGCCCGTGCCTCGTGAGCCAGGCGGCAGGCGGTAGATGCTGTGCCGCTGCCCGCAGGGCCGCCCAGCATTATCAGTCCGCAGCGGCGCGAGAGCATTCTTCGCAGCAGTTCCGCCTGCTGGGCGGGCACTGCCAGCGTCGCAAGAGCCGACCACGATGCAGCAGCCGGCTCGGACGCAAGCACCATTCGCCGTCCGGCAGCAGTGGGGCATGTGCGGACGATTATGTTCACCAGCCTGCCGCTTGCCTCTGTGCGGAAGGATGCCTCCTGGGCTGCGCGCGTGAACTCGAGCGATGCAATGCGCCGCACTTGTTCCATTACGCCGGCGGCGGATTCGCCTTCACCATTGCCGCCCAGCGGGGAGACAACGCCGTCGATCCGCGCAGCGAGCCAATCGCCGTTGGCATCATCGATGATGACTTCCTGCACACGCCCGGCAGCCAGGAGATCAGCCAGGCGGGAAAGGAGATTATCTTCCTTTGCTGGCACATCTATTTCAGGTAGAGGCAGCGCATCATCAACAACCATTTCTGCCGCCGCGGCAATGGCAGGCTGATTGGCGTTGTTCGATTCCGCGACTTCTGGCGGGGCTGCGGGTCTGAGCAAGTGCGCTGCCGGCGAGACATCGTCACGTGGGGCTGCATCCGACTCAATTCCCACAAGAGAGGCCTTGGAAACATTCGGCCCAGCGCCTTGAGAGTCGTGCGGCTGCCTGGCCTGTTGCTTGGCCTGCTGGGCCTCGCGTTGCGTGATCTTGGCCATCAGGTCCTTGATGTCGATGCCGCTGGCGCGCAGGAACTGCACGAGCGCACGCTCCTTGATTCGCACCGGGCCATTGGGCAAACGCTGGATAGAGAGCGAGCCCTTCTGAATCCACTGGGCAACTTCCGTAGGTGTAACGCCCAGCAGGTCGGCCACCTGGTAAGGATTGTAAAGACGATCAGGCATGAATGGGCTTATACCTCGATCTTCAAGTCAAGAGGATGGATGAACTGCATCGCGAAACCGCCCGGTCGGCCGTTGCCGCCCTTGGTCAATTCCTTGCGCACCACTAGCGATTCTGTGGAGACTTCCTCCAGCATGAATGTGTTTGGCGTGCTGCGCGGCAGCTTGAAGCTTAGCGTGACCTTCTGGCCATGCGCCAGTTCCTTTGGCATCGCGTCGGAAAAGAAGGCCCCGCCATCAGAGATGTTCGCCAGGACGCCGGATACTGCGAGCACGTTGTCCAGATTGACGCTGGCGGCTGCGTTAGTGGCAAAACGCTTATGTCTTCGGCGTTCCTCAACTTTCCTGCTCATAGAGCCTCCATCGACGATTTCGCCCAGCCGCACTTGCGCCACTTCACGTCAGAAAACTACCGGAGCAAGTCATCCAGATCATCAAGATCGTCCTGCTCGTCATGCTTGATCGGGGCAATCCCGAACTCCTTCAGCCAGGCGTCGCTCTGCTCGCTCGCCAGGCCGCGATATTTTTCCTGCGGCTCAGCGGGCCTTGCCGGCCGGGGTTGCGCCAACTTTTCCAGTACGATCAGGAATTCCTCGCTTCGCAGCGCAATGCAGCCCCGGCGGCGTGCAGCCACCCGCAATTGACGGTCGCTGCTGACGACGGTCAATCGGCGCGGCGCGGAATTGGCTGCGATGGCCTCTAAGATAACCTCATCTGCCGTTGTGGGGGCAGAAAAAGTCATCTCGATCCGCGGATCGCGAATCTGCTCTGCCAGCAACCCGGCCGGGGCGGGGCCATCGAACACCAGGCGCACGCGATGGCCGCTCCGCTGGGCCAAGTCGCCCAGCAGACGGCATAGGCCGCCGCGGCCAATATCGCTGCCGGCCTTGCGCATCGCGAACAGGAGGTTGTTGCCGTCGATCAAGAAAGACACGAAAGTCCAATCTGTTGTATCGCCCTAGTGCTCTATGACAAGTCAACCGATGGGTGCCGTGGTTTGCGAAGTCCCGAAGGGACGCAGCAACCACGCTTGTTTGCAAGGGGCGTGGTTGCTCCGCTTCGCTCCGCAAACCACGGCACCCTTATCCATCCTTTCACGAGTCGCGGAGCACTAGATTGATGCTGCGGCGGTCGATGCCGTTTCCGCTACAGTTCATGCCGCACCTGGCCCGCGACAATGGTCGTCGTTGCGCGGGCTGAAAGCTTCCAGTCGTTGTACGGGCAATTCCTGCTGCGAGAGATGAACTTGTCCACGTCCACCGTCCATGGCGTGTCGGGATCGATGATAGTGACATCGGCGGCTGAGCCAGCCGACAAAGTTCCCAGCGGCGCGCCGATGACGTCGGCGGGGAAGATGGTCATCCGTGCGATTAACGCCGGCCAGTCCAGCAACTTGGTGTCGATCAAGGCCTTGGCGTAAAGCCCCAGCGCGCAGTCCAGGCCGATGATGCCGAAAGGCGCCAGGCCGAACTCCAGCTCCTTTTCCTCGCGGCAATGCGGGGCATGATCCGTAGCCAGGCAGTCTATCGTGCCGTCAGCCACGCCGGCCCGCACAGCCTCGACATCACTGGCTGACCGAAGCGGCGGATTCACCTTGTAATTCGGGTCGAAGCTCATGCAGGCAGCCTCGGTCAGCAGCAGGTGGTGTGGGGTGGCCTCTGCCGAGACGTTCAGGCCGCCGGCCTTGGCCTGGCGAATGAGTTCCACGCTGCCGGCTGACGAAACGTGCTGCACGTGATAGTGCGCTTTGGTACGTGCGACGAGTTCCAGGTCGCGCTGAAGCATAACCTGCTCGCCGGCTGACGCTATGCCTGAAAGCCCCAGGCGAACCGCCACCGAGCCGCTATTCATCACGCCGGTGAACAGGTCCGGGTCTTGGCAGTGCTGCATGATCGGCGCGCCCAGCATGGCTGCGTACTGCAGCGCCCGCTGCATGATGGCTGAGCTGCCCACACCGTCGCCGTCGTCGCTGAAGCCCACGGCGCCGGCTGCCAGCATGGAGCCCATCTCGGCCAGTTCCTTGCCCTCGCGGCCTTTGGTTATGCAGCCTACCGGCAGCACGCGGGCCTTGTTGGCCCGGCTGCCGCGCTGAAGCACGTACAGCACAGCCGTCTCGTCGTCAATCGGCGGATGCGTGTTGGGCATCGCCAGAATGGTGGTGAACCCGCCGGCCACCGCAGCCGCAGCTGCCGAGGCGACCGTCTCTTCCTCTTCATGGCCGGGCTCGCGACAATGCACGTGCAGGTCGATCAGGCCGGGACAGACGATCTTGCCCTTGGCGTCGATCTCGTGCTTGGCTGAGGCACTGATCTTCTTGCTGACCTCGGCGATCTTGCACTTGGAGATGGCGACATCAGCCTGGCTGTCCATGCCATTGGCCGGGTCTATCACGCGGCCGTTCTTTATGAGGATATCAATCATTGTTTACCTATGAAGACTCTCGAGGTTTTCATCCGAGAGAGTCGCTGTCATTTATTCTTGTTCAATTCTTTTTGAGGCCCGCAGGGCCGGCCAGGATTTAGCCGGGGCCGTAAGGCCCCGGACAAGGAATAGAAAGTTCATTCGAGCCCCGAAGGGGCGAAAGAACATCTTCATCTCCATCGTCTCTTCTTTCGCCCCTCCCGGGCTCTGCTGCCTGATAGCTCGCTCTCCCGGGGCCTTACGGCCCCGGCTAAATCCTCTGCGGCCCTTCGGGCCTTGAAGCGAATCATCTCCGGGGCTTTACAGTCTCGGCTAAATTCTCTGCGGCCCTGGCCTTGATTCTGCCCAATCTTCTGCGGCCTCTCGGGCCTTGGTACGAAAGAACACTTATGACCACACATATCGCTCATCAAATACGATACCGTGCTTCTTCAGCAATTGCCGCAATTCATCCTGAAAACTCATCTTCTTGTGATGCTTTGCTTGATTTGCGATGTATCTCATCACGCTCGGCAGAACGGAAGGGGAAACTGTAAAGCTCGAATAGCCATCCTGCCAACCAAAGTCCTTCAAACCCTGGAAGTTTTTGTGGATCCAGCCGGACGAGTTAGACTTTACCTTTGAGACGAATTCAGGAAAGTGGATCGTCACCGGCACCAGAGCTGCCAGATGGACGTGGTCGGAAGCGCCGTTGCCCCTCAGTAGCTGTGCCTGGAGATTGCGCATGATTCCCCCGATGTACTCGATGGTCCGAGGAAGGGCGCTGTCATCAAGGAATGGCCGTCGCTCCTTCGTCGAGAATACGATATGGTAGAAATGTCTCGTGAAGGACATCGTCCTGTCTTTCGCCCCTTCGGGGCTCTGCTTTCCCACGCTCCGGATTCCGGGGCCTTACGGCCCCGGCTAAATCCTCTGCGGCCCTTCGGGCCTTGAAGCGAATCATCTCCGGGGCTTTACAGTCTCGGCTAAATTCTCTGCGGCCCTTCGGGCCTTGATTCTGCCCAATCCTCAGTGCAGCCCATCGGGCCTTGATTCCGCCCAATCCTCTGTGCAGCCCCTTCGTTGAAGCGAATCGTTCTTGCGGGGCGCTACCTGCCTGGCTGGATCCTTGCCGGCCCTTCAGGCCTTCTCCTACCGCGCCGCCTGGCTGACCAGGTACAGCACAGCCATGCGGACCGCCAGGCCGTTGGTCACCTGCTGAAGGATGCAACTATTTGGGCCATCGGCCACATCGCTGGTCAGTTCCACGCCGCGGTTGATCGGACCGGGGTGCATAATCAGCACGTTGTCCTTGCATCGCTTGAGGCGCTGGCTGTTCATGCCGTACAGGCCGCTATACTCGCGCAGCGACGGGAACAAGCCTCTGCCAAACCGCTCAAATTGGATCCGCAGCATGTTCACCACGTCAACCTCGCCCAGCACGTCGTCAAGGTTGTGCGACACCTCGCAGCCCATGGCCTTGATCGCCGATGGCACCAGCGTCGGCGGGCCCACCACGATGACCTCCGCGCCAAGTTTGCGCAGGCCCAGGATATTGCTGCGTGCCACCCGGCTGTGCGCGATATCGCCGACGATGGCGACCTTCAATCCTTCTACGTGGCCCAGGCGCTGGCGAATCGTGAAGATATCCAGCAGGGCCTGCGTGGGGTGCTCGTGCTGGCCATCGCCGGCGTTGACGATCGAGCTGGCCACCAGCCGCGACAGCATGTGCGGCGCGCCCGATTGCCCGTGGCGGATGACGAAGATGTCCACGCCCATGGCTTCGATATTCCGCACCGTGTCCAGCGTCGTCTCGCCCTTGGCTATTGATGAACCCTTGGAAGTCAGCAGCAGCGTGTCAGCCGACAGCCGGTTGGCTGCCAGCTCAAAACTCATCCGCGTCCGCGTGGAGTCCTCGAAGAACAGCAGGGCAACCACCTTGCCGCGCAAGGCCGGCACCTTCTTGATGGACCGGGTGGATACTTCCTTGAAGCTCTCAGCCGTGTCCAGGATATGCACAACCTCCTGGGCGGACAGTTCATCGATGCCCAGCAGGTCTTTGCGCGTCCAGACGAAGGCATTGCCGCTGGCGCCGCTTGTGTCGCGGGCGTCTCGCCCGCGCGTACCGAGGGCATCTTGCCCTCGCACATTGGCTGGCCTTGCGGACAAACTGCCCGCGCCACGGTTAGTCCTGCTTCTTGATGATGAAGACGCCTTCTTCGCCATCGCTTTCCTTCAGTTTGACTTTGATGGTCTCGCTGGCTGAGACATCGTGCAGTTGCTGCGCCACGAAGTCGGCTGCAATGGGCAACTCATGTCCTCCGCGGTCGATCAGCACCGCCAGGCGAACCGTCCTGGGCCTGCCAAAATCGTGGATTGCGCCCAGTGCCGCCCGCACGCTTCGGCCGGTCTGGAGCACGTCGTCCACCAGCAGCAGGTAGATATCATCCAGATCGAAATCGATCTCTGTTGCCCGCACTACCGGCGCCCCGCGATGCCGCGAGAGATCGTCTC
>CAYQJH010000087.1:0-14755 GCA_964417755.1 uncultured Planctomycetaceae bacterium
GTGCTGGGGGGCATGTTGGGCATCGGAGGCTCCATCGTCATGCTGCCGGCGATGGTCTGGGTGCTGGGGGCCAGCCTCAATGGCGTCGAGCAGATTCACCAGTACATGGCCGCCGCCATGATCGTGAACTTCCTGCTGTCGATTCCCTCGGTCATGGCGCACTGGAAGAAAAAGGCGATCTGGCCCAAGGTGGTCAAGCCGCTGGCGGCCGGCGGGCTGCTGGGCGTGATCATCGGCGTGCAGATAAGCCTGCTGTTCAGCGGCCAGCAGGCCCGCTACCTGCGATACGCCCTGGGCGTGTTCTTTATCTACGTTGCCTACGACAACATCCGCAAGGCCCTTGCGCCTAAGCCCACCGACGGCGCCACACGCGAGATGGTCGAGGCCCAGCCGGCTGCCAAGAAGTTCGGCATCGGCTCGATAGTCGGCGTCTTTGCCGGCATTACGGGCCTGGGCGGCGGCGTGCTGGCTGTGCCCGGACAGCAGCTCTTCCTGAAGGTGCCCATCCGCAACGCCATCGCGAATTCCTCTGCCCTGATCGTCGCCATCGCCTGGCTGGGCGCCATTATGAAAAATGCCCAGTTGGGCAGCCAGGGCAACATCGCGCGCAGCCTGCTGCTGACGGCCTGCCTGGCCCCCACAGCCATGATCGGCAGCTACATCGGCGGGCACCTGACGCACAACCTGCCGATCAAGGCCATCCGCATAGCCTTCGGCCTGGCCATCCTGCTCTCAACGTTCAAGATGTTCGAGCCGCCCAAGGCCCCCAGCGCCAATGCGCCGGCAGCCTCGCAGCCGGCAAGCATGGTTGTCAGTGGATGGAGCAGACATTAGAAAGTTGTGCGCCACAACCACGGCATGGTCTCAACCCCTTGAACTGTCTGAGACCCGATAGACCATCATCTCGGAAATTGGGCTGACTCGGTCGAGTTAGTGGCATAGGATATTCCGCAGGTCCGATCAAAGTCAATCAAGGCGAAATCAAGATTCTTCTTGACTTCACCTTCGACTTGCGCTAATTCCTCTCAAGAGATGATGGCTCTTGCGCCGAATTGATTTACGGCGACATTGCCCACAAGCTTGACTTGCGTCACTTTTTGCCTTATAATTCCGCAGTTTGTCTGGTTGTTAGCGAAAAGAAGGAATAGGAAATGGCGAGCAAGAGTTTCGAACAGGCAGTGGAGCTTGCGACGGGGGTCTGTATCGAAGATCTGCGGCGCACTCCTATTGATCAGCGTCGATCAGCCATCGAGCAAGCCCGAGGAAGATCACTCCGCTTCCGTAGCCGTTTCCCACTCGTAGGCCGTGGAAACGTTCTCGGTGACCGTGCTGTCTCGCACGGTCAAGCGGAGCAAGACTTCCTGAGGGCGGTGCATGGCCAATAAAAAACCGCGCACAATCCAAGAACTCTTCCAGTTCTATTACCAGGACGTTAAGCCTCTATACGGTCATTTGCAGTCGTTAAATGAGCCTCCAGAGGAGATGTTCTTTGAGATTAATGCCGCCTTCGACCATCTTTCCCGGCATTGGTACTATAAAGATTCCGAGGCGACCGTTGTGAATTCTGCGGCAGCCCACTTGAAGCGTGCATGTTTTGACGCATTCAAGATCCTAGTGCGAGAGACGGTTGACCATTACGATGAGGTTCGCAGGATCGATACTAGCATCATCGATAATGGCGATTTTGATCGTGACATGCGCAAGCTTATTGCAGACATTCGCGCGGCTTCAATTACGGCACGTCAGGCCGAAGGCGATTCGCGTGACGAAGATGCCTGGCACAAGGCGTACGAGCTGTGGGAGCCGGTATATGTGAAGTGTGCGCAATTCGACAAGCATTACTACCTGAATCCAAAGGTGGAATGGGCCCGCAAGAAGGGTAGGTGGAAGACATGGAGGTACAGGCTAGAAGGTGTGGCGATCAGCATCGTTGCTGGACTGATCGTCTGGGCTGTTACGTGCCTTCCGATTGAACGATCAACCGCAGGCGGAGCAAGCGGCCATCTAGAATCCTCTTCTCAATCAGCCACAGTCTCTATCCGGAACCTCGAGAAGCGTTAGTCCAACTCTTCCACCATGTCCTGCTTTCCACAAGCGCGACGCTTACGGCCTGGTGGCACTCTGACACGTTTTGTGCGCAGGCATTGGTACGCCTGAAGGCACAAAAACAGACTCTATGCAAATTATCATTTACTGGTTGAGCCAAGGACTTATGACCGCCCAACCGTTTGACTGACCATTCTTGTGCGCAGGAAGTGGGGCGCGGGGCGTTAAAGGTGGGCGCGGAAGGTGCGCGCTTAAGAACGCTGATGCATGGGATGATGTAATCCTGCGGGCGGGATGAACTCATCAATCAAATAAGGGGCAGTAAGCCCTTCCGGTGGCCAACCAAGTATGATAATCCTGCAAGAAACGCGAAAAAATCGAATGGAACGTGACAGAATTGAACAGAACTCAACAGTATTCAACAGGCGGTAAAGTCGCAAGGGCTAGTGCTGTCAGGCTTTATGATAGTGCAGGCAGACGAGCGCGCGATAGTGTATGATTAGTCTTGGTGCCCGAGGATGCCATCTCCAGTAATAGGAGTCGATCATGGCCAAGGCCTTTTGGGTGTGCGTACTGATGACGGGGGCGGCGGCAATGCTGGGCGGCTGTGCGAGGGTGGAAGTCCCGGCGGTGCCGGATATTCCCGGATGGGATTCATCTCCACCGCCGACGAAGGTGATTCCGCCGGCTGACCCGAACAGCCTGGGCGACCTGCGGCGCGAGAACGATCAGCTCAGGGCCCGCATCGCATATCTTGAGCGTCGCAACGACCGCCTGGCCAGGAAGTACCGCGACCTTGAAGGCGATATGCAAGAGGTGAAGGCTGATATGGACAAGATCGCGGCTGAGCGCGATCGATACAAGAGCCGCTCGGGACGATGATCTGTATGCGGAAACATCTTGCCAAACAGGAGGCAGACATGCTTCCGCATACAACAAGGACGCGGAAGCATGGCACCGGTCAACACCCCCAAGATTACTTGGGGGTGGCACCAAGACTGAGGCAGGAAGAAATGAAGACACGACAAATCAGCCTGATGATCCGCGTGTTATGCGTGGTGATGCTTGGGTTCTGTGTGGGCGGCTGTCTGATCGTCGAGCAACCTGCGGAGCGGCCAGCGCCGCAGTCGGCGGCCCCGGCTGGGGCGGTTGAGTCGCGAAGTGCCGCCGACCTTCAGCGTGAAAACGCCCAGCTTCGTCCGCAGTGGCAGAAGCTGGAAGAGTACAACGCGCGGTGGGAGTCTGCGGTCGCGCAGCGCGAACTTGAACTGAAGCAACTCAAGGCCCGGCGCGATCAACTCAAGAAGGATCGCGATTACTACAAGAAGCTCGCAGAGAAGGATGATGATTGATCGCCGTCAACGCTAGCTTACGCTAAACAATGGATAGGGTGCCGTGGTTTGCGAAGTCCCGTAGGGACGAAGCAACCACGCTTGAACCGCTGCAATCGCTACCGCGCGGCAGTTCCTTTGGGCGGTTTGCACTGCTCCTGGAGATCCAGGATTCGGATCGCCAGCCTCAGGCGAATCTTCAGGTCCAGCGGCTCGAAGGGCTTGATGATGTAATCGTCGGCGCCGGCAACCAGCAGCTTGACGAGTTCATCGCGATTGCTCTGGCCGGTCATCAGCAGGACGTAGGGGACGCAGTCGCCGTTTGCCTGGCGGATGCGGCGGCAGACCTCGAAGCCGTCCATCTCCGGCATCATCCAGTCCAGCACGGCGAGCTTCGGCGGGTCGTCGCCCTGGAGCAGCTCGATTGCCTTCTGGCCGTTGTCGGCGGTGACGGCTGTGAATCCCCACTCCGCCAGGAGGCATGAGATCAGTTCACGATATGTCGGGTCGTCGTCGGCTAGAAGGATGCGCATGTTGCTTCCTCCTCCATTGCAGAGGCCAGGGCTTCTTGCAGGGCATCGAGTTCGCTCAGCAGCCGGTCGAAGCATTGGCCTACCTGCTGCGGCTCGCAGCAATGGCAGGCCTGTTCCAGTTCGATGGCGGCAGAGACCGCCGCCTTGGCGCCGAGGATCGCCAGAGAACTCTTCCAGCGGTGCGCCAAGCTGCCGAGCATGAGCCTGTCGCCAAACTTGGCGGCCTGGGCCGCCTGCGGCAAGGTTCGACGAAGGTCCTTCAGGAACGTGTCGATTATCAGTCGCACCGAGGCGGCGTCGCCATCGGAGTAACGTCGTATGGTTGCGACGTCCCATATGTCGGCGGGCTTGAGCTTGCGGGGAGCAGGGCTTGGTTCCGCCGGGTGCGGGTGCGCCTCGGCGGGAGATCGCTCGTCGCCAGTCGAGGCCGGCGCGAACCTGGCCACAAGTTGGCGCAGCGAATCCGGCCGGAAAGGCTTGGTCAGGAAGTCATCCATTCCGCCGTTGAGGCATCGCTGGCGATCGCTTTGGAGGCAATGGGCCGTCATCGCCACAATCGGGATGTGCCTTGGGCCTTCCCGTTCCAGGCGGCGTATTTCCGCGGCCGCCTCCAGGCCGTTCATGCCAGGCATCTCCAAGTCCATCAGCACCAGGTCGAAGATATCGGCCTGGACGGCGGCGATGGCTTCTTCCCCACTGCCGAGGCAGCGAACCGTATGGCCCCATTTTTGCAGCAGGAGCGATCCTGCTTGCTGGTTGACGGGATTGTCATCAACCAGGAGGATGCTAAGCGCCTTGCCCGCAGCAGCGCCGGCGGTAGTGGGCGAATCGTTGAGGCATTCAGACGCCTCCTGGGCCTGGCTTGTTCGCGCCAGGCAAACTGTGAAGTGCACCGTTGTTCCTTCGCCCGGACGGCTGTCGATCCAGATTCTGCCCTGCATCATCTCGATAAGCTGCTTGGCGATGCTCAGGCCCAGGCCGGTGCTGTCCTTGCGGTAAGAGTCGCGTTGATTGCACTGGCTATACGGGGCGAACAAGCGCTGCTGGTCGGCGGCGGAAATGCCGCAGCCGGTATCCCGCACGCTGAAGTGCAGCAGGACGTGCTGAGGCAGAGACTCTTCGCAGGTGACGTCGATCCGCACCTGGCCGGCCCTGGTGAACTTGATAGAGTTACCGACCAGATTGGTCAGCACCTGGCGCAGCCGGCCGGCATCAGCCAGCACCACCGCGGGCACGTCGGGGCTGATATTCCAGTCAAGCTCCAGGCCCTTGTTGTGCGCCATAGCCTCCAGTGGCGCAAGCGCATCGCGGAGGCACTGCTTGAGGTTTATTGGCGCCTCCAGCAGCGTCACCTTGCCGGCCTCGATCTTCGAGAGGTCCAGCACATCGTTGATGACCGACAGCAGCGAGTTGGCGCAATCCTTGACGATGCCAAGGTACTTCTGACGCTCGCGCGGGTCATCGGTCATCATCGCCAGTTCGGTCATTCCCATTACCCCGTTCATGGGCGTGCGAATCTCGTGGCTCATGCGGGCCAGGAAGTCGCCCTTGGCCTTGCTGGCGGCCTCGGCGGCCTGGCGGCGAAGCTGCTCGAACTGCAGCTGTGCCCGCTCGCTGCGGTATGCGACATAGCCGGTGGCGAAGTAGAGCAACGCCAGGGCGGCAATGAGAGAATAAGTGACGCGTTCATGCGAGCTGATCGGCACGGAGATATCTGCCCGAGGCGAGCCCATGACCAGCGCGTAACGCTGGCCGGGCACGTTGACCGGAACAAACACGACCAGTTCATCGGTGGCGTCCTCCTGGCGGCAGACCTCCGCCAGGCCCGACTCTCCGCTGCCGATGCACCGCTGGAGCACGTAATCAAGCAGCGGCGCGTCGGCGATGTTCTGCCGGCCGCCGTCGGCTGTCCGCATGATGTGCGAGATCGTCCGCGGCTTGTATGCCATGCCGCTGTCATAAATGATCGCGCCGGCATTGCTGACCAGGCACGCCAGAGACTTGTACACATTGCTGGGCCGCGAGAGGCAGCGCAAGGCTACGCGGCTCATGTCTACCTCGCCCTCAAGGCTGCCCACGGCAGTGCCCTCGGACGTTATGGGCAATCGCAGGACCAGCGGACTGGCCGAGCGATTCTGCGAGTGGTTTGGATCCGGCTGTTCGCAAATGCTGCCGTCTCTGCGGCGAACCTGCGACCAGATTTCGACGCCGTCGGCATTGCGGACCGACAGACGGTTGAGCATGTTGTCTTCGTCCATCAGAGAAGAAAGCAGGGCCGAACTTGCGGCATCATCCAGGCGGCAGAGGTCGCCTCGAGCGGCCAGGCTGGCCAGGTCCTTCACGATGCTGTCGACGTGTTCCTCGATGAAGGCAGCCTGGCTGCGGGTGGCGTCAGACTGCTGGCGGTGAAAAGTCCGAACAAGCCCCTCTTCGAATTTCGAATGGTGCGTCCGCAGCAGTGCGGCAAAGGCCACCGCGGCCATGATGGTCAGGATCAGCGGCCTGGCGACGCGCAGAAACCTGGTGCATCGCCTTGGTCTGGTGTCCATCGCAGTGCCTTTGGAGGCAGCCTGCGGCCGCGCCGCTTTAGCACAACGCGAAATGAGTTGCCGCCAGAATGCTGGAGACTCTGCCGACCTTCCAGTGGCCATGACAGATCACTTTCAACCGACCTTTGCCCACTTGGTCTATCGACGGGAAGCAAAGGCGCCTTGATTTAGAATCAGATTATTGGCGGATTTGAGAGCGAGCGAATTTTCGCATGGAAGATCGGTACACTGTTTTGTGATGGAGACTATAGGAATGTCCATTACCAACGATAATGAATGGAGGCAGGGATGGTTTTGCAGGACAAAAAAAGGACGAGCAGGCACCGGCTGGAAGGTCTTCCAGCCTGACGGTTGCGCCTGGGCTAGGGTCGGGTTTATCGACGCAGCCATCGTGGGCCTGCTCGCTGGGTTCAGTTGTAGTGTTCTCGTGGGCTGCGCTTCGGTACATCAGGCGGCCCGAGCGTGCCGGGTCTCCGCGCGCGCCAAAAGGCAACAAGCCTGACGAGTTGATCTACCAGATCAACCTCGAAGGGCTTGCATAAGACATAATCGGCAGGCAAGGGCATCTTCCTCCATATATCATGCAATATGTCCTTGCCGATCATCAGGACCGACATAGCCAGGCCTTCCTCACGAAGGTCCCGGCATATTCTGTAACCGTCCATCCGGGGCAACATCCAGTTGACAATCACAATATCCGGCCGGGCGTTGCAGATCATCTGCCAGGCATCTATGCCATCTGACGCGGCGGCGGGCAGGATCATTAACTGAGCAAAGGCATTTTGCAGCGTAGCCAGAACTGACGGGTCGTCATCGGCAATCAAGACCTGCGGCAAATGGCTTGGGGCACCGCCATGGCTGAGCGCCTCGCTCAGTGTCATCTTCCGCTCCAATCCGGCAATGAAGACATGAATGCCATTGCTGAAGAATGATTTTAATCACTTTTGAGATTAATCAAAGACCTATTTGGGGATTTCTTCAGAGTTTTTTGTTTATTGCCAGATGTGCGGTTGTAAGAGAGGTTCAATGATGGGGCTTGAAGTGCTTGGCAATCAGAAGCATCAAGGCAGCGATATCGCCCTTCTTGATGCAGGCTGAGGCGCCAGCTGCCATGATTCTTTTCTCGATTTTCGGAGATGAATGAGACGTAAAGGCAACTACCTCAACAGGGGCGGTAGCGGAACTGGACTTGATTCGCCGGCAGATCTCGAAACTATCCATGCCGGGCATGGACAGGTACAGGACGATGAGGCTCGGTTGGACGGTAGCGGCTATTTCGCCTGCGGCGTAGGCATCATTGGCCTCGAATACCTCCAGATACGGGAATTGCGACTTGATCTGCTCGGACAGGAGGAAGGTAAACGCCTTCTCATCGTCCACCAGCAGGATGCTCATCGAGCCGGCTTCCTGCAGTTCCGGCGGGATGGGGAGCTTCTGGCGGCGGAGGAACTTGCAGAACTCTTCCCGGGGTATCCGTCGGTGTCCGCCGGGGGTTTTGCCGGCTGGCAACTTGCCCGCGTCAATCCATTTGGACACCGACGAGACGGCTACCCCAAGCATCCGAGCGACCTGGATCGTCGAGAGCGTTTTGTTCTTCCGATGGCCGCCCAAGGGTGGTCCCTTTCACTTCGAGCCACAAGAACAATGCAGATTCCCACTGCGGATCAACCGCCCTCTGGGTCCAAAGTGGTAAGTCTTCGGACCGTCCCAAACTCTGCCGCACATATCTATATTACAATTCACAAAGGGCAAATGACGGAATGAAAGCAAGTACTATGCGAGTTCTTGGTTCGGGGCCAGTGCGCCGCTCAATCCGAAACGGGTGTGGCTGGATATTGGTGGCACTCAAAGGTCGTGAGGGCCGGGCATGAGGCCACGGACTTGCTCGCGAATATGAGAGACCGAGGCCCGGAGGGCTGGACAGGATTTAGCCGGGGATGGAGCGGCGATGTTGTGCGTCGCCGCGCAGTCCCCGGTTCAGGACGCCCAGCAAGCGAGAGCCCCGGAGGGGCGACAGAATCTTCCCATGCTTGGCCCGTGCATTCTTTCGCCCCCCAGGGGCTCAAATATCGCGGGCCCTGCTTCCGTGGGTTCGCGGCAAATAACGCCGCTTCACCCACGGCTAAATCCTCACCGGCCCTGGCGGGCCTGGCCAGAATTCTTCGCAGGTTCTTTACCCGTAGAAACAAGTCTCAGTCGCCTAATAGAGAAATGACAACAAGTGCCACTATTTTCCAGCCGCACCCTCCGAAACTATCTTTAGAAGTTTTTCTCAGACACTTTTGGCTGCCAGCCGATATACTGGGTCTCAGTTGAAAGCGTCGCGGGCCGGCTTGGCGGCTGGCTGGTCGATGCTGTTGGGCGCTCGAGAAACGTCGGGCGCGATAGGAAGCGGCTTGCACGAACAGGTCGTGCGTCGCAATCCTCAACTGCCCCGGCGCGGCAGCCCACAGGGAGTGGCTTTTTCATTTCCGACCGCGATTGGAGCTTCACGCTACGGTGTTCGTGGGAGTTATGAAGGTCAAGGTTTGTCCACTCAAGAAGATGTGAAATTCACCGATTTCCCGCTGCATCAATCAATTCAAGACAGCATCGTCTCAGCCGGCTATGAAGTGCCTACGCCTGTTCAGGCTGAATGCATTCCGCCGGCGCTGGAGGGCAAGGACGTTATCGGCCTGGCGATGACCGGCACCGGAAAGACCGCCGCCTTTGCTATTCCGATCATTCAGCGGCTGGCCCATCGCCCCGAGCTTGGCGCACTGGTTTTGGCGCCGACGCGGGAGCTGGCTGCCCAGATCACCACGGTCTTCAACACGCTGGGCAAGGATACGGGTGTTCGCGTGGCAACGATCGTTGGCGGCGTGCCGATGGATCAGGACAGCACAGCCTTGACCAGTTGGCCCAACGTGCTGGTGGCGACGCCAGGCCGGCTGATCGACCACATAGAGAACAACAATCTCTCGCTGCGAGAGATCGAAGTGCTCGCGGTCGACGAGGCTGACCGGATGCACGACATGGGTTTCATTCCGCAGATCCGGCGGATCATGGATGTGCTGCCGGCCAAGCGGCAGACGCTGATGTTCACCGCGACGATGCCGGCTGACGTCGAGCGTATCGCCCGCAAGAGCATGAACAATCCGGTGCGCATCCAGTGCGGGCACTGTGCGCCGGCGCACCGAGCCAAGCAGGAATTGTTCGAGCTATCTGAGGATGCCAAGACGCCGCTGCTGCTGGAGCTGCTGGCCAAGAGCAGCGGCCGCGTGCTGATCTTCGTGCGAACCAAGCGAGGCGTGGACCGCCTGGCCAGGCGGATCGCCGACCGGCGGCTGCGCGCCGCGCGAATCCACGGTGACCTGGAGCAGGTTCAGCGCGACAAGGCCATCGAGGACTTCCGCCACGGTCATTGCCGCATCCTGGTGGCTACCGATATCGCGGCGCGCGGGCTGGACATCAGCGACATCGAGCACGTGATCAACTTCGATTTTCCGCATCACGCGGAGGACTATGTCCACCGCATCGGCCGGACCGCCCGCGTGGATGCCAGCGGGCTGGCAAGCAGCTTCATCACGCGAAATGACAAACGTTATGTCGCGCAGGTTCGCCGGCTGATCGGGGACAAGCTGCCGGAAGCGAAGCGGCTCGAGAGTTATGACGCGGCGCCTTCGCACAAGACACATGCCGGCCACGGTCATCACAAGAGCGACCTTCGCACGGCCAGCCATGACAAAGCGGGCGGCCATGGCCGCCGGCGCCGCAGCAGGAAGGCCGCAGGCACGAACGCAAAAAGGTAAGGCCGGTGGTAAGGTCAGTATCCGGGCCAGCCAAAGCGGTGCCGTCGTCCCTGCGGGACTAGTCACCGCACTCCATGCAGGCGGTCACGGTCTTCCGGTATCCGGTCTTCCGGTCTGCGGTCCAAATTCCCAGCGAAAGACCACGAACTGTGAGTTGCTCTTCATCAACTGCGGTATTTCAAGCAGCCGCTTGTAGCCCAGAGCCTCCAGAGACGCGGCGTCTTCTTCGATGCCCAGCAGGTAGGGCGTTTCCTTGCACGGCACAGTGGACGTGGCAGTGGGGATATAGCGGTCAAAGTAGAATGCCACAACGGGGTCAGCCTCGCCTTGTGAAAATAGCTCCTGGCCTGGCGGCAGCATTGCGCGGGCCTTCTGGGCGAAGGTGGCTATCGGCAAGCGCTCATCCCATCGCGGGGCTAGTGACCAATTGCCCAGGTGCATGATCACAAAGGCAACGACCATCAATGCAGGTACGGCTGATAGTTTCCTCCGCCATGCGGAAATCCCCGCCAGCAGGAGCGGCACAGCGGCGGCTGCGGCAGTAATCATAGCAAATGGCCAGAAGTCGCCGAGGTTGACGATCGTTTCTATAAGTTCATGTTTGCTGCCCTTTGGCAGCGCGCTTAGCCAGTAATCGCCATGAGCTGCCACCGCCCAAAGCCCGCCGCAGATCGGCAGGGCCAGCAGGCCGGCGATCCCGTAGCCGATGGCGATGCCTCGCCCCTGCGCTGGCGTAATCCAGCGATGGCGGAAGAAGACATCGTCGGCGATGTAGCCCAGGAGCAGGCACAATGCCGGCAACGTCGGCAAGATGTAATGTTCGCGCTTGCCTGCGGAGGCGGAAAAAAGCAGCACGATGCCGAGAACCCACAGCAGCAGGAAGGTCAACTGCCGGCGGTCGTCGCCGAAGCGTTTCATCAGGGCGACGGCAAATGCGCCCGGCAGGAATGCGATCCACGGCAGCGTGAAGACCAGGACGGCATTGAGGTATGTAACCGGGTTGGAGCTGTTCCATCCGCCCGTGCCGGCGGCGCGATCGGTAACCTGGTGCGTCAACGTGCCGCCGATAAACGTGGGGAACAAGTGCTGCATGTAGAGCATCCACGGGACGAACATCGCCAGCATCAGCAGCATGCCGGGCAAGGCTGTCGGCAGCAGCGGCAGTACTTGCCGATGGCCTCGCGATACGACGAACAGCCAGAGCATTGGCGCCCCCAGCGCCAAGGCCATGATGCCGTACTTGACGCCGCCGCCGGCTGAGGGCATCGCCACGCTGAGGGCGATGTAGGCCGCCAGGCCCGCGAAGCTCGCCAGGATGAATTTCCGAAGGTGGGAAAGGGCCCTTTCATCGCCATGGACTTCATTGTCAGATCGCCAGGCCAGGTACGCCAGCAGCGGCCAGGCCAGCAGGAGCGGGACGAACTCCTTGGCGAGGTTGGCCAGTCCCATGAAGATCCAGAAGGCGATCATCCAGATTGCGCGGCGGCGTCGCGTGGGCGCATGCAGACCGTTGTAGAAGCACGCCATCGAAACGGTCATCAGCAGGCAGAGGAGCATTTCGGGGCGGGCGTTCTTGCCCCACTTCTGCAGGCCGACGCTTACCGCCAGCATTGCCGCCGCCAGCAGCGCCGCTCGCGGACTGAACAAGCGCCTCCCCAGCGCGAGCGTCACGCAGACCAGTGCAACTGCTGCCAGGCCCGAGCCAAGCCGGGCGGTGAAGTTGTTTATGGGCTGGCCCGGAAAGCCCAAGGCTGCATACGCCCGGCCGATGCCGCCTGCCACCCAGTACGCCAGTGGTGTCTTGACCAGGCGCGGATAGCCATTCTCGACCGGCACCAGCCAATGATTCAGCGGCGTCAGCGGCGGCACGGTATAGTCGCCCGGGCATTCAAGCATCCACGGATCGGGCGCGGGCTGGGCCATCGTGCGAGCCGTCAAGGCCATCATGGCCTCGTGATCCTCAAGCGTCTTGCCGCCGAGATTGTAGAGCATGATCAGGCCGGCCAGGCCGCCGACCAAAAGGTAGTGCCATTTTGGCCCGCCCGCCCGCAGAGGCTCGGTGAGGTTGTTCATGCCCTCCATCGTGGTCGGCGGCATCCTCCGTGTCAAATGGGTTTCATTAATTTCAGCCGCCCAGATGTGGAAGCTTGGATTGACTCGCACCTCATGCTGAACGTACGCTATGGGCCATAAACCCGTCATAATGGAAGAACCATCATGAAGTTCGATAAGAGCTTTCACGGCACGCTGCGTCTGAATCCTGCCAATCCCAGGTACTTCGCGGATGATTCAGGAAAGTCCGTCTATCTCACGGGCTCGCACACCTGGGCCACCATGCAGGACATGTGGCCGGACGCCGAGACACGCAGGCCAATGGATTACGATGGCTTCCTGCAGATGATGGAGGACAATGGCCACAACTTCCTGCGATTCTGGCAGCACATGGAATTGATCAGCGGCCAGAACATCACTCGTTATGATCCAATGCCTTTTGAACGAACCGGCCCAGACAAGGCGATCGACGGCCTGCCCAAGTTCGATCTTTCCAAGTGGAACGAGGCTTATTTCGTTCGGCTGAGGGATCGCGTTCAGAAAGCCGGCGAAAAAGGCATCTACGTCTCCGTCATGCTGTTTCAGGCCTGGACGATCAAGCACCTCACTGGCAAGGCCGATCCCTGGCCTTATCATCCAATGCATCCAGCTAACAATGTCAATGGCATCATTGATGATCCTGTGCTGACCTCAAACGGCAGGGCCTGGGATTTCTTCTCTTTGAAATGTCCACAGCTCCTGCACTGGCAGAAGCAGTTCATCATGAAGGTGGTTGACACCGTCAACGACCTGGACCATGTTCTTTTCGAGATCTGCAATGAGATACCAAATCGAAAAGAATCCATGGCCTGGCAGGATCATCTCTGCGCATTCATCAAGGAATATGAGAGCCGCAAGCCTAAGCAGCATCCGGTCGGCATAACGGCTGAGGGAGGGGACCAGGACAATTCGCAACTGTACCCAACATGCGCGGATTGGATTTCTCCGGGCAACGGCAAGGTCTTCGAGTACCGCTACAATCCGCCAGCTGCCGATGGGCGGAAAGTAATCATCAACGATACTGACCACTCGTGGGGGCTTGGCGGCGATGCAGCCTGGGTCTGGAAAAGCTTTACCCGCGGCATGAATGTGATATTCATGGACCCGTGGGGGCGATACGTGGGAGACTATGACGTCGGCTGCCAGGATGGAAACGTAACATACAACCACAGGTATTTTCATGCATGGGACCCTGTTCGCAGGAATATGGGCTATAGCCGCTACTTCGCCCAGCGGATGAACCTCAATGCCTGCGCGCCGCGCAATGATCTGTGCACTTCGTCGTATTGCCTGGCGGACGTTGGGAACACCTACCTGTGCTTCTTTCCGGCAGGCGGAGATGAAGGGCTGGACTTGTGGAACGTCGAAGGCGTTTTCGCCGTTGAATGGTTCAATCCTGCTACCGGACTAACGACAAAAGGCAAGGACATCAAAGGCAACTGGCGATACGTCCTCAGCCAGCCGTTCTCAGGCCCGGGCGTCCTGTTCATCTACAAGAGATAAAAGGAAGACTTCATGAAATTCGACAAGAGCTTTCATGGCACGTTGCGTCTTAATCCGGTCAATCCCAGGTACTTCACGGACGACTCAGGAAAGGCCGTCTATCTGACTGGCTCGCACACCTGGACCGTTATGCAGGATGTGTGGTTGCCTTCGAAACCGCCCAAGCAGATGGACTATGCCGGCTTCCTGCAGATGATGGAAGACAATGGCCATAACTTCCTGCGGTTCTGGCAGCACCTGCAATTGTCGGGTGGCGAAAGGGCCTCCCAGGCAGAGTATGATCCGCTGCCCTACAATCGCAGCGGCCAGGGCAAGGCGGCGGATGGCCTGCCCAAGCTTGATCTTTCGGATTGGAACGAAGCCTACTTTGCCCGGCTGAGGCAGCGCGTGCAGCAGGCAGGCGAAAAGGGCATCTACGTCTCGATAATGTTCTTCGAGGCATGTGCAATCAAGCTTTCTTTGCCCGAAGCGCCGAGTTGGCCTTTTCATCCCTTCAACCCAGCCAACAACGTCAATGGCATAACCGATGACCCAATGGTGGCCGATACCGGCAAGGCCCTGGACTTGTTCTCTTTGAATTGCCCACAGTTTCTGCACTGGCAGAAGCAGTTCGTCATGAAGGTGGTCGACGCGGTCAACGACCTGGACAACGTTCTCTTCGAGATCTCCAACGAAGTGCCCAATCGAAAGGAAGCATTCGCCTGGCTGGATCACATGTGCGCTTTTGTCAAGCAGTACGAAAGCGGCAAGCCCAAGCAGCATCCGGTCGGCATAACAGCCGAGGGCGGCGACCAGGACAACGAACTGCTATTCCCCACGGGCGCGGACTGGATTTCACCGGGCAACGGCAAGGTGTTCGAGTACCGGTACAACCCGCCAGCCGCCGACGGCAGGAAGGTGATTATCAACGA
>CAYQJH010000088.1:0-14391 GCA_964417755.1 uncultured Planctomycetaceae bacterium
CACCGCAGCAGGAATTCGCCGGGCGGATTCTCGCGCATGACATGGGCGTCGGCTGGACCGTCAACGGCCAGTCGTATCCGCACGCTATGCCGGTGGAGGAGAATTCGAATTTCCTGCTGCTGCTCTACTCGCATGGCCAGTGGTGGGGCAGGCAGGAACTGTTCACCAGGTACAACGACCTGAACAAGCAACTTGTGGAGTACCTGCTCTGGGCCGACTCCAAGGGCAATGGCTTTCCGGATCGCGGCACCGCCAATACCATTGATGACGCCACGCCGGCGGTGCAGTACGGGCGGGATAATGTCTACCTGGGCATCAAGCGGCTGGCGGCCTTGCACGCAGCCTCGCGAATGTTCGATGCCGTCGGCGAGGCAAAGTGGTCTTCACGCTGCAAACAGCAGGTGCGCAAGGCCGTCAAGACGCTCAATGCAGGATGGCTTGGCGACCATTGGGGCGTGTGTCTGGATAAGTCCGCCAAGGGTCTGGTTGATTGCTGGACGCACGAGAAGCTGCCCTACAAAACCCTGCCCGGCTGGGACGCCTACAGCCTGTACACCACCAACGGCCTGCTTTGCCTGATGATGGTCGACGACCTGCCGCCGGGCCTCAGCACGCAGCGGCTGAGGCTGGACGTGACCAACGCCTGCCGCGAGAGCATGACGACCTATGGCTGCGGGCACAGCAGCCTGGACAAGAAGAATATGTGGGTCTCGATGAACGTCTGGCGCGACCTGGCGGCTGGGTATCTGGGCCAGAACCTGGTCACGAATTGCGAGAGATATTGGAACCAGCAGCTTTTCGGCAATGGCATCGGCAGCGAGAAGCCCAACTGCTTTACCGAGACCTCGCTGACTAACAATCTCGTGCACTACCCGCGAGGGGCGGCCTGCTTTGGCCTGCCCTTGGCGATGGCCGGACTGACGCTCAACGAGGCCGAGGACGCCGGCGTTGCCCCAGCGGCTCCGGGGAAGTACCCGCTGCTGCCGATGGCCAACTGGAAAACTGGCGCAGTGCCCTACCTGGTGGCCGAGATGGACAGCCAAGGCAAGATGAAGGCAAGGATCGAAATGGCATAGCGGCTTCCTTGCCCTGGTTGGTGCGTTACTATAAGATGATCGCACCATGCCCAAGCGTAACCTGGTATTGATCTTGGCGATTATCGCCGCTGCCATACTCATGGTATGGGTCAGCCGCGATCCGGAAATGTCCCGCACCAAGCCCGAGGGCGACCGGATGCGCGGCGTGCTGGCTGCCATGCACCAGATCCAGGAGAACTACTACCCCATTTCGCCTGCCGGCAAGACGGCGGCCTCTGCCGCCACCGCGCCCGCAATGCCGGATGAACAGAAGCTCTTCCAGGCGATGGTCGAAGGCATGGTCGATTCGCTGCATGATCCTTATTCGCGGTACATTGCCCCCGATAAGGCAGGCGATCTCGACAGCCGGGTCAAGGGCCGCTACCATGGCACCGGGCTGAAGCTTGATATTGTCGAGGGCGAGGTAAAGGTAATCGGGGCGCTGATACACTCCCCAAGCCAGAAGGCCGGCCTGATCCGCGGCGACCGCATCAAGTCCATCGATGGCCAGGCTGTTGCCGGCCTGGCGTTGGCCGAAGTGTACCGTCTCCTGGATGCCGGCAACGAAGAGGTCGTCCTAAACCTGGATCGCGTCAACGGCGTACAGCAGGAACTGACGCTGTGGCGCGAGGAATTCGCCGTCGAGACGGTCGAAGGCCTCTGCCGCGACGCCGCGGGGCAGTGGGTATACCTCATCGACCCCACCCAGCGCGTCGCCTATATCCGCATCCGAGAGTTCACTCCCGAGACGATCGAAAACCTGCAGGCCGTCCTTCGGGGCCTGCTGCCCCTAAGCGGCCTGGCACTTGACCTGCGGGATAATCCCGGCGGGGAGTTTCCCGCGGCGCTGAGTGTTGCGGACCTCTTCCTGAAGAAAGGGGCCATCGTTACGTTGCGGCGGCGCAATCGCCTGAGCGAGCCCCACCTTGCCCAGGAAGGCGGCACATGCGGCGATTTCCCGCTGGTCGTGCTGGTCAACGGCAATAGTGCGTCGGGCGCCGAGATGGTGGCTGGGGCGCTGGCAATCAATGATCGCGCGGTGCTTGTGGGCAGCCGGACGATGGGCAAAGGCTGCATGCAGCAGATCGTCAAGCTTGGAGAGGGCCTGGGGCAGATGAGCATTACGGTTGCGGAATACTTTGTGGGCGAGGACCAACCCATCAGCCGACGCCCTGGCTGCGATACCTGGGGTGTGGATCCGCACGTGAGCCTGCCCATTAGCCAGGGCGACGAGCAGAAACTCGCCCGCCGTCGCCTGGAGTTGGAGCTAGCCCTGCCCCGCCCGAGCACTGCCCCGGCTGAGACTCATCCAACCACCTTGCCCTCCAGCAGCAAGATCATCGCCGAAGACGAGCAACTCGTCAGGGCATTGGAGCTGCTGGACGAACCGGAGAGAATGACCGAGATTCTGGCCGCCGCCGCAAAGGCCCGCCAGGCTGCAAAGAAAGCCGCCACCCAGCAGGCCACGCGGCCGGCTGCTTTGCGGTAGAAGTAATGACGAATGACGAAACCAGAATGCCGAATCAATGACGAAACGACAATGACGAGTGGAAAAGGCGTTTCGTCATTGTCATATTCGGATTTGAGTCGTCATTCGAGCTTCGTCATTCGGGCTTAAAAGGTGGTCTCATGAAGGAATTCGCAATTTAGCCGCCTGCGGAAGCAGGACCCGTCCTTCCGGCGGGGCTTGTCCTTCGTGCGTTTCGTGTAATTCGTGGACATATTGTTGAATATGACAAAGCCTCAGATCATCCTTGGAATCGAATCCAGTTGCGACGAGACCAGTTGCAGCCTGGTTGCCGATGGCAGAACCGTGCTCTCCAACGTCGTTGCCAGCCAGATCGAACTGCATCGGCGGTTCGGAGGCGTGGTGCCCGAATTGGCGTCGCGCGCCCACATCGAGGCCATCAACACCGTCATCGAGCAGGCTCTTCAGCAGGCCGGCGTGGCGACGGCGGACATCGCAGCCATCGCGGTTACGCACGAACCCGGGCTGATCGGCTCGCTGCTGATTGGCCTGATGGCCGCCAAGACGCTCGCCTGGGCGTGGGGTAAGCCCCTGCTTGGCGTCAATCACGTTTATGCCCATGCGTACGCAGCCGCTCTGGATGCCGAACCGATTGAATACCCGTCGGTGGCTCTGATTTGCAGCGGAGGGCATACAGCCTTGTACCGCTGCAGCGGCCCGACAGCGATGGAACTGCTGGGCACCACGATCGACGACGCGGCCGGCGAGGCGTTCGACAAGGTCGCCAGCATTCTGAATCTGGGCTATCCCGGCGGGCCGGTCATCGACAAGGTCGCCAAGCAGGGAAACGCCAGCGCGGTGGAATTCCCCCGCTCGCTGCTGAGCGGTCAATCGCTGGACTTTTCCTTCAGCGGGATAAAGACGGCTGTGCTCTACCACGTCAATGGCGTGCCGGGCCCGCTGCGCCGCAGGAAGCCTTTGCCGGCAGAGGAGGCAAGCCGGCCAAAGGGCATCGAGAATTTCTCATCGCAGGAGGTGGCCGACATTGCCGCCAGCTTCCAAGCTGCCGTTGTGGATGTTCTGCGAATCAAGGTCCGCCGGGCGATTAAGCTGACCGATGCTCGCACGCTGAGCCTCGGCGGCGGAGTGGCGGCCAACTCGGCGCTGCGAGCGAGCCTGTCGACACTGGCGGAGAAGATGCATGTCACGCTCCGCATGCCGAAGTTGGCCTACTGCCTGGACAACGCCGCGATGACGGCCGGCCTGGCCTACCACTATCTACAAGCCGGCCAGACAGCCAGCCTGGACCTCGAAGCCCACGCAACGGTGAAACGGTGAGTCGCTGGCATTCTTGCTTTTTGGGAAGTCGGCACGACGGGCCCCAATAGGAAGCCCCCTGCGAAAGCGGGGGGGGGCCCGCCTTCCGGCGGGGGCTTCCAGTTGGTTCAGCGTATGCTTGCTACGAGAATAACGCCTCGACGAACTGCTCCGGCTCGAACGGCTCGACATCCTCGTACGATTCGCCCAGGCCGATGAACTTCACCGGCAGGTTCACCTCGCTGCGGATGGCGACCACGATGCCGCCCTTGGCCGTGCCGTCGAGCTTGGCCAGAAAGATGCCCGTGACGTTGGTAGCCGCGGCGAAGGCCTTGGCCTGATTTATGGCGTTTTGCCCGGTGGTCGCGTCCAGCACCAGCAGCACCTCGTGGGGCGCGCCGGCTATCTTCTTGGCAACCACGTTGCGGATCTTCGTCAGCTCGCGCATCAGGTTGTCCTGCGTGTGCAGCCGGCCGGCTGTGTCCACCAGCAGCACGTCGGCCTTGCGGGCGATGGCGGCATCGCAGGCGTCGAAGACCACAGCCGCCGGGTCGCTGCCGCTGCCCTTGACGATGTCCACGCCGATGCGATTGGCCCAGATGGTCAGTTGCTCCACAGCCGCCGCGCGGAACGTGTCCGCCGCCGCCAGCACCACCTTCTTGCCTTGGTCCTTGAATTCATAGGCGAGCTTGGCCACCGATGTGGTCTTGCCCGAGCCATTGATGCCAGCCACCAGGATCACCGTCGGCCCTTCGCCGGCCAGATGCAGGCTGCGATCCGCGGGCGGCCAGTACTTCTTGAGTTCCTCCTTCAGGAAGGGCAGCACGTCGTCGCCGGTTGCGATGCGCTTTTCCTGCCAGGCCTTCTGAAGATCGGCGATGATCTGCCGCGTGGCCGCCACGCCAATATCCGCCTGAATAAGCTTGGCCTCCAACTCACCAAGCAAGTCCTGGTCGAGCGTCCGCCCGGTCAGGAACGATTTGAGCGAAGAAACAAACTTCTGCCGGGTCTTGGTAAGCCCAGCCGTCAACTTCTCGAATGCTTTTTTGAAAAAGGCCATACATTCGTTCCATTCTTCGGGTGCCGTGGCCGCGGCGTTTGCGGCCACGTTGTGATACAGGCGTCTCATCTGCGACAGTAACTAAAAAGTCGCGCCATACACGCTCCTCTGGCTTTCAATACATGGCACTGGAGCGTAGCAATCAGGACAAGAGTGAGCCTCGTCCGTCTGTCTTGGATTCCGCTGAAACGGGCTTCACCGGTTTGCGGAAGAGCGACTTGAAGGCGGCTTTGAAGTCTTTGTCAGTCTCCAGTCTATTGATGTTCATCTCGTAATTGCACGTCGTCAGCAGGCGTTCATTGATGAAGCTCTTGTCCTTGCCGTCATCGTAGTCGAAGTATGCGGCCAGCACCCGAACACCATTTTTCATCAAGGCTCTGACCAAGGGAATCATGTCCCCATCCCCCGTGATCAGCACGGCCACGTCAATCTTACCATCATTGGCCGTCTGCAGGGCGTCGATGGCCAGAGCAACATCGGCCCCTTTCTCTCCTTGGGATACCGACATCGGCAGAAACTTCGGTTCAATGCCTGCATGCATCAGGTCGTGGTACTGGTTGCGGTCCCTACGGAGCTTCTTTTCGTCGCTCTGCGTAGATGCGTGAAGACCTTGAAACCATGCGGCATATACGACTTTGTAGCTGGCGAAGCCTTGCTCCCTGGTGTGAACATACCCCTCGACCAGCGAGTGTAATGCCCTGAAATCGAGCCACCCGAGTTTGCGGGAGTGATAGAAGTGATGCTGGGCGTACGAGAAATATGAGCCATCGTAAAAGACCCCGATTCGGCAGAGGAAATTGTCGGCCATCTTCGATCCTTTCCCAGAGTCTGGCGGGCGTATAAGGTACGCTAAGCATGGGGGGTGCAAGCTGGGTCTCGCCATGTTGTGTGCAGGTCTAACGTGGCCGCAAACGCCGCGGCCACGGCACCCACCCCAAAGTTATTCTGTCTTCGCCCATTCGCTGTTACTCTGTTTTGTCGTTCTTCGTGTTCTTCGTGTCGTCGTGGTTAATGCCGTTGGGAGCCTGGGTTTCAGCCCGGATCTCCTTGGCCACCGCGTCCAGGACGCCGTTGATGAACCTGGGGCTCTCGGCTGAGGAAAATTCCTTCGCCAGGTGCAGCGCCTCGGTGATGACGACCTTGTAGGGCGTTTCCCCTTGCAGCAGCTCCCACACAGAGAGGCGCAGGATGTTGCGGTCCACCATGGCCAGGCGGCTTAGGTCCCAGTGCCGCGCGTGGCGGGCGAGGATCCTGTCGCACTCGGCGAGGTTATCGAACGTCTCGCGCATCAGCTTCTTGGCTGAGTCGATCGCCTCGGGCGTTTCATCGCTGTCGGCGATGAATTCTTCCAGAAGGTCCCAGACCTTATTTCCCTGGGCATCCAGGCAGAAAAGGGCCTGAAGCGCCAAACGTCGTGCGCGGTATGACTTTCTCACGTGCTACTTTTCCTGCGACAACTGCTGGAACAGATTCGCCATCTCGATGGCTGCCGTCGCCGCGTCGCCGCCCTTGTTGCCGGCCTTGGCGCCGGCTCGTTCGATGGCCTGCTCTATCGTATCGCACGTCAGCACGCCGAAGATCACGGGCGTGCCCGTGCCCATGGCCGCCTGGGCGATTCCCTTGGCCGCCTCGGCGGCAACATATTCATAGTGATCCGTCCCGCCGCGGATGACGGCCCCGAGGCAGATGACGGCTGCGTATTTCTTCGTCGCTGCCAGCTTCTGGGCGATCAGAGGAATCTCGAACGCCCCGGGCGACCAGATGACTTCGACGGCGGCCTCGTCGGCGCCGTGGCGCTTGAGGCTGTCCATGCAGCCGCCCAGCAGCTTGCTGGTGATGAACTCGTTAAACCGGCTGATGACCACCGCGAAGCGGGCCTTGGCCGGAGCAATCAGTTTGCCTTCTATCTGTTTCATTGCCGTCGCTCCTTTAGCGAGATCAATCCAGTATAAGCGCCTACTTTCGCAGGTTCTCCAGCCGAGTCCGCACGTCCTTGAAATTGAAATCTATCTGCGCCACCTGGCTGAAGCAGTCCAGCGCCTTGGCCAGATCGTCCGCGGAGTTGTTCTCCTTGCCCATGCGCTCCTTCACGTCGGCCAGGTTGTAGAGCACTTCCTTGCGGCGGTCCTCCGTCATGTCGGCCTGCAGAGTCCGCTCGTAAGTGTCGCTGGCTTCGCGCAGCCAGCCCTTGCGGGCGTAGGCCTGGCCCAGCAGCAGCATCGAGGCCACGTGGCGGCGGGCGTCCCGGCTGGCCTTCTGCAACTCCACAATCGCCTCGTCAGCCTTGCCTGCGATCAGCATCCGCCGGCCCAGTTCATACTTCAAACCCAGGTCGGTGGGATAATTCGCGCAGCGATCGGTGAACTCCGCCAGTTCCAACTCCAACTGCTTCTGGGCCATGGCAGCCGCGCCGGCCTTGTCGCCGGCGGCCATCAACTTGTTGAACGCCCGCTTGCCTTGGCGCATCTTGATGTCGCCGATGCGCATCTTGAACTGGTAAGCCGAGGTATCCTTGTGGGCCTTGGCCAACACGTCGATGGCCAGGTTCTCGGTGGATTCGTCCTCGATCTTCAGCAGGGCATCGACATATCCCAGCACCTTGGCCGGAATCATCGGGTTAGCTTCGTACTCAGCCCTGGCCTTGTCGATCTGCTGCTCCTGGAAGCTGCGCCCAGCGACGATCTTGTCCTTCTGCATCAACTCCTGCTGCTTGTCGATATTCTTAACGCCCTTGGTAAAAGCGCCTTCTTTGTCGTACTGGCCGGCCTGGATCGTGTACTTAGCCTCCAGTTGGCGCAGCAGGTCGGACAGCTCATTATCGTTGCGAGAGACTTCCAGGGCCATCCGGCAGGCAGCCACCGCGTTCTTGAAATCCTCCGCACCGGCAAATGCCTGCGTAGTCAGAACGAGCAGGCGCTTGTCCTTCTTTTTGGCCTGGCGCTGTGCCTCCAGGATAATCTCGCCGATCCACCTGACGACCTCGAACAAGTCCAGCTTGGCCGAGGCCAGCAGCACCTGTTCCATGTACGCCAGGCTGCCCGGGTCCTTCGAGAGCAGGTACTCGGCGTTTCGCAGGCTTTGTATGGGGTCTTTGGCCACACGGAACTTGAGCGTCTCGCCCAGGCCTGGCCCCTTGCCGCCCTGCATCTTGCGGTTCATGGCTACTTCGCGCAGCGGGCGATGTCCGCGATCCATATTCTCCGGCTCGCGAATGATGCCCTCGAGATACATCTCGATTGCGAAATCCCAGTTGCCGTTCTTGGCAACCTGATCCGCCCGATCAAAAAACGCTTTACCTTGTCCTGCCATCAGTTACTTCCTCTATGCCAGGCATCAAACACCCCAATGTACATCATGCCGGCTTAACAGGCAAGAGCGCCATCGTTGCTGTTGTGGTGCAGGCGTCTCGCCTGCAGCCTTTGCAAATCGCCGCGCCACGCCAACATGCAACCAAGTTGAGCTTAATTGTTCATCGCCCCATCTGCTTCAGTGCGTTGGCCATCTGCCTGTACTGGTCCGTAGCGATCTGCTCGGGGCGCTGCGCCTGATCGATTGCCGCCTCCGCCATGGCAGCCGCAAGCGCATCCGGCGCAAAGGCAGCATCCTTCCGCCGAAGCAGCGAGCCGATCTGCTTGCGACGCTGTGCAAAGGCAGCCGACAACAGAGCTGTCAGTATGTCGATATCCAGCACTTCTACGCTGCGGGCTACGTCCAGATCGATGCGCATCATCCGGCTGGCTACGTTCGGCCGCGGCCAGAAGGCACTGGCCGGCACTATCGGCCCCGCCTGGGATTTGCCCAACAGACTCACCAGGATGCTGACCGGGCCATACGTCTCGCCGCCGGGGCCGGCCAGCAGACGGTCGGCCAGCTCGCGCTGGACAGTAAAAGTCATTCGAGCAAACCGACAAAGTGTTTGTTGTGGCGCAGGTGTCTCGGCTGCTGCTTGTGGTGCAGGCGTCTGGCCTGATTGTGGTGCAGGCGTCTCGCCTGCATGTTTGTGAAGCACGTCAAGGGCTACAGATTGCAGGGCCGCATCATGGCGAAGCGTCCGCCACGATTCGATCAGGCATTGGGCCAGCAGCGGAGTGGCGATATTGTAGGGCAGGTTGGAAACCAGGTGCGCCTCCGGCGCTATGGCTTCAATTACTTCACGAGACAGTTCATGCTTGCCAGCCAGCACGTCGCCTCGGATGAGCCTGAAATTGTTTGCCCATGCGAATCGATCCGCCAGCACGTTTCCCAGGCCGCGGTCGATTTCAACGCAGACGAGTTTGCCGCAGCGTTCGAGCAGTTCCTCGCTGAGGCTGCCCGTGCCCGGGCCGACCTCCAAGACCGTCTGGCTGCCCGTCAGGCCCGCAAGTTCCACAAGCTTGGCCAGGAGATTCAGATCGATCAGGAAGTTCTGCCCGAAGGCCTTCTGCGGCGCCAGGCCTGCTGATTCAAGAATCGCACGAATTTCCGTCAGCGTCTGCATGATGGAGTGCATCTTAATTCGGCTGTCCGAAAAACAAAAGCGTAGAGCGGGACCGCAGGCTCAGTTGCGCTTGTTCTCCTGTTCGCCTGCTCCAAGGCTCGCCTGTTCTGTGCTAGTGCTCTATGACAAGTCAACCGATGGGTGCCGTGGTTTGCGAAGTCCCGAAGGGACGCAGCAACCAGGCTTGTTTGCACGGGCGTGGTTGCTCCGCTTCGCTCCGCAAACCACGGCACCCTTATTTATTCTTTTACGAGTTCCAGAGTACTAGTTACTCAGCTTGACCGTGCGCCAGCCGTCGCCTTCGGTGAATTCGCTCACCGAGAAGCACCATATCACGAGTTTCTTACCGGCGAGATAGCCGGGGGTCTGCCTGGCATTGCGGGCGAAATCCACGCGGGCGGCTGTCGCACCGGACCCCTTGACCGCGCAGACATCGACCCCAAGACCCAGCGCCAATGCAAGATGGTCAGCCAAGCCCGCGCCGCGATAGAGCATGTCGTCGCCGCTGTGGAAGACGAGGCAATGGCTGTCGCCCAGCAGGACAATCGCACTGGCGTCCTGCTGCAACAAGGCCTCGCCTTCAGCGCCGGCTTCACTGGCTGGGCGGACGACGTGGAATTCGAGCCTCTCGCGTGCAGGTCGCGGCTGGGGCATGGCCTCCCAGAGGTCGCCGGCGATCTCGGCTTGCTGAGGCTCGCTTTGAAACTTCTGCTTGGCGATGCCGCCAAGCCACGGGCGGGCCTTTATCTCGTCGGCGATGCATTCAGCCGCGATCCGGCAGGCCAGCGGCGACCAGTGCGTGTCCTGCCGACAATAAACTTGCTGCCCCTTGGCCTTGGCCTGCCGCAAGGGAGCAGCCAGATCGATGACATTGACGCCGTTCTTGCGCAGGATTGCCATGAACTGCTGGTCGTAGGCGTCAATCGCTTCCGCGGGCGGCTTTGCCGGCACAGCAGGCGAGAGCAGCTCGGGATACAATGTCGCCTTGGCTGGCACGGGCAGGAGGATCAGCTCGATGCCCCGCGCGTCGAGCTGCTTTTTGAAGTCCAGGATCGCCGGCAGCGGGTCAGCCTGCGCGGGCTTTGCCTTGGAAGCGCCGGCGGCAGCTTGGCCCCAGTAAGGGCCCACGCTCAGATGCCGCAACTCCGGCGGCCAGAACAGCCAGCCATCATTGCCGGCAATTACTCGCGAATCAGCCTTGAGGGCTTTCTGGTAGGCAGCATCGCACGCGGAAAGGAACTCCTTGACCGCCGGCGGCGCGTCGGCGGACGCCGGCGCTGACGCCGGAGCCTGCGCCTGAGCGAGCAGCCACGATGACATTGCAATGATGCCGCCAAGGAATATGAAGAATCTCATTTTGCCTCCAGTTGGCCCCAAATGGGCAACTCCTGAGCTATGTCGCTATCGAGGTCGCTACGCTTCATGCTTCCGTACAGCCCTTGCACGTCCGGCCAGGCACGCAGGTCCAGTTGCACCTTGTCGCCTGCTTTCAGATTCGCCGGCGGCAGCAGCCGTCGCTCGTGCATCGCAAGCATGTAGACCAGCGCCTCGTTGCCGGCGGCGCGTTGGCCCGAAGATGGCACGATGCCAATTACGTGGAACGCCATGACATGGTCGCTGTACGGGGCCGAGGGCGATGGTGCCTCAGAGATCTCCTTGATGACGCCGCTGGCACGAAGCTGCTGGCCGGGCTTGAGGACGAGCAGTCCACTGGCGGTCTCGCGGATGGCCGGGCCGGTCGGCAGATCGATGAGTTTCCAATTTCCCTCAGCCAATTCGCGGGCGGCAAACTCCCATATCACCAGCTTCTTGCCGAAAAGGCGGTCCTCTCCTCGCGCCAGCGCGCCAGCCAGCGCCTGCACTGTTGCATAAGAACCATTATCGTTCTGAATGATGCTGTCGACTGGCCGGCCGAGGAATCGCTGCAGTTGGCGCACCAGGCCCGCGCCGCCACCCCAGCCCATTGCGGGGGAATCATAGATGTTGGCGAAGCTATCGCCCAACAGCAGGATGTCGCTTGGACTTTTGGGCAAGGCCCGCGGACGTTGAATCGTGGCATGCTCCTTGTCATAGAGCCTGCCATCGAGCTTGAGCATCACGGCGATGTCGCCATGATTCTTGACATTGGCGGTTTCTAGCTCAGCTTGTTCGGATGAGGCCAGGCCTTCCGGTGCAACAAAGGCGGCCAGTTCCTGAGCGACCGCCTCCATGGCCTCTGGCCGCCAGTGCGTGTCAGTTCTGAGGTACTGCTCACCCAGTGGCTTGCGTCCTACCAGCAGCGGCGCCGGGTCGTAAACCCTGACGCCTTGCGAAGTCAGATCGGCCACGAACTGAGCAAACGACACATTCTGCAACGGTTGATCGCAGCCGTCATAGTTGCCGGAAAACTTCTCCGGGTGGATCGTCATCTTGGTCGGTGCAGGAACAATAACAAGTTCGACGCCCCGTTGGCGAAGCTGGTCGCGCAGGTGCAGGATCGCCCGGCGCGGGTCCGGCTGGATAATCGCTCCGCCGGCGCGCGCCCGAGCCGACAAGGCAGAAGGCTCAAGGAAGCCTGCCTTGACGACGTAGTCGAAGTCACTCTTGTAGAACAGCCAATCGTCGCGTCCGATGAGGGCCTTCTCGTTGCCAAGGCCGCCAAGACGCGTCAACGCCTGCTGCACGCTGGGCAGCAGGCCCTTGGACAGTATCGAGTCCCGCTCCAGATCATTCTCAAATCGCTTGATCTCCTCAGGGTCAGCCAGCAGGTCCCAGCAGTCCGAGGCATCGCGGACAAGACTGATCTGAGCGGCACTGGGCAGTAGAGAAGAAACCTTGCATACACGGGGAAGCAGCGGCGCGGTGACGGTTTGCCCCGCTTCCTGCTGCCGGCCGCGAAGATCTATGTTGTGACGCATCTCGACGGCTGTCTGAACGACAGGCATGCTGAAGACGGCTGCCAGGAAGATCGATATGAGCGCCACCTTTGCCCCCGGTGCGAAGTGCGTCCGCCGGAGCGTGCGCTCGGCTTCTTCCTCCCGGCTGCCCTTGTCATATCGTCTGATGGTTGCCATTGGATCTCAGAAGATGAAGTAAATGAAGGGATTGTACTCCTGCGTCGCCAGGACAACCATCGCCGCAGCCAGCAATATCGCGCAGAGCAATGCCTTGGGCAGAGAAATCCGGCGTGTCCAATCCCAACTGTTGGGGCAGGACCAGGCCACGGCTCCAGCCGCCAGCAGGCAGACAACGTAGTACGGCTGATGCAACAAGCCGCCGACCAGCCCGGCGCCGGCGGCGGGCCTGGTAGCACCGAACATGCTGCCCAGGTAGAGCATTGCCGAATGGAGATCGGCGGCACGGAAGAACACCCATGCCAGCGTAATGATCGCGAATGTCGCCCCGACGCGCATCACTCGCGGCAGGCGCCGATACAGGCTGTCTCGGCCCTGCGCTCGCTCGAAAGCCAACATGCCGCCCTGGATGCCGCCCCAGATCACGAAGTTCCATGAAGCCCCATGCCACAGGCCGCCCAGAAGCATTGTCAAGGCCAGGTTGACGTATGTTCGAACCTTGCCCAGGCGGTTGCCGCCCAGCGGAATGTACAGGTACTCCCGCAGCCAGGTGGACAGCGAGATATGCCATCTCCGCCAGAACTCTGTGATCGACTCGCTCTTGTAGGGCGAGTCGAAATTCTTCGCGAAGACGAAGCCCATCATCAGGCCCAGGCCGATGGCCATGTCGCTGTATCCGCTGAAGTCGAAGTATATCTGCATCGAATATCCGCCCACGCCCAGCCAGGCGTCGCCCGCGTGCAGCGAGCCGGCCGCAAAGGCGCTATCCGCGATCTTTCCGCAAGGATTGGCCAGTAAGACCTTCTTGCCCAGGCCCAGGCAGAACATTGCTACGCCGCGGGCGAACTTGTCTGCCGTCAGCGTGCGATGCTCCAGCTGATCGGCCAGGTATGAGAACTTGAGGATCGGCCCAGCCACCAGGTGCGGGAACATCGAGACGAAGCAGGAGAAGTCCACGAAGTTCCGCATTGCCTTGGCGTCGCCACGGTAGACGTCGATTGTGTAGGACAACGACTGGAACGTGTAGAAGCTGATGCCCAGCGGCAGCACGACGCGAAAGAAGGTGTCCCACTGCCAGCTCGCAAGACCAAGCGAGGCCACCAGGGCGTTGTAACTGTCAATGCCGAAATTGAAGTATTTGAAGAACCCCAGCATCATCAGGTTCGAGACCACTGATGCTATGATGGCCCATTTTTGCCGCCGGCTGCGAGGCTGGCCCGTCGCCACCACCTTTTCCAACGGTTCAACCTTGCTGCGCCAGTCCTTCCAGAACCACCAGGAGTCGTACGCGATGACCAGGCTGAGCAGCCAATCGACGAACGTAGTGGGGAACATCAGGAAGATGAACTTGGGATTGGCCCAGCCATAGAAGATATAGCCCAGAACGGCCAGGCACGCGTTGCGCCACCTTTGCGGGGCCTTGTACAACGCATAGTAGAGCAGAAGGCATACCGGCAGAAAATAATACAGGAATATGTGAGAACTGAAGACCATAACTCAAACAGCTTGAAGCCTCGATGTTGCCTGCTTGATGAATCGGCCTCTATAATAATGCCCGCCACGTAGAATGACAGCCGAAATCAAGGAGTGACTTCATGAATCGCACAGCCCTTGTGTTTTCAATTCTGTGTGCAGCATCCGCTGCCTGTGCCGCCGAAACACGTACTGCCCCCGCAACGAAGCCCGCTACCGCCCCGGCCGACCTGGGCAAACAGATCGAACTTTTCACCGGAGCGCATACCCGCTTCGTCTGGGTGCATCAACTGCGGGATGACGCCACCAAGGAAAAAGGCCTGTTGATGGGCCTGGACAGCCACGACGCTCAAGGCGAGCGGGCCATCCTGAAGAACTCCAAAGGCGAATTCTTCAGCGGCTCGCCCCGGCTGACGCCTGACGGCGGCCGGATCGTCTTTTCTTCCAAGCAAAAACAGAACGACAAC
>CAYQJH010000089.1:0-14365 GCA_964417755.1 uncultured Planctomycetaceae bacterium
AGGCTCGAGACGAGATCGACACCCCTTATGCGCCCTGCTTAGGGCAAAGGCGAGGCATAGCCGATATGCGGGCCCGGCGCCCGCCTCGCCGCTCGATGGGCCGGGCGGCGGTGGATCACGGGACGGCTGAGGCAGGTCAGCCGCGGGTCAGGCTCAGCACCACGCTGGAGAGCGTGCTGCCCTGCGTGTTGATCGTGACGCGCTGGTGCGAGCCTCCATAGGTCATGGACATGTGGCCGCTGACGTTGCCGGAGAACGACAGCTCGATCGAGCCGTTGCCCGCACGGCCGTTGACCGAGCCGCCGGCGTTGAACGTCCGCTCCTCCCAGGAGCCGTGCACGCGTCCGCCGTCGTGGCGGAAGAGCGACGTGGCTGGACAAGTGGCGGATGCTCCGCATGTTCAAGCGCCACTTCAACCGCGACACGGCCCCGCCGGACCTGAGCGTAGATAAGTTCGTCCGCTCTCTCCAGGGGCTGGTGGATAAGAACCTCGGCCGAGGCGAAAATGAGAAGCAAACATACAAGACGCTGCTGTGCGCCGGGATGCACTTTCAGGACCGCTTCAATTACGATGCGGAGCGGGCAAAACGTTGCGTGATTCTGTACTCGACTCCGGCAGGGATATTCCCATTCTGCTCGTACAACTGCGGACCTGAATATCGCCCACTGGTGGAAAAGGCATCCGCGACTGAGCAGTCGCCGCGACCGCAGGCACTTTCACAGAAGCCAACACTGGAGAACAAGGCATGAATATCGTAAAGACCTGGGCCATGGCGATATTGACCACTGCCGCGCTCTTGCTGTTTGGGTGCGCCTCAGCTAAGCTCCCCACCGGCTTGATCGGCGAGCGAAATAGCGTCTCGGCCAGCGATATAGCCGTCAGTGTGGAAGTGCCCAAGCGGTTCTTCAATGTTGGCGAGAAATTCACCGCCGTCATCAGTGTGCGGAACCTGACGGGCCAGCCGGTTACTATCCCAGCTGGCAGCGGCGCGCCGGTATTCGTCCGTTTGTGGCGTTACACGCCGCTAGGAGAGGTTGAGGTCAAGCAGTACCCGCAATTTGACTCGATGGTAATGCACGATTGGACGCTCCAGCCAAACGAAGTTCGCAGCTTTCCCCTCGGCTTGACCGTCGAACCCGACTGGCCGCGCGGCGAACTGATGCGCCTGACTGGCGAAGTGAATGGCCGGCCGCAACTTCAACCCGGCATTATGATCTCGGTGAACTTACAAGAGACTTAGTGGTGCCACCCCCAAGCGCCGTCGTCGTTTGCTTGGGGGTGCTGACCCCGTCTGGCGAACACCCCCAAAAGTACTTGGGGGTGGCACCGAAATTCATGGAGCAGCCTGGCAAGTAACATTGTCTGGCCATAATGAGATGCTACCCAACATGACACGCTCCAAGCATGAACCCGTCGGGCTTATTGCCGGATCCGGGCGCGTGCCTTTCCTGGTTGCCGATGGCGTCCGGAAGGCCGGCCGGCCGCTTGTCATCTTGGGTCTTCGCGGTTCAGCCTCGCAGAGGCTGAGGGCGCTGGCTGATGAATTCACCTGGGTTGGCATCACGCGGATGGGCGGCTGGTTGACCGCGCTGCGGCGCCGCGGTGTGCACGAGGCCGTCATGATCGGCGGCGTCCGCAAAAAGGAAATCTATTCACCATTGCGGCTGGTGCGGTATATTCCCGACATTCGCACAGCCCGCCTCTGGTATCACAAGCTCCGCAAGGACAAACGCGATAACGCCGTGCTGCTGGCAGTGGCTGACGAACTTCGAACCATTGGAATCGAACTGGTATCAAGCGTGAAATACTGCAAGGAACACCTGGCTGAAGATGGCTTGATGACGCGGACGGCGCTGCCCGATAGCGTCTCGGCCGACGTGGAATTCGCCTGGCGGATCGCACGGGCGAGTGCGGACCTGGATATCGGGCAGAGCCTGGCTGTCAAGGAGCGCGACATAATTGCGGTCGAGGCGATGGAAGGTACCGACGCCATGATCCGCCGTGCAGGAAGGCTCTGCCGCGTCGGAGGCTGGACTATGGTCAAGGTCGCCCGCCCAAAGCAGGACATGCGGTTCGACGTGCCAGCCATCGGCCCGAGCACCATCCGAAACCTCAAGAACGCCAAGTGCGTCTGCCTGGTCATCGAGGCTGGCAAAACGCTGATCGTCGACAAGCCTGCAACCCTCGAACTGGCGGACAAACTAGGCATCTCTATAGTCGGCAAGAAGGCCTCGTAGTTGTCGAAGACTCGGCTTCTTTAACTTTGTCCCCCCAGCCGGATGTTTCCTAATGCTTGAGATCTAAGCTCTTGTCAAAAAGGCTTTAACGATAAAAGCCGGCTTTGGCTACCCCGGGTGGATTCACATAAGTTCATGCCACAGGAGGTTTTTGTTCTTGACACACTTCACAAATGGCGTGATAATTTTCGCTGTCATGGTCTTTAGTGACAGCGTTGCCAATGAGCCTGCAACGTTTGAGGGCAGTGGAGAGCGTAAAGGAGAAGAGCATGTCCAAGGTAGGCGTTTTTGCATCCGCGCTAGCGATGGTCATAGTCTGCGCCGCTGGCACCAGCTTTGGTTCAGTCCTGAATGATACACCTGCTCATTATCCCTGGGTGAAGTCTTCCGGAGGCTATATCGAGTACGATGCCGCCACTGGCCGGCTGGACATCCAGTCGTATCCAGAGTTGCTCAATTTGGATTCTTCCAACTTTGTAAATCTTCCTTATGAATCCGAAAATGGCAGCCTCTTTGAGCTGCATGTCAAGATTGACCCTGTAACCAAGACAGTCAGCCTCAATCCCGACGCGCCCGCCGCGATGTACTACAGCAGCCATGCCCTGTACGTTACCGGAGGAACCGACAGCACCATAGGCGATATCTTCCAATCCGATCGACCGGTGGAATTCGATTACAACCAGACGAACCTCGGTCAGATCAGCTTCCGCTTCCGTCAAGATGGCGATATGGTCGCGCCTAATGACGGCAACATCGTGGTGCATGTATACGCAGGCAACTTCCCAACCGACTTCTCTGACTCCTTCAGCCAATCTGTTGATTACTCAGATATCTTCTTTCTTCCGGAACCAGCCACGCTGTCCCTGCTCGCTCTGGGCAGCTTGGTTGTAATGCGCCGCCGTCGCGGCCAGTGATAGACAAACCTCAAGGATTGGGGTACGGGTAGCCTTCCGCAGGGGCTATTCCATTCATACATGTATCGCACGGACGGCCTTAATACGCGCACACTTTGAGAAAGGAGCAGCACCGTGTCAAATCGCATGCCTTCATTTGAACTCTTGGAACAACGGAATTTGCTGTCGCTTGTGGGTGTGATAGCTGAGCTCAATCCTGGTGTTCCAGACTTCAATTACGATGCGACCGGCAGACTCACATACACAGCGCCTAGCGAATCAGTCGAATTCGGTGCTTTCGACGCAACCGCTACGCCCACCACGGTCATCTTCACCATCGGCGGCCGGCCGGTGAGCATAAAGGACCCGCGGGCCTTTGGCCTGCATATCCGCCTGGATGCCCAGGGCAATGTGGTCGGCGGAGTCGACGGGCCGGACCTGCAGGTTGACGGCTGGATCGACATGAATCGCAACAACATCCAGGACGCCGGCGATTATGCCGGCGTGCTTGTTACCGGCGAGATTCTGCAGTTTGGTTTCCATGACAGCGGAGGACCCAACGACAGCTACGACTTCCGCTTCCAGTTCACCGGCGGCTCTCTGGCGCCTTTCTTCCAAGGCAAGGACATCGGCCTGACGATGACCAGCCTGAACTCGACCTTCACCGGCGACTTCTCAGCCGGCTTCGTCGGCTGGGCACAGGGCTTATTCGGCCCGCTTTCGCTGAACCAGGCCCCCGTGCCGCAGGATCAGCAAGTTGAAACGCTGGAAGACACAGCCGTCTCGGGGCAGTTGACAGCCTCCGACGGTCCCATGGACGCAGGGAAGCTCGCCTATGCACTTGCTCAGGCCCCCGCTCACGGCGATGTGATTGTCAATCCAGACGGCAGCTTCACCTACACGCCACTGGCTGACTACAACGGGCCAGACAGCTTCAGCTTCGCCGTCAGTGATTGGCAGTTGACCTCGACAGGCACAGTAAGCATCGATGTTACGCCCGTCAATGATGCCCCGGTGGCCCAAGGTCAGGATGTAAATACTCTCGAAGACACGGCTGTCTCCGGCCAGCTTGTGGCAAGCGATATTGACAGCGCCGCCCTCGTCTTTGCGCTTGCCCAAGCGCCTGCGCACGGCCAGGTAGTAGTCAATGCCGATGGCAGCTTCACGTACAATCCTGCTGCCGACTACAGCGGCCCCGACAGCTTCAGCTTCATCGCCAGCGATGGCGAGCTTAGCTCGCTGGCTGAGGTCAGTATTGCGGTTGCCCCGGTCAACGATGCGCCGGTGGCCCATACGCAGGCGATCGGCACAAGTGAAGATACGCCGGTGGCTATTAATTTGGCCGGCAGCGACCTTGAGACCGCCGCGAACGGTCTCATCTTCACTATTGTAAATGCCCCAAGTAACGGCACCTTGAGCCTTTCAGACAACCACGTTGTCTACACGCCTGGACCTGGCTACAGCGGCCTTGACAGCTTCAGCTTCAGCGTTACCGACACGGGCGACCCCGTGGGCAGCCAGGGCAACGCCATCACTAGCCAGCCGACGACGGTGGATCTGAATGTCGTCGCGACGCCCAAGTCTACGCTTCAGGGCTTGGTTTGGGAAGACTTTAATAACGATGGCGAGGTCGATTTCAACGAACAAGTCATCACCGGAGTGACGATCGAACTTACCGGCACGGACGACCTCGGCAGGCCGGTTTCACGCATCGCCGTCACCGATGAGGACGGAGTGTACATGTTCGACGGTCTGCGGCCTAGCAACGCCGCCGGCTATAGGATTCACGAGCTTCAACCGACAGATTGGATGGACGGGCAAGACATCCTGGGCATGGTCGGCGGAGCCAGTGCCGGCGTATTGCTCGCTAACGACATTATTGGCGGCATCGTTATGACGACGCCGGGCACGGAAGCTATCAACTATAACTTCGCGGAATTAGAAGGAGGCCAAGGGCGGGTGATTGGTTCCGGCCAGACGGCCACCATCGGCTTCTGGCAAAACAAGAACGGACAAGCCCTCATCAAGGGCCTCAACGGCGGGCCCAATGCGACGCAGCTTGGAGACTGGCTGGCGGCGACATTCCCGAATCTTTATGGAGATCTGGCCGGAAAGACCAACGCGCAGGTGGCGGATTACTATAAGAAGCTCTTCTCCAGCGGCAAGAAATGCTCCCTGCTCGCCGTGCCCAAGCTGGATGCCCAGATAATGGCTGTTGCTCTGGCAACCTACGTGACGAATTCCACGTTGGCAGGCACGACAGCAGCGCGATACGGCTTCAACGTCACAGAGGATGGCGTGGGAGTGCGGACCATCAACGTCACGATATTCGGCGCGGCCTTTGGCTTCGACAACTGGACTGTCCATCGCGTGCTGGAGCTTCTATGGGCGACGGATGCCCGCTCAACTGACGGTCAGATCTACGATATCGACGGAAACGGCAGGACTAACTGCGAAGAATACGTGTTTCAGGTCATGGCCAACGTGATGTATACGCTGATCAATGAATTAGGCCACATCTGCTAGCACGGCCAACCCCTGCCGCCGCAAAGCTTCAGGCACAGAACCTAACCATCTGAACTGGAGGCGCTGGTTGTTATTTGAATGGCCAGCGCCTCCAAAGGCCATGATGAACTTGGAGCCGAAATAGCACGCTCGGCAAACGCGACGACACGTCAATCATCGAGGCAGCAAAGCCCAGGCCCAGTATCAAGCCGGCAATCAGGCCTACGGGCGTGGAGGCTTTTCCTAGCCATCCAGCGCGACCTGAGGCAATCACTGAAATGATCGGAATCACGCCCAGGCCGATGGTCGTCACTATGGCCAGGAAGACATCGATCCTGCCTGATCCATCCCGGCGGCTATATGTCTGCTCCGATTTCAGACACTCGATGCAGTTGCTTACAATGCGGATAACCCGCGCCCTCGTGCGTGGATTGCCAATCTGCGCCAGGTATAGCTGCAGAGCACGTTAAACATGACTGCAATGAAAGGTTCCTGGCCTTTCGGCGGCAGGCGATCCCACAGATCATCATCGTTGATCTGCCCCTCCGTGTAAGTGACCATCGTCTGCCAGATGGCGTTGCGGGCCGGTCGGTCGATGTTGGCCTGTATCATCTGGGTCATGCGGCATCAGGTTATCAGCTTTGCGGCGGGAATGGAATGTGTTAGAGCAAGGCGATACTCTTTGCAGCCGCGAACGTTCAATTCATTGATCTGCTGCTGGTGTTCTGTGAACCGATAGGTGCCGTGGTTTGCCAAGTCCCAAAGGGACGAAGCAACCACGCTTGTTCGCGGAGCGTGGTTGCTCCGCTTCGCTCCGCAAACCACGGCACCCTATCCATCGATTGACTATCACAGAACGTTGATGTCAGAGACCTATATGACTTCCCCAATCAAGGAGTCCCAATGCATCCTTTGGTCTTAGCTGCGACGGTGGCCGTGGCGGCATCGATGCCTTCGTCCCCGGCGACAATGCCTTCCAGCGGCGCAGCAACCAGCCGGCCGGCTGCAGCCATGCCATCGCCCCAAGGCGTGTTCTTCATTGAGCATTTTGACGATGCCGACCTGCCCAGCCGCCAATGGTATGACGGCAACAGGTACAACATCGTCGGCGGCGCGCAGGCGGGCAAGGGCTGCCTGGAATATGCCTGGAACAAGGCCGGCTCGAGCAACGTCAGCGGCTCGACCATTCGCCGCCTTCTGGAGCCAACCGATGAAGTCTACGTGAAGTTCTATCTGAGGCTCTCGAAGGGATGGGGTTGGACGGGCAAGGGCTATCACCCACACATGATGAACCTCCTGACGACCGAAAACGATGCCTATTTCGGCCCGGCCAAGACGCACCTGACGCTTTACGTCGAGGCGGTTGATGGCAAGATGCGCGTAGGCGGCACCGACATTCAGAACGCGAAGATGCCGCACGGCCTGACGCAAGGCCCGCTCAAGGGCGGCTACAACGGCACGCTCTACGACAGCAAGGATGTTCTGTTCACCGACGACAAGTGGCATTGCCTGGAGGCGTACTTCAAGCTCAACAGCCTGGACCTGAAGAACGATCTGCCAAATGCTGACGGCATCGCCCGGGGCTGGTTCGACGGCAAGCTGGTCATCGACAAGAACGACATCGTCCTGCGCTCGACCGATTTCCCCAAGATGAAGATCAACCAATACCTGATTGCGCCGCACTTCGGTCCGGGCCTGCTGCCACATCCGCAGACGCTGTGGATCGATGAACTGACTGTCGCTAAGAAACGCGGAGATTAGGGGGTTGTGGTACAGGCGTGTCGCCCGCACACAGTCTCAGGATTGCAGGCGAAACGCCTGCACCACAATTGGCGGGTGGCATGGCGGCCGTCGTTCGCCGCCATGCTTTTGGCGCAGGCGCACTGCTAACTGACCTGAGAGGACCAGGATACTCCCCCGCCTTCCGGCGGGGGCTTCCGCATCATTTACGCCTTCTGGCCGGCCTGGCTTGCTTGTATCTTTCTCACAACCGCGACCATGCGCCGGGCAAGGTCGGTCATGCGGGAGTTGTCATAGCCTGCCACGCCTGAGACAATCGTGTCATTCAGCGGGGCGATCCACTTGTCGTATGGCAGGGCCTTGGCACCCAAAATCGCGCCGATGACGGATCCAGCCGTCGCCGCGTTGCAGTCGGTGTCCCAGCCGGCCATCACCGAAATGCAGAGCGTCTTTTCCATGTCGCCCTCGCCCCAGAGCAATCCAAGCAGCACCACGGCTGCATTATTGATGGTGTGGGCCCGGTGGTAATGCCCATAACGTTCGGCGATGCGGTCAAGGGCCGTCGGCCAATCCAGAGTCGTCTTGCGAAGATCGCGGACAAATCGCATAGCCTCGGCCAGGCGGCAGTTGGCTGGGATCTCCGACAATCCGACTTCCAGGGCCTCTTCAAGGTTGCCGCATGCGAGGGCGGCTGAGATCATCGCGCCGAAGAACATTTCTCCGTAGATGCCGTTCTTGACGTGGCTGAGGGCAGCGTCACGGTAACAGAATTCTGCAGCCAGTTCGGGCTGGCCCGGAGTCGCATAGGCAAAGCCATCGCAGCGGATCTGCGCCCCGATCCATTCCCGCCAAGGGTTCTGGAAGGTTGCAGCCCGCGGCGGCTTGATCTCATTAATAAGGTTCCGATACGTGGCCCGCTCGGCTGAGCAGACCGCCAGATATGCCAGCACATCCAGCCATTCCGCGCCTACGTTTTCTGTTGTAAAGCCGGGACCATACTTCTCCAGAATGTGCAGGCCGAGGATGGTGTAGTCTGTATCGTCATCGCGGACCATTCGCTTGATCAGGCCCAGGCTTCCTTCCGTCCGGAAGAACGCGGGCAGATTGAACTCCTCGGTGAGTTCCTCGACGTACGGGAAGTAGTTCGACAGCGGCCAGCGACCTATGCGGCGCAGATAGCCTTCGATTTTCTCGCGGCTGCGGCCTTCGCAGAAGAGCCCCAGCAGGCAGCCGGCCGTGCGCGCCTGCCACGCGCCAAGAATACGGTCATAGAGTTGCTCGTCGTCCAGCGTGCATGTCATGCGTCGCGGCCCGGCCGGCCTGGCGGCACGGATAGACTCCAGGTCCGAGGGCTCGACGAACTTGAAGCTCTTGCTGACCTTGAGCTTTTCCAGCGAGGCCAGCAGCTTTTCAAGCTGCTTGGCGGCATCGGCTGGCGGGTTGGCCTTCAGCGCCTCGAACTTTCGGGCAATGTGCCCCGTTGCGCAGCCTTCCTCGCGACGCAGAATCAGTTCGTCCTGGACCAAGGTAGTCAGTGTTTCAACAGAAAGCATAGATGTCTCTCCAAGGCAGTATGATATTCTGAAAATGCTTCATCTGCCGGGCATGCATCTTAACCTTGCTACGCGGTCATTCAAGGCCAAAAGCCAACCTTCAAGGGCGTTCTCCATTTCCCTTGACTCCGAAGGCGGGCAAGATTGAAGACAACTGCCAGAAGTGGAGCAGCGATCCGCGATTCAAGGATTGGGTGACGAATTTATACCTGCGGGCAGCAATAGGCGAAAAGGAGCATGATGGACGGAAATGACGAATGACGAAGTTCAAGTGACGAAACAAACCTCGTATATTCATCCGACGAAAGGATCCCGGACGCGATAGGCCGCGTTTGGAGTCCTCAACCATCTGCCCCTCGTCATTCGTCATTTCAGCCTTTGGCAACCTGCTGGCCCATGGCCATGACGTAGACGGGGCGGAGGCTCGTGCGGTCAAGTATCAGCAGGTCAGCATCCTTGCCGCTGGCCAGGCTGCCCTTGAAGGAGTCGATGCCCATGAGCCTGGCCGGTGTCAGCGTTGCCATCGTCAGCACGTCCTTCAGCGAAACGCCGACCGTCTGAACCATGTGCCGGACAGCCTCGCACATCGGAATAGCGGAACTGGCGAAAGCCTGCTTGTCCGGCGTGTAGCCGACGCCATCTTCATATAGGGCCATCTGGCCGCAAACCTCGTAGAGCTTGCCCTCGGGCAGCCCCAGCGCCCTCATGCAGTCGCTTATGAGAATGAGCTTCTCCGGCCCTTTGCACTTGAAGGCGATCCGCAGAAGGCACGTGGGCAGGTGCTTTCCGTCGGCGATTATCTCGGTGGTCAGGTCGTCGCGTTCGAGCGCCGCTTCCAGCAGGCCGGCATATCGCTTTGCGTTGATGCGCTTGATGGTGGACATGGCGTTGTAAAGATGCGTCACGTGCGTTGCGCCCGCCTCGACGGCCAGTGCAACCTGTTCGTATGTCGCCGCGCTATGGCCGATGGAGACCATGATGCCCTTGGCGGTAAGCTCGCGGATGAAGTCCATCGCGCCGGGGTCTTCGGGCGCAAGGGTCATGCGTTTGATTATGTCAGCGTACTGCATGATCTGCGTGGTGTGCGGCGGCACGGGGTCCAGCAGCAATTTGAGGTTGTGGCAGCCGGGCTCGCGCTTTGTCAGAAAGGGCCCTTCCACATGCACCCCGGGGATAAAGGCCATGCCCTTGATATTCTTTCCTACCACACTGCGCAGCACCTTCAGCGCCCGCAGGATATTCTCCATGCGATGCGTGGTGGTCGAAGGATACAAAGTTGTCGTCCCGGCAAGCAGGTGCTGGCGGGCCGCCACCTTGACGGCTGACAGCGTTCCATCGATGAAGTCGCCGCCCCCGCCGCCATGCACGTGCGTGTCGACGAAGCCGGGCGCCAGATAGTGCCCCTTGACGTCGATGACCTCTGCGCCTTTGAGGTTGAATTCGCCGGCGCGGCCCACGTGCGTGATTCGCTTTCCACGGACGATGACCTGGCCGGAATTGATGACCCTGCTGGGGGTATAGACTTCGGCATTTACGAAGGCAATAGTCTTCACTTAGCGGCTCCTCATCACGATCTCGTTAAGACGGTAGCTTCGCCCTGAATTCATAGAAGCCAGAGCCAATCTGAAATACGCTAGCGCCATCATCCTGGCCACGTTGTTTCACGCAATGCGACTTGGCCGCAGGACGCCGGCCCTCAGTAACCTTTGCCCCTGGCACATAAACGGTTGCCGTGCAATTGGGCGGCACCTGGACAGCCAGCGTTAGATTTCTCTCGGTCAGCCGCCACTTGGTCTCCACTCTGCCATGTATGGTATCAATTTCAGCACGAGCGTGCGTCAGGCCGCCGCCTATGCGCGGACGGACAATAATGTGCCGATACGCCGGACGGGCAGGATCAATATCGATTCCGCCGATGTTGCGGTACATCCAGTCTCCCACCGCTCCGTAGGCATAGTGGTTGAAGCTGTTCATGCCAGGGTCCTGGAAGCCCTTGTCATGCCGCCAGCCGTCCCACCGCTCCCACATGGTCGTGGCGCCATGCTTGATCGGATAGCCCCAGGAGGGGAAATCTTCATTGAGCAGCAGCTTGTAGGCCAGGTCGAGTTTGCCATTGTCTGCCAGGGCCGACAGCAGGTATGGCGTGCCGATGAAACCCGTCGAGAGGCGGTCCTTGCATTCGCCGATCCGCCGCACCAGCCGCTTAACGGCCTCCGCTCGCATGAACTGCGGCAAAAGACCGAAATGCAGCGCCAATACATAACCGGTCTGCGAGGAACTCGCCAATCGTCCCGAAGCCGTAACAAACTCGTGACTGAACTTTTCGCGGATGACCCCCAGCAGCCGCGTGTATTTGGCGGCATCGGCCTTCTTTCCCAGGAGGCCGGCCACCTCAGCCATGATTCCAGTGCAGTACGCCCAGTATGCGGTAGCGATCAGGTCATCCGGGGTCGGATCGTTCTGGTTCAGCCAGTCGCCGAAGCAGTGCCGCGTGGTGAAGTCGCTACAGCCCAGGAAGTCGATGTACTTCGCCATGGCCTTATAGTGGCGTTGCAGTACGCGGGTATCCCCATAGGCAAGATAAGTCGTCCAGGGACAGATGATGACGGCATCAGCCCAGCCCGCCCCGCCGTCGCCTTGCTTCTTGGCCAGCACGTCGGGGGCCACCATGGGCAGCGCACCGGAAGGCGACTGCGCGTCGGTGAGATCCATCAGCCACTTATTGAAGAATCCCGCTACGTCCATATTGAAGCACGCCGTGCGGATGAAGACCTGTGCGTCGCCCGTCCAGCCGAGCCGCTCGTTGCGCTGGGGGCAGTCAGTGGGCACATCGAGGAAGTTGCCCTTCTGGCCCCACAGGATGTTATGCTGAAGTTGGTTGAGCATCGCGTTGGAGCATTCAAATGAGCCGGTGGCGGCCGTGTCAGAGTGCAGCACGACGCCGGTGACGGCGCCTAGCGCGGGTCTGGCCGACAGCCCGCTGATCTCGACGTACCTGAAGCCATGGAATGTGAAGTGCGGCTCGAAGAACTCGGCCTGAGGCCGGCCCTTAACGATGTATGTGTCGGTGCACTTGGCGGCCCGAAGATTGGTCGTGTACAGCGTGCCATCGGGATTCAGGAATTCGGCGTGGCGGATGACGATCTTCGTGCCACGGCGCGTGCCGTCAGGCACCTTCAGCCGCACGTAGCCGACCATGTTCTGCCCCATGTCGAAGATGAACACGCCTTTGCGAGGCTGGGTGGTTCGGCACGGCTGAATCCGCCCCGTCTGGCGCACCGGAGGCGAGGCCGATGCCACGAGCTTTGCCGCTGGCGCGGCGTGAAGCTTGACCTTCCGCCAGATGGCGTCGCGAAAACTTGCCAGCGACCAGCCGGCCATCTCGAGTCGAGCATCATAAATCTCGCCGCTGTAAATATCGCTTTCAAGAATCGGCCCGGTGGCACACTTCCACGTGCGATCGGTGGCGATCGTTTGGCTGGTGCCATCTTCGTAATCAACGACAAGTTGGGCCAGCAACTGCTTCTGACAGCCGTATGTGTCTCGCTTCTTCTCCCAGCCCAGGAAGCCGCAGTACCAGCCATCGCCGAGGATGCCGCCCATGGCGTTATCGCCGGCCTGCATCATGGCTGTCACATCGTACGTCTGGTACTGCAACCGGACGGCGTAGTCGGTCCAGCCGGGGGTGAAATGCCGGTCGCCCACCCGCTGGCCGTTGATCCACATCTCGTAAAGGCCCAGGGCCGTGGCATACAGCCGGGCTCGCGCGACGCCGCCGCGCAGCTTGAACGTCTTGCGGAAATACGGACACGGTGAGCTGCCCGCGCCATCTTTTATGGATGAGCCTATCCACTGCGCCGTCCAATCGTCCCTGGACAGCAGGCCCATTTCCCAGAAAGCTGCAGGCGCCCAATCGCTCGGCACGCCTTTTTCGTCCCAGGCGCGAACCGTCCACCAGGCGCGCTGGCGCGAGCCGATTGCTTTTCCGGCATACTCGACCTGGCTGGTGCGGTCGCTGCACACCTTGCCGCTATCCCAGAAATCGCCCTCGCCGGCTAGAAGCTTCTCGGCGCTGGAGGCCACCAACACCCGGTACGCCAATTGCTTAACACCGCGCCGATGATCGGGCACAGTCAGCAGCCAGGACAGCCTCGGCTGGCGCTCATCCAGGCCGATGGGATCTACATGATATTCACACCGCAGATTTGCCGTAACAACTTGGCTCATTGCTATGTCTCCTTGGCCTTCAGGCCTAATCCAGTTCCATTATTCTTCGGCGATAGTGCATGTAATTGGCATAAGAAACATTGTCGGGCACGCCGTGGTCGCACGTGGGGATATAGCCGCCGCGCTTGGCCATGAACGGAATCACCCCTTGGAGATAATCGTCGATGGCTTCAGGGCCGGCAGCCAGGACGCGCTTATCTATGCCGCCGGTCATAACCAGGTCCGGGTATTTCGTGGCGATGGCGACCACGTCGTTGCCGGCCGCGATCTCGAAGGGACTCAGCACGTCCATCCCTGCTTCGCGATAGACGTCGATAGCTTCGTTGCAGTTGCCGTCGGTGTCGACCTGGAAGTACAGGTGTTTGTTGCTGCCGCTCTGCCGGCTGCGTATGTTTCGCAGTATCTGCTGGTAGTAAGGCAGCAGGAACTCGCGGACCATGTCGGGGCTGATTAACATGCCGTGGTTGTAGCAGATGTCCTCGGCGATGAAGAACTGGTCCAGGGCTATTCCCGTCTGCTGCAGGCGAGCGGTAACCGCATCGACCAGTTCCAGCCAGGTCTGCATCATCTGGTGAACCAGGGCGGGATTATCCACCAGCAGGTAGCAGATTTCCTCCGGGCCGACCAGGGCACGCAGGTACATGTACCCGCCGATGCTGTGCTGCGTCACAAAGTCGCCGTAGCGGGATATGTTCTGCTTGAGGGCAGCCAGGTCCTTGTCGAAATCCACCCATCGCTGCGGGTGCGCCGGGTCAAGCAGCGGGCAGACCTCCTCCTCCCAATCCTTCTGCCCGGCAACGGCGTGCTTGAGGTAGGTCGGCATAAAGCCATGACGCCGGCCCTGGAAGAACTTGACGGTCCTGCCGGCTGCATCGCGAATGATCTGGTATTCGTCCGTCTCTTCCAGCACCATCTCCGTCAGCGGCGGCACGAACGCGGGCTCGCACCACCCCAGTCGCTGGAAGATGCCGCCCGCGTGTCCGATCTAAAAGAAACAATCATGTCTGACGGCGCGGGAATTCTCAATTGGGCATTGATTGGGCTTGCCCGGCTGCTAATTCGCGGCGGGTTTGCCATTCCAAAATCCGTGCAAGAGGCAACAAAGGAATTCCAAGAGAAAAACGATATTCCTATGATGTTCTTGCAGGATGTCAATGCGACAATAAACCTACTTGACCCCAATTGCAGGGAGCAATCCCAAACATTATA
>CAYQJH010000090.1:0-14216 GCA_964417755.1 uncultured Planctomycetaceae bacterium
TGCCGCGCCAGGCTTACAAGGTATGCCTGATCGACGAGACTGGACGTAGCGTGATGACGGCGATGCTCAAGAACTACAAGCCGATCAAGATGGATGAAGGCTACAGCGGGCCTGCTTCAACCATGCCCAGCGATATCGACATCGACTGGCCGGGCAAGGCCCGCATTCATCTCATGCTCAGCAACATGACTATCGGCCGCGGAGACCCCGCCGAGGCCAGCCGGCTCGAACTGCCGCCGGCGATTCACGACGTCGTCCGTGTTGACGAGAATGTCGCGCCTTAACGGGCAAGGGCATGCATCGCTAGACCGAGGAATGCAGAATTGAAACATCTACCGATTACTGGCCTCATGTTGGTGTTGGCGATGTCTGCCTCGGCGCTTGCCGCGCCGGATGAGCCCCTTTACATGATGACCGGGGACGCATCGGCCATCTGGGTCATCCGCGCGCATCCGCAGCAGGACGTGTTCGACGTAGTAGGCCGCCCTGCCGGCGGCAAATGGACATGGATCGATCATGCCCTTGCTGGCCGGCCTTCTGCGGCAGCGTCCTCCGAAGGCCTCCTGCATGTCTTCCTCCCCAAGCCGGACCAGGCAGAGCCTTCCACCGACTGCATGCGATACAGCCTGCCTGCGCACACGGCGACTCCACAGCCTCGCGTGCCAGGCCAGGTGGTCGCCGCCTGCCAGATCGTCCAGCCGGCCTACAGCACCCAGAGCGGGCCTGCAAGCTTGATGGTCGTCGCCCTGCAAAACCAGCCCGCATCGACTAAGCCTGTCTCAGCCGCCGAGACCGCCCCAGGTTATCCCTCAACCTCAGCCGCCCGCCCTGCCGGCCCGGATAGGCGCCTTGCCCTGCTGATGAATACAGCCCAGGGCTGGAGTGAGGTAGCCGTGCTGGAAGATGCTGCCATTGCCCCCTCCGGGCGCTTTCAGGTTGCATCGCTGGATGACAGGACGTACCTGCTGATCCAGGATGAATCGAGCAATCGCCTGCTCTGCTACAGCCAGAACCGATGGCTGGATGTTCCCCTGCCGGGCTGGACTGAACCAGTGCGCGTCGCCAGCATGATCGCCCTGCCGAAAAAGCTGATCATCGCATTCACCGGCCCTGCGGCCGACGGCGACACGGCGCCGCTCAGCCTGGCCATAGCGGACATTGGCAGGCACACGCCACCGCCATTAACACAGGCTGAACTAGCCCAGTCGCCACCGGCTACGCAATCGACGCAGGCGGCCCCCGGGCAGATATCATTTACGATTCAGCCTGTGGTGCAGCAGGGCCAGGCGCTCTCGGTCAGCCCAAAGGCCCAGCCACAGCTTGCCCGCCTTGGCGAGCAGCTCGTGATTTTCTGGGATAGCGAGGCTGGCCCGCAATGGGCCTCATGCCGAAGCGACGGCGAAATCATCTCGCAGGAAGAACTAGCCATTTTCCGCGAAGCCCCCGCCGCCATGAATGGTCAGCGAATCATCCAGTACTTCTTCTGGATCGTGCTGATCCTTATCTTCATCCCGATGGTGATCGTCCGCCCCACCACGCCGCCCAAGCCGTTCGTCCTGGGCGAAGGAATCGTCGTTGCCAATCTGCTCAAGCGGCTGGCAGCGGGTGTCATCGATTTCCTGCCGTTCAATCTGTTGGCCGGCGTTCTTTTCCCGCTGCCGCAGAAGACCTGGGCGGACATGCTCGCGCTCGTTCGTGAGTCCAGGATGCCCGATAATGCCGCCTACGGAGTTGTCTTTGCGCTTAGCCTCTACGCCGCCTACTGCGCCATAATGGAGTTCAAGTATTCCGCCACCCTGGGCAAGATGGTCTTTCATCTGGCCGTCATCGGCGAGGAGGGCAAACGGCCCGACCTGCGCTCCATCTTCCTGCGAAACGTCATGAAGATCGCCGAACTTGTTCCCCCCGGCCTGCCCCTGTTGCTGCTGGTCCCCCTGCTCAATCGCAACCGTCAGCGCCTGGGCGACATCCTGGCCCGCACAGCCGTCATCGACGTGCGAAAAAGCAAACTGCCTGCCCCGCCTGGCGATAAGATTGCCGAGCAACCGGGCGAACTTCAGGACGAAGACCGGCGGCCATAAAGGGCTGTTCAAGGCAACGGCGGTTCACTTGCCGTCTGCGTTGCACGTGTGGCCGGCCTCGAGGCCGGCCTCGTCGCACCCTGCCTGGCCTGCTCGACCCTCAAGAGTACGCGGCCCATGTGGTTCTGCACGATCTTTCTGCCCGCCCGCACGGCGGCTGAATTCATCCTCAACGTCAGTTCCCTGGCTTTGTCGAAATCGCCGTTCTGGACAAGCATTTTGACAGCCGCTCCAACGGCCCCGGGCTCAAAGCCCATCACAACCGTGTCGGCAGCCTGCTGCTGATCCTGCGAGCCGCCCGGCGGATGGAGCACCGCCTCGTAGGGCTTCAGGATGCGAAGGATCTCGGCCGGATTCGGCGGCACGATTCGCGCATGTCGCTTGCGGTAGTCCGCCACGGCCTGCGCAACCCATGGATCATCGCCGTAGACCCATTCAAGCTCTTCATAGAAACTGCATGTGCCGTCCTGGCTTCGCAGCCGGTCATAGCCGTCCATCAGCACCCAAAACGCACGGCTGCTTGGAGAAACGTTCAGCCATTTCTTTAGAGCCGACCTGTTGTTCTGCCGCCCTTTCATCAGGGCGACCTGGCAGTCGAATATGAAGCGTCGCTCTTGCCAGTAATAATCTTCATCGCTTCCGCCCGAAGCTTTGGGCTGCTCACCGCGAGCAACCGCCAGGTAAGCTCGAAGCAGGTCAGGATTAGTGGATTTGTCCAGCTCATCGCCGTGGTCCTGCAACAGGCCTTCGTACATTTGCTTCTCGCCGGCGATGACGGCACAAATAAGCGAATCGGCCAGGGCATCCAGCCGTTGTCTCTGTCGCTCCGGCGAAGGATCCCTAAATATCCCCAGGCGCTTGTAGGCCTCTTGAAACTCCTTGGCTGCCTCAGCGTAATGCCCAGCCATCTGGCAAGCCTTGGCGATTTCCAGCGTGGTGAAAGCTGCATTGTTCGGGTTGTTCTCCAAATAGCCTTCACGCAGATGCTTCATCGTGCTCAGCATCAGGTCCGGCCGGTTGATCACGGCATGATCCCAAGCATAGTAGTAACTTGCCGTGTTGATACGACTATCGTCTGGCCGGGTAACGGCCCCCTGCGACGCTGCCAGCCATATCGCACGGTTCAGGTCGGTATTGCCAGGCATGGTCGATCGTCCGCACGCGCCGGCGAGCACAACCAGGAACGAGCGGTCATTGGGATATCGCCGGCCCGCATCGATTGCGCGATCCAGCAATTCGCCGCTGCACCCTTCGTTGCGGCGCTCATGCATGCTCATTCGGGCCGATAGCAGGTCCGGATGGTCCGCTCCGACAATAGCCTCGGCGGTGTTCATCCACTTCTTCCAGTTTACTACCAGTTCCTCGTCCTGGCAGGTTTCGGGCTGGAAGTAGAACAGTGTCTGCAGACTAGGTCCGCTTTGCAGTGCCTGCTCGCACTGCTGCTGCAACTCCTTGCCTTGGAACTTCTCCCATGCCCAGCAGACCCGCACCAGCGAGAAGTCTTCATCCTGCTGAAGGATTTTCTCGAAGATATCCGTCTGCTCCGGCCGGCTGCAAAAGGCCGCGCTGCCGAGCAGGCCCAGAACTTCAGCTTGACATATTGGCCGATGCATCTCGGCTGTGAGCTTCTCGGTCGGCGTGAAACCCATCTGCTTGCAGGCATCAACGCTCATGTCGCCCAGCAGATCGAAGAATCCGCCAGGCTGGTCATACTTCTGCGTCCATACCTTGCCATCCCGGCCATACACTTCGAGCATTCCGCGATAGCCTTCCACGCTTTGCACAATCTCTCCGCCGACGGCGCATGTGGCGTTCCATTTCCTCATCAACTGGGCGATCTTCTGGCCGTCATAGGCGGCGCGGAGCTCCTGACAGATCGCCTTGTCTTGTTCAAAAATGGAATAAGGCCGCATTTCCGCGTAGTTGCCGGGTATCCAGTCCAGCAGGAAGGACATCAGGAAACTCATCGCGCAGCCTTCGCGGTCGTCGCCGGAACTATCCAGGCTCTTGTAGCGGAATGGCAGGATCAGCGGGTTGACGCCGGCAGACTCAAAAGGTGCGTGCTGGAATATCGGCCAAAGCGTCTCCAATTGCTTGGGCGAATACTCCGGCAACGGCAAAGGCATAGCCGCCTGGAGCGGAAATTTGCCGGTGACAAAAGGCATCTTCTCGTATGGCATCAGACTTGAAACCGCCGTGGCGGGCTTGCTCGCAGGCCTGCTGGCCGAACTGCCGGCCGATCTGACCGCAGGCGCATCAGGCGCGGTGTCATCCCAAATGTCGGCGGCCCTGGTTTGCACCAAAGCCGCGCAGCATGAGAAAGCTAGAATGGCTCTTGTCGCCGCGGTAAGACCGCTTCTCATCGCTTTTCCTCGTAAGTCTGATGTAATGGAATTGGGGCTGGAACAGCCAAGGCGATCCGCCTGGCAAGCAAGATAACACAGCCGGCAGTGAATCTCACGGCAAAAGACATTGTGCAGCAAAGCTCTGCTTCAACAGCGACAGGGCGCTCTAGCCTTCCGATGGCATGAAGGGTATGCTTCCTCAAAAGCCTGCGGCTGATGGCACGACGCTAGAGTAGTGTTTCCGAACTGCGGGCCGAACTATTAGCGGAGCAAACATGAAATACACAACACTGGGCACAACGGGCGTGGAGGTCTCGCGGTTGTGCTTTGGGACAATGTCTTTTGGCGGCGATGCCGATGAGGCAATGTCGGCACGAATGTTCAATCGCTGCCGACAGGCCGGCATCAATTTCTTCGATTGCGCCAACATCTATTCGCAAGGCAAGGCGGAGGAGATCCTTGGCCGGCTGATCAAGCCCTGCCGCGACGAACTTGTCATCACCAGCAAGGTAGGCCTGGGCGAAGGGCCTGTCCGAGGGCTGTCGCGGCGAAACATCATGTTCCAGGTCGAGCAAAGCCTGCACCGCCTCGGCACCGATCACCTGGACATCTACTTCTGCCACCATCGCGACCCCAAGACCGATGTGGAAGAGACTCTCACAGCCATGACCGATCTTGTCCGCCAGGGCAAGGTGCTGTACCTGGGCATCAGCAACTGGTCAGCCTGGCAGATCGCGGAGGCGTTTGGCCTGGCGGAGTTGAAGAACCTAGCCAAGGCCTCCGTGCTTCAGCCGATGTACAGCCTGGCAAAACGTGCAGCCGAGATCGAGATCCTGCCGATGGCCCAGGCAATGAACCTGGGCGTAATACCGTATAGTCCCCTTGGTGCGGGACTGCTCACCGGCAAGCACAAGGCGTCCCAGAAGGATGTCCAGGGCCGGCTGGCCACCAACAAGATGTATGCCAGCCGCTATCAGCTTCGCGAGTATTACGAACTGGGTGAGCGATTCAGCAACTACGCCCAGAAGGCAGGCGTGCACCCGGCGACGCTCGCGGTGGCGTGGGTCATGGCGCACGAGGCCGTCACCGCGCCGATCATAGGTGCGCGCAACACTGAACAGTTAGAGGCCTCGCTTGCGGCGGCTGACTACGAAATGTCGCCGCGGCAATGGAAGGAAATCTCCGACCTGACCGCCCCCGTGCCCCTGGCGACGGATCGGGATGAAGAACGATAACCATTGCGAATTTAGAATTGCGGATATTGCGGATTGCGAATTTCTCCAGTGAATGCGGGCTTGGCTATTATCGGCCGTCGGAGGCGTCACGGACTACCCCTCCAGCCAATCCGCCGACGCATGAAGGAATTCGCAATTCGCAATGAATTCGCAATGCGAAATTCGCAATAGAGGCCGGTCGGAACCTGGCAATAGCGCCAACACCCTCGCAGGAAAGTAATCCCAATGCCTCCCCAATTTGTCTTCGAAATGCATGATGTGACCAAGATGTATGGCGACAAGGTGGTGTTGCAGGACATCAGCCTGTCGTTCTTCTACGGCGCCAAGATTGGCATTGTCGGCGAGAACGGCTCGGGCAAGAGCACGCTGCTGAAGATCATGGCCGGGCTGGATAAGGACATCCAGGGCACGGCTGCGCTTGCCAAGGGCATGCGCGTGCGGTACGTGGCGCAGGAGCCGCAACTTGACCTCGACAAGACAGTGCGCGAGAACCTCTGCACAGCTATGAAGCCGGTGCATGACCTCATCGAACAGTTCAACGCCATTTCGGATCGTCTGGCTGCGCCGCAGGCCGGCGACGACATGGACAAACTGCTGGAAGAGATGGGCCATCTTCAGGAGAAGATCGACGCCTGTGACGGCTGGGAGGTTGACCGCCTGATGGACATCGCCTCCGACGCGCTGGTGCTGCCGCCGGATGACACGCCCGTGCGGCAACTTTCCGGCGGCGAGCGGCGCCGCGTGGCCTTGTGCATGGCCCTGCTGGAAAAGCCCGACCTGCTCCTGCTGGATGAGCCGACCAACCATCTCGACGCCGAAACGGTGCAATGGCTTGAAGGAACGCTGCGGGAGTATCCCGGCACGGTCATCATCGTCACGCACGATCGCTACTTCCTCGACAATATCACTAAGTGGATCCTGGAACTGGACAACGCTCGAGGCCTGCCGTTCGAGGGAAATTACTCATCCTGGCTGCAGCAGAAGGCTGAGTTGCTGCGGGTCATGGAGAAGAAAGAGACGCAGCGCCAAAAGACTCTTGCGCGCGAGCTGGACTGGATTCGCACCAGCCACCAGGGGCGGCTGCAAAAGAACCAGGCCCGCATCAAGAGCTATGAGCAACTGGCCGCCGCCACGACGGTTGATTCAACCAGCGAGGCATTTATCCAGATTGCGCCGGGCCCGCGCCTTGGCGACAAGGTGCTGAGTTTTTCGTCCGTCAGCAAAAGCTTCGCTGATGCTGACGGCCAGGCTGTGCAATTGCTGGCCGGCTGCACTTTCGACGTGCCGCGCGGCGCGATAGTCGGCGTCATCGGGCCAAACGGCATCGGCAAGACGACGCTCTTTCGCATGGTGGTCGGCCAGGAGCAGCCTGACTCCGGAAAGATCGAGCTCGGGCCAAGCGTGGTGCTTTCATACGTGGATCAGCATCGCGACGCCCTGGATGGCCGCAAGACTATCTTCGAGGAGATCACCGACGGCAAGGATCGTATTGAACTGGGCAGTGCGAGCATGAACTCGCGGTCCTACGTAGCGAGGTTCAACTTCAAGGGCACGCAGCAGCAGAAGCTGGTGGGCGAACTGTCAGGCGGTGAGCGCAATCGCGTTCATCTGGCCAAGCTACTGCGCCGCGGCGGCAACCTGCTCCTGCTGGATGAGCCGACGAATGATCTCGACGTGAACACCATGCGCGTGCTGGAGCAGGGATTGATCGACTTCCCCGGCTGTGCGCTGGTCATCAGCCACGATCGGTTCTTTCTGGACCGCATCTGCACACATCTTCTGGTGTTTGAAGGCGGCGGCAAGACGCGCTGGTTCGAGGGCGATTTCGCCGCATACGAAGAGGCGATTCGAGCTGAGAATCCCGACCGCCTAGCGCATCGCCGCGGCAAATACAAGCGCCTGGCACTGCGCTAGGACGCCGCTTGACACACTTCAACAAAGTAGATATCATGATACGTATCAACTGGAGGCGTTCTTGTGAACACAGCCAAAGTATTCAAGACCGGGCGCAGCCAGGCGGTGCGCCTGCCCAAGCAGTGCCGTCTGGACGCGGACGAGGTTTGCGTGGCCAAGTTGGATGACCTTGTCATCCTGTACCCGCGAAAGAAGGGGTGGGATATCCTGGAGCGCGGCATCCGCAGTTTCACGCCTGACTTCATGGCAGAGTCCGACCGCCATGACAAGGCCGAGAAGCGAGCGAAGCTCTGATGCGGTACATGCTCGACACGAACATCTGCATCGAGCTAATCCGGCGGCGGTCGAAACAGATCCTTGCCAAACTGCGCCGACATCCCGTTGGGAGTGTCTGCATTTCTTCGATCACTCTCGCGGAGCTTCAGTTCGGCGTCGCCCGCAGCAGCGACCCTGGCCGAAATGCCATTGCACTGGCGCATATATTCGCGCCTCTGGAGACGCTATCATTCGACGATCATGCGACCGCCGCCTATGGCCGTGCAAGGGCTGACCTGGAGCGAGCCGGAACTCCAATAGGAGCCTTGGATACATTGATCGCCGCCCATGCGCTATCAGCCGGGGCTGTATTGGTCACGAATAACCGCAGGGAATTTGATCGTGTGGCGAGGCTGCACGTCGAGAACTGGCTAGGTAAGTAGGCCCGCCTCTCTACGCCGCTCGGCGGCGAACCGGTGTGCTTGCCGGGACTTTGCCACGATTGCTTCTTGGTAAAACCTGACGAGATGGGGCCTTCTGCTGGCCTTGTGCAGCCGAGTTGCTCACAGCCGACAGCACAACACTCACCTTGCCGGTCTGGCCTTGGCGGCGGTACTCGATCTCCAGACTATCGCCTGCCTCGTGGCCGTCCACCAGCATCACGAGGTCATCGCCGTCGAGCACGTCCCGGCCATCAATTCGATAGATGGTGTCGCCCGCCTGCAGGCCGGCCTTGGCGGCGCCGCTGTCGGGCAGGACTCTCGATATGCCGATGCCGTCCGTCTGCTGCTGAACAGCCACCCCGATCACGGCATGGCTGGGCGGCAGTGAATATGGCGGGGCCTTGAGTTGCCGCAGCCAAGCCAGCCAATCGGCTTCTACCTCGGGCAATTTCTTTTCAAACACAGCCTCCATCGCCCGCGCCCCGGTTGGGTCATTTTCATAGTCGCTAACATACTGCGTGTACCACTTCCGCAGTTTGCCCTTCTCGAAGAGGTACATCATTATGTATCTGCCCTGCGGGTAGGCAATGGTCGACTGCTGCATGAACTTCTCGCCCGTCAATGTGAAGAACTCTCTCCATGGCAGCGTCTTGCCTCGCGAAGCAAGCGCCTGAAGATAGTTCAGCCGGTGGTTAGGCCGCGGGGTGATATGCTCGTCCTCAACCTCCGAAGACTCGAACAACGTAGCCAGTCCCTCGGCGATCCAGATCGGGTGGCGCTGGCCCAGGCCGTCCTGGTCGGCCAGGTGCAGCGCGTGCGTGAACTCATGCGTCACGGTCATGCCCACCGTCTTGGCAGTCAGGATGCGGCGGGCGTGGTCGTAGTAGCCTCCCACGCCGGACATCTTCTGCGGGTCGGTCTTGCTGATAACGACTGTCACGTATTGTTCAAAATGGAAATGGAACAGGTCATTCCAAAGCGCCTCAGCCTGCTCCTGCAGGCGGTCCTTGAGGGCGTCAAGGCTGTGGCGATCAATGTTGGTCGCCAGCACCAGCTTGCATGATTCCTCGACCTCGCAGATGTACTGATCGCCATACTGCTTCTTGAGGGCGGCGAGCATCTTCTCAGCCCGCAGGCGAACCAGCGTTTCTCGCCGTTTTAGCAGGTCGACGTATCCCTTGGCCTGCCGGACGGCTGAGAGATCCTCATCGTGATCCATGTGCGCGAAAGACCCAAAGCCGGCTGCAATCGCCCGCTCCAGGCTCGCAAGAGCATTGTCCAGTTCACCCAGGCGGCTCTGCGCACAGGCGAGGTTGTACCACAGGACGCCATTACGAGAGTCTTTTCGCAACTGGCCAGCCAGGAGCGCCTTGGCCCGGCTGTAATGGCCGGTGCGGAAGAGGTCTTCGACCTCCTGCGCCTGCTTGAGCTGCGTCAGGGCGGAATCGTCACCGGCCTTGGTAGATGAACTTGTGGCCGCAGGAGCCGACGCGGAGGCGGGACGAACAGGGCGAACCAATGCGCGGCTGGCTGCCTCAGCCGTTGTCGCGGACAAGGCCAGCAGAAACAGCATGCACAGCAGTTTTTTCAAGATTCCATATCGCGGCATGTTTCACTTGGGACATTGTAACACGCAAGACCGGGGCATAGCTCGTTTGGCTGGCGTGCATCTGGCCAAATCTTGTATCATTGGCAATATGAAGGACTTCTTGATCAGCAAGCTCTTGCCGCCGTTGGCAGCGGGCCTGTTCGTCCTGGTGATGGCATTTGTCTTGCATGGCAGGATGAGTCAAGACTTGCAGATGCGCGATCCAGGCCTGGATATCGCCGATGCCGCGACAACGGCAGCAAGGTCAAGCTTCGATCCCCTTTCATGCAAGCCGATCTACTATGTCGCGCCGACAACCGCCGCCACGAACGAGCCTGGCGATGGCGCGGCTGGCCGAGCGACCAACTGGCCTTCCTTTCGCGGTCCAAACCTTGATGGCATAGCTCACGATGAATCGGGGCTTTTGCGGTCTTGGCCAAGCCAGGGCCCGCGCAAGCTTTGGCAAGTGCAACTAGGCGAGGGCTACGCCGCGCCGGCAGTGCGAAATGGAAGGGTCTATCTTCTGGATTACGATCCGCCAGACCACTGGCTGCTGCGGGTCGAACAGGTGAGTGATTTCCATTCGATGGTGCAAAGGCTGAACCATGTTGACGATTCAGCCCCCGCCGCCAAGGCATTGCGGCGGATTGGCCAGATGCTTGGCGACCGCGGGCGGAGAACGCTTGCCAATGCCACAGATCAAATGGCCGACGCAACCAGCCGCCAAGCCCTGATCGACTCCCTCAATGAGCTGATGCAGCGAGGAGACTTCTACTCCCATGACTACTTCAAGGGCATAAAGCTGCCTTCGGAGACCAATCGTCTGCTGAGGCCAGTCGACGATGGGCCGCTGACGGTGCCGCAAGCTCCGCAGCTACGGGCCGGGCACGATGCCACAGCCCTGGCCGTGCGCGAGGACCTTTCGCCCGGCGATATCCTGCGCCTCAACCGTATTCTTCTGGAGGCCTGTTTTCCGTTGGAAATCATGCCCAGTCGGCACAGCGACGTGATGCGATGCATCTCGCTGGCCTACGGCACGGAGATCTGGCGGCTGGCCTACCCGGTGAAGGTCAAACGCAATCATGGCATGAGCCGAACGGTGCCGGCTGTCACCGACGATTACGTAGTATCCATTGGCCCGAAGTGTCACGTGCTCTGCCTTGATGCTCGCACCGGCCAGCCGGTCTGGGGGATTGACCTTCAAGAGCAGTTCAACACTGAAGAACCGGAGTGGTACGCCGGGCAGTGCCCGCTGATCGATGCCGGCAAGGCCATCATTGCCCCAGGCAGCAGCAGCCTGATGATCGCTGTGGAACTCTCCAGCGGGAAGATCATTTGGCAGGCACCGAATCCCCGGCGGTGGAAGATGACGCATTCATCGATAGTGCCGATGGATTTTGCCGGTAAGCGGATGTACGTCTACTGCGGCAGCGGCGGAGTGGCGGGCATCGACGCGGGCACCGGCGAGACCCTCTGGGAGAGCACTGAATGGAAGATCTCCATCGCCACCGTGCCGACGCCGGTGATCGTCGGCGAAGACAAGATATTCCTCAGTGGCGGCTACGGGGCCGGCTGCATGATGATGCAGTTGACTTCCGATGGTGGGCAGATTTCAGCCCGGCCGCTATGGCGGCTGAAGGCGGAGGAGTTCGGATCGGTTCAGCAGACGCCGCTGCTCTACGATGGTCACATATTTGGTATGCGGCCAGACGGGCAACTGGCCTGCACGGATCTTTCGGGCAAGCTGAAGTGGAAGAGCGGGCCGGCGCACCGTTTCGGCCAAGGCCTGGGGCCCTACATCATCGCTGATGGCCTGCTGCTGGTGATGAACGACACCGGCCTGTTGACGATGGTGGAAGCCACGAGTGAAGGCTATCGCGAATTGGCACAGGCCCAGGTGCTCCAGGGCGGCGATAGCTGGGGCCCGATGGCCATTGCGAACGGCCGGCTGCTCGCCCGCGACCTGACGAGCATGGTGTGCCTGGAACTGGAGGAAACGGCGGCTCAGGGCTCCGGGCGCGGCGGCTGACGCCGGTAGATGACCCTGTGGTTTTCACAAGTATCGGTTGTTGCTGTTGCCGTTGCCGCTTAGTTGTGTCGTTGCCGTTTGTGGAGTGCGGCGGCTGCGACGCCGCTTTTCCTTGATGTGCGTCTCAGCCAAAGCGGTGGCGGATGCCACCGCACTCCATAGCGGCATTGCTGCTGTTGTCGTTGTCGTTGCTGTCTTTGTCGTTGTCGTTGCCGTTCCGGAAGTCGGAAGCCGGAAGCCCGGAGCCTGTCGTTGTTGTTGCCGTTCCTGAAGCCTGAAGTCTGAGGCCTGGAGCCTGTTGTAGATGATGCATCCTGAGCCAAAACATGATTCACCCTGCCCGCGTGGCAAATGGCCGGCAATGGCCATCATCGCTGTGGTTATTCTTGCCTTGACTGCGGCGGTATTCCTGCTGACTCGGATGGACAAGTTGGGCAGCTCTGGCGGGCCGGCCAGCACGTTCTCGTATGAAAGCGTCGCTTTTCCACTTACCGATCCCGGCTTGATCCATTATTACCAATCCACGACCTTCAGTCCCAAGCTCGCCACTTTGACAAGTGTCAGTGCCGGCGAGGGCTTTCTCCTGGCTGGCGGCGACAATGCTGTCATCGTTCTCGATACAGATGGCTCGCAGCGGCGTCGCATCGATCTGGATCGTCCCGTTCGCTGCCTTGCTAGTTCGGGCAAGAGCATCTTCATTGCCGGAAGGAATAGTTGGTGCATCGTCGCCGTCGACGCAGCCGGGCCTACTGAATGGTTTGAACTGGATGCCAAGGCAACCATTTCCTCTATCGCCGCTGCACCCGATGGCCGGGAAGTCTTCATCGCCGACCGCGGCAATGGCTGGGTCTGGCGGTTCGATGCCCATGGCAAGGTCTTGGGGTTCATCGGCCGCGACAGCGAAACTCTCAAGCCCAGCCATTTTGCAGTTCAAAAGATCCTGTGCTTCGATCTGGGGATCGGCATCGATGGGCTTCTTCGCGTCGTCGATCCAGTCAATCATCGCATCGAAACCTACAGCCCTGACGGCACACTGATGACGTCCTGGGGCCAGGAGGGCGGAATCGACGGCTTTGTCGGCTGCTGCAACCCAACGGATATCGCGATGTTTCCTGATGGCCGCATTGTTACCAGCCAAAAGGGCCCTCACCTGCCGCGCGTGAAGGTTCATGATGCCGACGGCCATCTGCTTTCGGTGGTGGCAATGCCCGATGCCTTCGCGCAGGATAACGCGGGCATGGACATAGCCGTGGATTCTGCCGGCAATGTGCTGGTGGCCGACGTAGCCGGCGGCAGGATTCACGTGTTTAAGAAGAAGGACGGAATATGAGTGACAACAGACTCAATCGGCGGCAGGCGATGCTGCTGGCAGGCAGGAGCCTGGCTGGGACAGCCTTGGCCGCGCTGGCCGGCTACCTGGGCCTGGCCAGCCTTCACCGCGGCGGCGATGGCAACTCCCGCACTGCAAATTCATTATGCACCGGGTGCCGTGGCCGCGGCGATTGCCCCTCGGCTTTGCTCGGGGCCGTGAGCGTGTCGAACGGCGGCCACGTGGACCACCCCCAGGCAAACTGCGTAGCGGCAAGCGCCACTGGCGCCGATACTCGGGCGGGCGGATGATGACGAGATGAGTGAAATGAAAGAGGACAATTTGTCTCCGCAGCAGCCGATCACGCGGCGGCGATTTCTTCGCGGCTCGCTCCAGGCAGCCGCGGGGCTGGGGTTGCTAACTGCCGGCGCTGCCCTGCTGGCACGTCGCTCCCAGGCCGGCCAGATGGTCTGGCAGATCGACCCGCACAAGTGCGTGCAGTGCGGCAACTGCCAAACGTACTGCGTGATGAAGCCCTCAGCCGTCAAATGCGTACACGCCTTCGCACTGTGCGGCTACTGCAAGCTCTGCACGGGCTATTTCCCGCCGGAACCCATCGCCAAGAACACCGCAGCCGAGAACCAGCTTTGCCCCACCGGCGCGATTACGCGAAAACTGGTCGAAGACCCTTACTTTGAGTACGACATCAAGGAGGAGCTTTGCGTCGGCTGCGGCAAATGCGTCAAGGGCTGTTCGTCATTCGGCAATGGATCGCTGTTCCTTCAGATTCGTCATGATCGCTGCGCGAACTGCAACCAGTGCGCCGTCGCCCAGGCGTGCCCGGCGCAGGCAATCTCGCGAGTCTCGGCCAGAGAGCCCTATCGCCTCAAAGGGGAGGCGCCCCAATGACCCGCCCGGCCGCCATCATCCTCACATGCCTGCTGGCCTGCGGCAGCGTTGCTTTCTCCGCTGAGCGGAATCCTCCGCCTGAGTTCGAGAGCGGCCACCAGTTGCCGA
>CAYQJH010000091.1:0-14116 GCA_964417755.1 uncultured Planctomycetaceae bacterium
AGTGCATGAGTCATATCAGGCCGGCGGATGTCGATGTAGCGGTACTTCAGCCTCGTGTCCTCCGAGACGTTGGCATATTCATCCGGCGAGAACGGCACGGTATCGCTGCGGTTGAGCACGGAGAGCTTCTGGCCGACCATTTCAACTTCGCCCGTGGGCAGCTTGGGATTGACCCTGCCCTCACCACGCGGGCGCACCAGGCCGGCCACCGATATCACCCACTCGTTTCGAAGGCTTCGCGCGAGGCTGTACATCTCAGCCGCCGCCTGGTTGGACTCATCGGGCAGGTCGAAAACGACCTGCGTCACGCCGTCGCGGTCGCGCAGGTCGATGAACACGACCCCACCGTGATCGCGATAGCTGCGGACCCAGCCGCATAATTGAACGTGCGCTCCGACATCGCTGGCGCGAAGCTGCCCGCACGTGTGTGTCCTCGTCAATGCCGCATCGTCAAATGTTTCCATGACCGCCTCAAGCGTACAAGAACTAGTCCAGTACCGAAAAATGAGGCTGTAGTTTACCGCAAGACACTGACGCTTCCAAGGCGCAATGACGAATGACGAAACCAGAATGACGAATCAATGACGAAACAACAATGACCAAAGGAGATGAATGATTCGTCATTTGTGTATTGTCGTTTGTTTCGACATTCTGGTTTCGTCATTCGTCATTCGTCCCGGTACAATGCCAATCATGCCAGCCACCCTCGAAGAAATCCTCAACTCGCACCGGACGCACCGGCCGATCATTGCCGGCATCCTTAATGTCACGCCGGACAGCTTTAGCGACGGCGGGCGGTTCTTCGACCCCGCATCAGCCGTGCGCCACGCGCGGCAGATGGTCGCTGATGGGGCTGACATTATCGACGTGGGGGCTGAGTCAACGCGCCCCGGCTCGCAGCGCGTGCCGCCGGCAGAGCAGATCGCCCGCCTGAAGGACATTCTGCCGGCCCTGCGGAACTGCGGAGCCATCATCAGCATCGACACCACCTGGGCCGAGGTGGCTGCCTTCGCCATCGAGTGCGGCGCGCGGATTGTCAACGACATCTCCGCCGGACGCGAAGACCCCGCCCTTTTTGGCCTGGCCGGCCGGGCCGGCTGTGCCATGATCCTCATGCACATGCTGGGCACGCCGGCCACCATGCAAAAGGATCCCCAATATGCAAACGTGGTGGATGAAGTCACGCACTTCCTGCGCGAGCGGATGGCGTCAGCCGTCGCAGCAGGCCTGCCGCGCGAGCGGATCATCATCGATCCCGGCATCGGCTTCGGCAAGAAGCTTCAGCACAACCTGGCCCTGCTGGCCGCAACGCGACAATTCGCAGACCTGGGCCAGCCGGTCATGATCGGCGCATCCCGCAAGCGATTCATCGGCGAGCTGACCGGCCAGAGCGACGCCGCCCGCCGCGCCTGGGGCACCGTAGGCGCATGCCTGGCCTGCTATCACCGCGGAGCCACAATCTTCCGCGTTCACGACGTAGCCGAACTATCCGCCGCCCTGGCAGTGGCAAAGGCCATCGGGTAGAAGTAATTGCGGATTGCGGAATTCGAGAATGTGCTGTCATTGCTGCCGGGTTGTGCGGGCCTTCTTTTTAGGTCCGAACGGCCACCGGCGCATAGCCGGGGGGCAAGCGCAGCGCACTTTCCGAGCATCCATTCTGATCACAATGATCGGTCAGGGCGAAGGCGGCATTCGTTGGGTACGTCTCTATTCTTCCGAAGCTTTGGCAGAAGGAGAGTTGAGGGAGTACTCCAAAACTTTCTTGCGATCCTTGTCCATAGTGACGATCAGCCATGCCGGGTCTTTCTCCTCATCCCCAGCGGGAAGCATTAGCGGGAAACTCTTTACCAGAATCGAAAAACAAGGGTATTCCTGCCCATCGGTCTCCACAACGGTGCTCCATTCACCCAGGCCCTGCTGGATAAACTTGTGAATGCACATGAGGGCCGTTGCATCCTCTTCATCAAGGTCGATGCCGTAGAGCTTGAAGATGGGCCCATAGTCTTTAAGCATGGAGGCTTCGACCGAGGCCCAGGCGACAGCCCCCTTATTCCGCTGATCCCATCGCGCTTCATGAACGCCCTCTCCAACCGAACGACCCCATATGCGCATTACCTTCTGCTTGTCAAGCCACTTGGCGGCAGGCGGAAGGACAAACGCCCCAGCGATGAAAGCAAGACCAGCCTTCCAGTTGAAGAACAACACGACTCCCCCGATTGCCAAGGATACCAGAAACGCAATGGAACAAACTACAGACAGCACTGCCAACAATCTCGGGTTCATCGAAAGCACCTTTCACAGAGCGGTTCAACGCTCACGGATATGGAGGACGTGCCCGAATGACATGAAGTGTGAGATGCGTTGCAATGTTCCGACTCCAACACTCTCTAACTGGCATTTCGTGAGGGCGTTTCGTGGTATCGAAGACTTCCAGCACGGCAACGACCACCTACCTGAAATGGCCATTCTTAAGGTGTCGAACTAGTTCGCTTTTGGCAATTTCTCTCAATCTGTCTTCGGGTATGCCCGCCGGACGCGCTAGAAACGTGATCTGAATTAGCCCATTCCTAATAACAACATCGGCTTCACAAACAACTCTTGGCTCAGTATCAATCGATACTGGTATATTGTCCACACATTCGATTGAGCCGAAGGCAGCAAACTCATGATCAGTTTCCGCGTCAAACACAAACGTTGGCATTTTGGACATTGCCAAGACCCCTTTATGATTATGTCCCAGGATTATGCCACGACGAGTTGCAAACTGCAACGGTAAAGGCTCAGACGGAAAGTTCACGCGTAATACAGGCATGTACTACCCCCGAGCGATTCCAGCTTAGACTATTCGCGTGCTATCACCATCGGCGCTTTTCTGGTAATATGCCCTTCCTACATGAGGAATAATCGACATGACCTTGTCTGCTGGACAATCTGAGACGATCGTCATCCTGGATTTTGGCAGCCAGTACGCCCAGCTTATTGCCCGGCGGGTTCGCGAGAATGGGGTGTACAGCCTGCTCGCCCGGCCGGACGTTACTGTCGAGGAAATTCGCAGGGTCAATCCCAAGGGGCTGATCTTCACCGGCGGCCCAGCCAGCGTGTACGAGAAAGGCGCCCCCACCTGCCGGCCGGAACTGTTCGACCTCGGCCTGCCGATCCTGGGTATCTGCTACGGCATGCAGATCGGCTCGAAGATTCTCGGCGCGAACGTGAATTCCGCCCCGTCGCGAGAGTACGGCCGGACGGCCCTGAAGATCACCCGTAGCGACGACCTGCTTCGCAACATCCCGGCTGAGACCACCGTCTGGATGAGCCACGGCGACCAGGTGCAAAGCCTCAATGACGACTTCATTCCGCTCGCCGCAACGCCCACCTGCCCCATCGCGGCTGTGCGGCACAAGAGCAAGCCATTCTTCGGCGTGCAGTTCCACCCGGAGGTAACGCACACGCCGCACGGCAACGAGATATTCGTCAACTTCCTGTACAAAGTTTGCGGCTGTGCGGGCCTGTGGAAGATGGGCTCGTTCATCGATGCGGTTGTGCGCGACGTGCAGTCAGCCGTCGGGCCCGACGAGCGGGTTATCTGCGGCCTGTCGGGCGGCGTGGACTCATCCGTGGTCGCGGCCATGCTGCACAAGGCCATCGGCGACCGCCTGGCGTGCATCTTCGTGGACAACGGCCTGCTGCGGCTGAACGAGGTGGACCTGGTCCGCACGACGTTCGTGGAGCACTTCAAGATCGACCTGACGGTGGTTGACGCCTCCGATCAATTCCTCTCGCGACTGGCGGGCATAACCGATCCGCAGGAGAAGCGCCGCATCATCGGCCACACGTTTATTGATGTGTTCAAGGACGCAGCCCGCAAGATTCGCAACGCAAAGTACCTCGCCCAGGGCACGCTGTACCCGGACGTGATCGAGTCGGGCCAGTCGCTGGCCGGCCAAGCGGCGAATATCAAGCTGCACCACAACGTTGGTGGCCTGCCGGCGGAGCTGGGCTTTAGCCTGATCGAGCCGCTGCGCGACCTGTTCAAGGATGAGGTTCGCCAGGTGGGCGAGCTGCTTGGCCTGCCCGAGGCAATCGTCTGGCGGCACCCGTTCCCGGGGCCGGGCCTGGCGGTGCGCTGCCTGGGCGAGATCACGCGCGACCGCCTGGACGTGCTGCGCAAGGCGGACAATGTTTTTCTGGAAGAGATTGTCGCCGCCGGCCTGTATCGCAAGACGGCCCAGACCTTCGCCGTGCTGCTGCCGGTCCAAAGCGTGGGCGTGATGGGCGACGGGCGGACGTACGATAACGTCATCGCGCTGCGGTCGGTGGACACCAGCGACTTCATGACGGCTGACTGGTCGCGGATCCCCTACGACATCCTGGCGAATATCTCCAACCGGATAATCAACGAGGTCCGCGGCGTCAACCGCGTGGTGTACGACATCTCCTCCAAGCCGCCGGCGACAATTGAGTGGGAGTAGGCAAAGGTAGCACAGGCTTTCCAGCCTGTGCAGTCGTCTTGTGGCGAAGTTGTTTTGTGGTGCAGGCGTCCCGCCTGCAAAGCTGCGTCTAAGTCCTGTAACTATGCACAGCGCAGCGTAAAGAGCGTGATTTCGGGGCGGCAGTTCAGGTTTCGACGTCGGCCGTAGCCGATCCCGCGATTGACGTACAGCCAGCGATCGTTCCCCAGATCATACTGCCCAGCCAGGAACTGCGGGTGGTCACTCGGCAAGACAACCTCGGGCAGACCGGTGCCGTGGGTGTGCCCAGCCAGTGTCCACTGCGCACCGCCGCGGGCCAGTTGTGGCGCCGCGTCGGGATTGTGACACAGAGCGATTGTTGGCGCGTCTCCTCGGGCCCCCGCAAACGCCTGGAAGGGATTGAACCGGGGCGACCAGAGGTCTTCCACGCCGACAAATTGCACCCAATCGCCGTCCCGCGTGAATGCCCGGCAATCATTGAGCATCACCTGCACGTTGGCCTGCATCAGCAGGCCGCTGAGGTATTCAGCCAGGCCGCGCGCCCCGCCCAGCCCGCGAGGATGGAAGATGCCGTAGTCGTGATTGCCCAGAACGGCCAAGCTGGCGACCTTCGGGCGCAGGTGCTTCAGCACAGCAGCCACACGGCGCGCATACTGCTTGTGCCCGGTTATGAAATCGCCGGTCATGACGACAAAGTCAGGATGTAGTCCGTTGATTTCCTCCACGCAGTGGCGGAGGTACTTTTGCAGGACTATCGGGCTGCAATGCAGGTCGGATATGTGCGCGATTTGCGCGCCCTCGAAGGCCTTGCCGAGATTCGATAGCCGCATGTCGCGGCGCTCAACCCTGATCCAGTGTTCGCCGAACTTCCAGGCATACAGCCCGCCAAGCGCGCATGAGCCAGCCGCTGTCCAGATCAGCCTCTTGAGAACCGTTTTCTTCAGCCATCTATCGTGGTACGGAGCGAATACTATTTCATTCATGTAAGGCGACCTAAAAGCACCCCAGGTCTTTGATGCTCGCTATTATACCGCAACTGCCCTTCATGCGTTCGCTGATCTATATGCCGGCCGGCGGCAGTACCCTGGACTTCCACGGCAGGGCGAAAAAGGACTAGCGAAGGCACAGAGCATTTATCGAGGCTGTGCGTTGGTGATAGTTTCGGTTGGCCTCATGGCAGAGAATCAAAGATAATTCAGAAGCGAATTGTCTTTGATTTTGTGCCTTCGCCAGTCCTTTTTCGCCATGCCATAAGCCACTCACGCAGTCAGTTCGCGCGTGCTTCCACGATCGAAGAACAAGGTCGGCAGGCTTTTGACCAGGCTGCGGATGTGGTAGAGGCTCTCGACCTCGCCGCGGCAGTTGTACCAGCAGGCCGTGCAGGCGTTGCCGGAGGCTGCCTCGCGAAGCCGGCGGACAATCGTCTGCATATTGTCGCGATAGAGATTCGCCAGCGGCATATCTCTACGCTCGACGCAAATGGCGATGTCGCCGGTGGAGTCGATGTTGAAGAAGGCTGTGCCGGCCTTGCACGCCGGCACTCCGCCGGCCAAAAAGCGGTCGAAGTTGCCAAGGTAATCGGGGTTGGACAGGAAGTTGCCGTGCCGCTTTCGCAAGTCAAGCAGCCGCTGCGAGACGCTGCCGCCGCGATGAACAAACGCCTTCGTGCCGGTCTTGAGATACCCGTACGGCTGGACCATGAAATATGAGTCTCGCCGGGCCGCCATCTCGATCAACTCCTCCATCTCATCGAGATTGTCATCCATCAGCACCGCGATGACGTTGACTCGCTGCCACTTGTAGACTCTGGCGGCAGAGAACATCTCCACTGCGCGCCAGGCCTGCTCGTATGCCCCACGCATGCCGCGCCTGCGGTCGTGCCGGGCGGCGCTGGCGTAATCGATGCTCACCGAGACGCCCCATAGCCCGGCCTGCATCAACTCGCGCGCTGCCTGCTGCGTGACAAGCGAACCATTGGTCGTGATGAACGGGAAATGATACTCGCCGATAACTCGGACGATATCAGCGAGGTCGGTGCGCAGCAGCGGCTCTCCGCCAGCCAGCGAGACCAGCAGCGAGCCCATGCTCGCGAGCTTCCTGGCTCCCTGTGCGTATTGGGCAACCGAAGGTTCCCCCTGCTGGCCCATCGGGTCATGCCAGTAATGGCAGAACCGGCAGCGGAAGTTGCAGCGATAGGTCACCTGCCACGAGCACCACAGCGGGTACCTGCTGGTCCAGCAGCGAAAGAGCCTCCATTTTTTCTCGAGCGACGAAAACATAGGTGCAACATCCTATCTTTGGAATCAGTCACGTACAAGTCGCCGAGGATAGCTCTGTGCGTGAAAGACTTTCCTGGCAGGAAATTTCCTCACGCGCAGAGCGAGAGAAAGTAGAAAGGGGAAGTAGAACATGCGGACCTAAAGAATGGAATGCGCTTTTTGCCTCAGGCCGTCAGAAGGCCCGGCCAGAGTTCATTTACGGCCTGCTTGAGGAAATCGCGGCGATAGACGTCTGGGTCCACGATCTGGCCGTTCCAGACGATGATGTCCAGGTCGATGGTTCGCGGGCCGGACTTGTCTTCCGTGCGGATGCGTCCGAGGCGCAGTTCAAGCTGGCGCAGCCAATCGTGCAGTTGCCCCTTGGTCATGTGCGTGCGAACGCGAATGGCTCCATTGAGGAAGTCAGCCTGCACAGCGGTTCCGATGGGCTTGGTCCAGACGCGAGTGGACTGCCCCACCACTTCGCAGTCATGGGTTATCTGGGCCACAGCAGAAGAGACATTCAGCTCCGGCTCGATGTTGGAGCCCATGCTGATGATGCAGTCATTTATGCGTGTTACGCCGGCTGTTTCCATAACTGTGCGCTCTACCTGTGCCCTCGGACGGTAACCGAGACTGAATCGGCAAACCGCAGCGCGTGCGGCTTATCGATTTCCACGACTGCTGAGACGACCCGCAGGTCTTGCATGACGATATTTAACACGAATGTGGCAAGCTTCTCCAGCAGGAAAAACTCAGTGGCCTCCACTTCCGCGAGCAGCCGGCGCTTCAGGGCGCTATAGTCCACGGCGTCCTCGACACGGTCGCTGGCAGCCGCCGCCGAACCGTCGTACTCCATCTCGATGTTGACGATGATCTCCTGGCGATTCTTTCGCTCCCACTGATTAACGCCAATTATCGCGCGCAGTCGCAGATTCTTGATCTTGATCGTCATTCCAAGCCTTTCAACAGGAGATTATCGTAGGTAAGGTTCTTCCATCGCGCCACAATTTTATCGCCGCCTGATGCTTCAAAAGCAAGACATCAGCTTGTCGCTATGCTAGACTTTGCTGCATAGAAGGGAGAATCAAATGCCAGAAAACTCTAATCCGCCGCCGGTTGCACAGTTTCCGCCGACAGGCCATCCTGCCGCGCAGATGCCTCCCCAACCTCAGCCGCCTGTATGGATTCAGCAGCAGCCCCCGCGGAGATCCTCCTGCCTGGGCAGGTTGGGCCTGGCGATCATGGTCGTCATCTTTCTCGGTTCGCTGATTATGAACTTCCTCCTGTTGGGCATCGTCGGCCAGCGCGCCGGCCGCACGCTTACTCAGACGGTTCTGGCCGAGGGAGATCCCAAGAACGTGGTAGCCGTTTTCCCGATCAACGGCTTGATCGACGAGCGGGCATCGCAAGACCTGGCCGCCTTCTGCAAAGAAATTGAGAATGACGATGCCGTCAAGGCTGTCGTGCTTCGTGTTGAGAGCCCCGGCGGCGGCGTCACGCAAGCCAACCAGATGCACGAGCAGATAGTCAATCTGAAGAGCAAAAAGCCGGTCATCATCTCGATGGGCGGCGTGGCCGCCAGCGGCGGCTATTACATCTCGGCGCCGGCCGACGAGATCATCGCCGAGCCGACGACTATCACCGGAAGCATTGGAGTTCTGATGACATGGGTGGTTGTCCGAGAAGGCCTGAGCAAGATCGGCGTGGAACCGATCGTGCTGAAGTCCACTCACGCGGGCCCCTGGAAGGATGAACTATCGATCTTCGATGAACCGACTCAGCGGCAGCGCGAGCATCTACAGTCGATCCTGGACTCCATGCAGGCAATGTTTGAGCAGGTGGTGCGCGATGGAAGAGGCGAGAAGCTCAAGACCAGGGAATCGAGCTACACTGCTACAGTCCCGTCAAACAATGCCACTCAAGCCATCACCGTCAGCGAAACCGAACCGTTTAACGGCAAGATCTACATGGCCCAGGACGCGCTGCACCTGGGCCTGATCGATGAGATCGGTTTCCAGGACAAGGCTATCGCCAATGCCAAGGCTCGAATCAAGGTCGAAAACGCGAAGGTAGTGCAATACGCCCCGCATCGCGGCCTGTTCGAAAAGCTCTTCGAAGGCAAGGCCAATATTGGCGTCAATATCGAGGCCAGGACGCTTGACGAGCTTCAGACGCCCAGAATGCAGATGCTGTGGCGCGGGCAATAGATTGTTGACGCTGTGGACAAACCGGCCAATAATGCCCGCAGTCAACACTATATCCATATGTATAAGGAATCGACGATGACCCTACGGACGACGCCGCAGAGCGCGCTGTTGTTACTTGCCTTTGTTCTGACGGCCGCTTGGCCATCACTGTCTCTGGCTCAGGACAAGCCCCGTGACGCTGAGCTGGGCGAAATGCTGACGGCTGTGCCCAAGCTTCCGCCCTCAGCCACGTATGAACCGAAGGACAATGTCATTGAAATCCAGCTAAGCAAGTACGCCGGATACGCCGGGCTGATTGCTGCCAATGGCGGCCTGGACGCCTCGGACGATTCCATCTTTGCCAAGAAGCACGGCTTCAAGGTCAAGATCACACTCAGCGCAGACTCGGGCGCCGCTTCCGTTAACAGCGGGCGCGTGGGCGCCTCGGCGATGAAGGTCGATTCCCTCGCAATAAATGGCCGGCAGCTCGAAGCTGTGGCGCCGATGCTGATTAGTTTTTCACGCGGAGCACATGGCGTCGTCATAAATGCAGACATCAAGAAGATCAACAACCTCAGGGGGAAGGTGCTGGCGGCGGCACAATTCAGCGAGTCGGACTTCTTCATCCGCTACCTGGCCATGGAGGCCGGCATGAAGGTCAAGATGCTTCCGAAGCTCACAGAGAAGCCCGATGCCAAAATGGTCAATCTCATCTATTGCACCGATGGCCTGGCCGCCGGCGAGTTTTATCAGCGCGAAATCAAGGACAAGAAGCGAGTGATCGGCTGCGTTACCTTGGAGCCCAAGGCCTCGCAGATCGTCCAGGACAGCCAGTCCAAGGCCCACCTGCTGGTGAGCAATCGCAACTTGCTCATCATTGCAGACGTGCTAGCCGTCAACAAGGGTTTCGCCCAGGCTCATCCCGAGATGGTCAATGGTTTGGTGGCTGGCATTCTCGAAGGCAACGAGATCGTCCGCGGCAGTCCCGATGCCAATCTTGATCTCGTTGGCAAGGCCTTCGGCTGGGAGGCCGAGCCAACCAAAGCGGAACTGGCGAGAGTTCACCTGGCCAACCTGCCGGAAAATACCGGCTTCTTCGCCGGGACGATTGCCTCAGCCGGCAGCTTTGGCTACATCTTCCAGACGGCGTCATCTGTCTATGGCAGCGAGCTGATTGGCGAGCCATCACAGGCAGAGAAGTTTGTTTCGCTGGCGGCACTGAAGGCAGCGGAACAATCAGGTCAATTCAAGGATCAGAAGGCTTCCATTCTTCCGGTAGGAGCCACCGAGCCGCCTCAGACGCAGACTTCCGGAGATGCCCAAGCCCTGCTGAGCATGGACATCCGGTTCATGTTCCAGCCTAACTCGAGCAAACTTGACCCGGACAAAGAGGAGAACCTCAAGGCATTGGAGAGCATCGCCGAACTCCTGAGGGTCAGCCCCGGTTCGAAGGTGCTGCTGCGCGGGCACGCCGACAGCCTGCAGATGAAAACATTCCGCAGGGAAGGCGGCCAGGCAAAGGTTGACGAAATGAAGCTTTCGCTCAAGAAGCTTGCCGAGGCACGCTGCACGGCGATCAAGCAGATCCTGCAGGACAAGTTCAGCCTGGATCAATCGCGGATCGACATACAGGGAGTTGGTGTCGATGAACCAACCGGCAAAGGCCCGGATGTCGACCGGCGCGTCGAGGTGCAGTGGTTCACGATCAAATAAGGTCTCGTCGGAATACAACAAATAAAAGTCCCCGTACTGGATGATCGTCTTTACACCATTTCCAGCCATCGGCTGGAAAGCCGCGAGGTGTATGCGAAACACTCAGCACGGGGACTATTTCTCTACGGAACATCTCTGGCCCCGTGAAACTCCATACCTATCCCACCATGTAATCGTCATCCAGGGCCGCGCGGATCTTCAGCAATGCGCCGTTCTGAATCTGGCGGACCCGCTCATTGGTCAGGCCAACCAACTTGCCGACCTCCGCCAGCGTCAAGCCCTTGTTGCCGTCGGTACCTATGGCGAACCGCTGCATCACGATCGTCTTTTCTACCTCGCTAAGGTGGGCCTTGTTCCGGCTGAGAATTTCTCGCAGCGCCTCGACCGAATCCTGCCGCTGAATTTCATGCCGGCGGACATCAAAATCGCTCTGCTCCAGTTCGGGGTCGAATTCCGTCGGGAAGTGCTGGCGGTATCGGCCGGTCTTCGTAGCCAGGCGGTTGAAGCTCTTCAAGATCGCCCGGCAAGCATACGTGGAGAACTTAAAGCCGCGGGCGACGTCAAACTTCTCCACGCTCCGCAGCAAGGCCATGTTGCCCTCGGAGATCAGCTCTGAGAACTCCACATTGGGGATCCTGGTTCGCTTGGCCATCGCCAGCACCAGGGCCATGTTCGCCCGGACGATGCTGCCACGGGCGTGGAGCACGCGGCTGTACCATGTCACCATCTGCCTGGCGCGGGCCAAGGCCTTGCGCTTCTTCTGTGCCTCCATCAGCTTTGCCAGGCGGAAGCGGGCATAGTTGTAGCTCAGGAAGAGTTTGACCTCGTCCTGGGCAGTCAGCGTCATCCTCTTGGCATGGACGGTGGGGATTTCCTCGGGCACTTCGGGAAAATGAGTCCACGCTGGGACTTCAACCTGTTGAGCGTCTTCGCCGTAAAGCCTCTCCTCGGTGGATGGCGAGGCAAAAGAGTGATGGTAGACGCAGCTAACGCTCTCGGGGATTCGGGAGTAAATCTCTCTTTCAAAATCCGTCAAGCCGCTTAGGACGTTGGCTCGGCAGGTCTCGAGAACAGCCTGGGTCGCAGATAATGTCGCGGTTTTCATCAGGTAGCCCTTTCGTTGGTGTTCATCTTGGACAGCTTGGCCCTTGCAGATCAATTAGCCAAACTGGTATAACTTTTCCGGTTTATTTCTCTTTTCAAGGGCTGCCTCATCGCAGCCCTTCGGATTCCGCACGCTTTTCAGGAGCTATGCTACTTAACTAGTACGACTTGTCCACAATAAAAGAACGACACGACGTGCCTGATGGCTCATTATGTTTATTCACGCAGACGCAGATGTAGCCGTGGCATGGAGGATGTTGCGCAAATACCTGGTAAAACAGCGCTTGTGTTTAGGCTTTTCCCTGTGGGGGATTCGCCGGATATCCCTGTCCCCTCCAGCCCTCAACCAACTTTGAGGCATTTCCCTATGCTGATTTTGACCCGAAAAACGGAGACATTCCTTGGGCTTGATGATAGAAAGACGCGCCGCAGGCCCTTAAGCCGGCAAAGGAGCACGGGCGAAGTCGAGAGCAGCCGACCATTACGAATGACAGTTAAATCCCTCATCTACCCATGAACAACCACTTCTTCGCACTTGGCGGTAATTGGCTCACGCTGGTCGCGATGCAGCCATAGTTCGACCTGCTTGACCTCCAAGCGGATCACTCCCAGATCGGGATCATCGCTTCCGCTGAAGTATTTGTCGCTGGCGGTGATGGCCTGGTAGACCTCGTTGCGAATCTCGTTGTTGTCGTCAATCACGGCTGTGCCCAGAAGCGCCACCTGCTGGGAAAAATCAGGCGTCGCCAGGAGCAACTCCACGTTCGGATTGGCCCGAATGTCTTCCACCTTGCGAGAGTTGAGAAAGGTCTCAAGGTAGATCGTGAACGGTTCCTTAAAGAGAAAGGCCCCCATCCATCGAATATGCGGACGGCCGTCGGGACTTGCCGTCGCCATCAGATATGGCTGCTTGAGCGTCGTTACAAGCGCCTTGGCCTTGGCAATTATTTCATCATTGGTCATGCTTTGCGTGGTCATGGTCATTGATCCTTTGGTTGAGCGGCCCATCAGTCGCCCGCAGCATTCCTCACACTCGATTCCCCTTGAACGCATGTCCATCGAATTGTAGGGCGCGGGGCTGATGAATGGCAGGCAGGGCAGCACACCCCAGGAGGAATGAAAGGTGGCATAGGTTTTTCAGCCTGTGCCATCACGGCCGTGACAAGTCAACGAAGGGCGCGTGGTTTGCAGGTCATTGAACGTGGTAAGTCCTGAAGGAACGAAGTAGCCACGCTTGTTCGCGGGGCCTGGTTGCTCCGCTTCGCTCCGCAAACCACGGCACCCTATTCTTCATGAGTCACACAACACCAAGCCACTACCGGCCACTCTGCGCGCGTAGTTCTTCCATCATGGCCACCAAGTTTTCAGGCGGCACATCTCGCGGCACTTGGTGTGAGGGGGACAACACATAGCCGCCCTGCCGCCCCATCTCGATCAGCCTGCGCGTCTCCTGGCGCACCTCAGCCACGCTCCCAAAGGGCAGGACCTTCTGGATGCTCAGCCCGCCGTGGAATGCCAGGCGGCCGTGGTACTTCTTCTTCATCTCGAAGACGTCCATCACTTCCGGCTGGAACGGATTGAACATGTTCAGGCCGATCTCCACCAGATCGTCGAAGAGCTCAGCCACCGCCCCGCAGGAATGCAGCGATACAAACTTGCCTGCCTTGCGGACCGGCTCGAACATGCGGGCAAGTTGCGGCTTGATGAACCGCCGCCAATGGCCAGCGCCCATGATAAGCCCGACTTGCATGCCATAATCGTCGCCAAAGTGCACGCAATCGACGCCAAGGTCAATGGCCTTGCGCACCTGCACAAGGTTGTGATCGGCGATGGCTGCGTAAAATCGCTCCACGAACTCTTCCTGTTCGATCATGGCCATCAGCAGATTCTCCATGCCGAACATCGTCCATGAGCGTTCAAAGAGCGAGAAGCCGATCTCGTACCGTGTGAATTTATCGCGGTTTTTAGCCAGCAGCGCCGGAATGTGTTCGTAGAGTTCGTCGCGCCCCATGTCCGGCCAGCGGTAACTGTCCAAGTCGCTGGGTTGCTTGATGGGCCAGTCGCTCGGCGTGCCGATGTCCTTATCGACGCTGACATCCCACGTAACACCGTAGGCGTCGCGGACATGGTCGGCGTCGATCTTGTCGGGACAGGCGGTGGAGGCGTAACAGTCGAAGAAATGGCTGCCGATAAAGTCGTCGAGGTCGCTGACGCCCAGGTGGGTCTTGAGGCGCTCTGCGCAATCAACGGTGGGCTTCCAGGCCCATGGAACATATGCGGGCGACTTGAACTTCAGCGACTGAATCACTACCTCTTTTGGCGTCATCGCGATTGACCTTTCTTTTATCGTGCGGAAGGCCGGGATTATACTGTCGCGATGCCG
>CAYQJH010000092.1:0-14083 GCA_964417755.1 uncultured Planctomycetaceae bacterium
ATCAAACATAAAATGGAGAGAGTAGATTACCACCAACCAATCAACCAGCCAACCCCGCCCGTCATATTGCACCTACATCTTATCAGGCCAATCACACTCCGCCAGCGCCGCCAGTCGTGCGTGGTCCGTCCGGTCGATCTGCAGCGGCGTGACCGTGATATAGCCCTCAGCCAGCGCCACCACGTCGGTGTCTTCTTCACAGGGACCGAAGCTGTAATCCAGGCTGATGCGGTAATGCCGGTTTCCGGCGTCATCTTCGTGGAGGTCGTACACATCTTCGATGCCGGCGGTAGACTGCCGCACCACCTTTATGCCCTTGGGGCTGCCGCCAGCCAGCGACGGGATATTTACGTTGACCAGTTCCCCAGCCGCTAGCCCCTTGGCCAGCAGGCAATCGAGCACCTTGCGGCAATAGCCGGCGATGCGGGGGAAGTCTACCTCGCCGATCATCGAGGCTGAGAAAGACACGGCAGCGATGCCGAACATGGCTGCCTCGGCGGCTGCCGCAACGGTTCCGCTATAGAAGACATTGATGCCGACGTTGTTGCCGGCATTGATGCCACTAAGCACAATGTCAGGACGAGCGTCCATCAGGTTGCGGATGGCCAGGCGGACGCAGTCGGCAGGCCGGCCGTCCACGCTCATGCCCTCAAACCCGCCGGCAAGTTTCACGCGCTGAACGCTGAGGGGATGCGTGAGCGTGATGGCATGGCCGGCTGCCGATTGGGGAGAGTCTGGTGCTGCGACGGATATTTGTCCAAGGTCGGCCACCACGGCATGAAGCGCCGCCAGCCCGGGAGCGAGGATGCCGTCATCATTGCTTAGCAGAATTCGCATGGGAAGCATGCCCTTTATGCTTTTGTTCTTGATGCGATTATGCGGAGGTATCGCAGGACATGGTGTAGTGCGAATATTGGCACCGCATTCAGCATCATCGCCAATCCCACAACGACTCCGGTGGCACTACTATGACCTGAGACTGCGCCTATCATGCACGCAAATGCGACTAATGCGCCAAGAATTGCGATTGCCACGCCAAAGAAAGCGAGCAGGATTTCAGTACCGGTCGCCTTCTCAGGTGCATGAGGCGGCGGCACATGTTCTGTCGCTAACGGCTTTGGCGCCGGAAGCTCAGAAACCTGATCGGGCACGTCGATCAGTTGCCCGCAATTGAAGCATTTCTCGGTCTTTCCCGCAAGGCTGTCAGGCACTTCCATCTGTTCTCCACAGAAACGGCATGTGACTGAAATCATCCTGTTTCTCCCTTTGAACTGGTTTGCAAGGGCCCATTCGTGATAGGCGACATAGGCGACCGTCCGTAAGCAAAACGATACCGGCAAAAAGCGGAAGTATGAAGTCGAAATGTCTGGTTCTCATCCAAAACAGTTGGTCGGAGAGGTTTTCCAAAAAAGGGTCGGCTTGTCGCCCAGGATGCGTTTACCGCATGGGGCCAACGGCAAGCACAAAGGCAAGCGGCCCTCCGCCGTGGAGAGCCGCCTTGCCGTCGGCACCAGAACGGCGCTCGGGTCGCTCGCCAGCGTTGCCCTATCCTCCGCCCTGGCGGTATCAACATACCAGCCCTTGCCGTTGGCTGTAAAGCGTCAAACGCAAGCTTGTTATGGGCTGGGCTTGAATCGGTTCGCCTACTATTCTCGATGAGAGCCAAATATCTCAATAAGGGGGGGGCAATTGTGGTGCCCTTCGACTTCGCTCAGGGCCGTGAGCCTGTCGAACGGCAGGCGTCTCGCCTGCAGATCCCTGACATGCTAAGAGCGTGCAGGCGAGACGCCCGCACCACAAAACAGCAACGACCCTTACGTGTTTGCCCCGTAATTGAGGCATTACATGAAGTCGATTTTTCGCGCTTGACTTGGTGTGCGTTGGTTACTAATCTCTCGTTGCTTTCTAGGACATTGGGGCTCGCTATCCTGCGAGCCTTTCTTATAGGTAGTCTCAGTTGCCGTTTGGTTCGTGTCTTTCGTGTGATTCGTGGACTCAGAAGCTGGATGGGTTGTTGTAACCTATTGGGAGCAAACGACATGGGATACAATTGCGTGGTATGCGTCAAGCAGGTGCCCGACACCAAGAGGATCACCGGCCAGGCAATGAAGGACGACGGCACGGTCAATCGTGCCGCGCTGCCGGCCATCTTCAATCCTGAAGACCTCAACGCCCTCGAGCAGGCGCTGGCCATCCGCGACGCGCATGGCGGGACGGTGACCGTCCTTACAATGGGCCTGCCTGCGGCCTGCGAGATCCTTCGCGAATCGCTCTATCGCGGGGCCGACCGCGGCGTTCTCATCACCGACCGCCGGGCCGCCGCCAGCGATACCCTGGCTACCAGCTACATCCTCTCCTGCGCGGTCAAGAAACTCGGGGCTGACATCGTCCTGTGTGGCCGGCAGGCCATCGACGGCGATACCGCCCAGGTCGGCCCGCAGCTTGCCGAGAAGCTTGGCTACACCCTGATTACATACCTTGAAGAGTTGGTCGGCCTGAGCGGCCAAGCCATCACCGTCCGCCGCAACGTCGGCAACGGCTTTGAGGTCGTCAAGGGCAAGCTGCCCGTGCTGCTGACGGTTATGGAATCAGCCAATCATCCGCGCCCACGCGCCGCCCGCAAGATGATGAAGTTCAAGAAGGCGCTCTCAGTGGCAGAAGTGGCCAAGATTGTGGACAGCGAGTTGGGCAGCGAGGCAGATGCCGACGCAAAGGCCGCCACGGCCAAGACACGCTGCGATGCCCTCAAGTCAGCCGGCCTGCTGCTGGAACAGTGGAACCTGGATGACCTCGGCGCGGACCTTGCCTGGTGCGGCGGGGCCGGCAGCCCGACGAAGGTGCATCGCATCCAGTCGGTCGTCCTGACCGGCGGCGCCTACCGTGAATACCCAGCCAACGATCAGGGCGTGGCACAACTGGTCGGGGAGTTCATTGAGGACCACACTATTGGTTAACGGCGAAACGGCGACGGCGTTAACGGCAACAACCGAAGGCGAAACAACTGACGGCGTTAACTCGTGGAGTCTAGTCAGGCTGATTGGTTCTAAGCGGAAGGTCTTGAATGGGCAAGGGATTCGAAGACCTGAAGGTGTACCAGCAGGCGCGGGTGCTGAGGAACCGCGTGTATAAGCTGACGAAAACGTTGCCGGCGGAAGAGAGGTTTGTGCTGGTGCCGCAAATGCGGAGGGCGGCCTTGTCGGTGACGAATAACATTGCCGAAGGTCATGGCAGCAAAGGCTACCGGCACAACAGAAGCTACCTTGTCCGTTCGCGAGGAAGCATCTGCGAACTGCTCGATGATCTGAATGCGTGTGAAGATTTCGGATACTTCAGGAAAGAGCACTTGGACGATCTGCGGCTGCAAGCCGGGCGCGTTGCGATGCTCATCAATGGATACATGCGGCACTTGGCCCGCAAAATGAAGGAAGAAAATCAGGACTAACTAGAGGCCGTCGTTACGAGTTAACGAGTTAACGCGGTTGCTGTTGTCGTTAAACGCCGTTGGCCGTTACGCCGTTGCCGCAAGGAAGCCACAATGATCGAAGTCAACCGTACCGGAGAAGTCTGGATCTTTGCAGAGCAGGAAGCCGGCAAGCTCAGCGATGTCCCGCTGGAGCTGCTGAGCAAGGGACGCGAGCTGGCTGATACGCTGAAGGTTCCGCTGGCTGCGATGCTGCTTGGCCAGGGCGTTTCTACGCTGGCTGACCAGATTGTCGCTCACGGGGCCGACAAGGTCTACCTCGTCGACGACGCCAAGCTTGCCCACTATCAGACAGCCTCCTACACCCGCGTCATCTGCGATCTCATCACAAAGCACAGGCCGCAGATCTGCCTCTATGGGGCCACCGCCATCGGGCGAGACCTGGCGCCTACGGTAGCCTCGGCGATGAAGTGCGGCCTGACGGCTGACTGCACCGACCTGCAGATCGGCGATCACAGCGAGACAGCCACCAAGGAAGTGCACAAGAACCTGCTGCTGCAGATTCGCCCTGCCTTCGGCGGCAATATTATCGCGACGATTGTTAATCCGGCCCGCTGGCCGCAGATGGCCACCGTGCGCGAGGGCGTCATGCGGATGAGCGTCGCCCAGGCCGGCCGAAAAGGACAAATCGTCAAGGCCGACGCGGGCCTGAACGGCTTTGCCCTGCCGCTGGAGATTCTGGAGAACAGCCGGCGGGCCAAGAAGGTCAACCTCAAGGGCGCGCGGATCATCGTCGCCGGCGGTGCGGGCGTGGGCAGCAAAGACAATTTCCGCCTGCTGTGGGACTTGGCCAACGTGCTGGGCGGGGCGGTCGGCGGCTCGCGCGCGGCTGTGGACCTGGGCTATGTCGATCACGATCACCAGGTCGGCCAGACCGGTACGACGGTTCGGCCGGCATTGTACATCGCCTGCGGCATCAGCGGCGCGGTTCAGCACCGGGCTGGCATGCAGGAGTCAGCCAAGATCCTGGCTATCAACAGCGACAAGGACGCCCCGATCTTCGGCGTGGCGCACTACGGCATCGTCGGCGACCTGTGCGACGTGATCCCCAAGATGGTCAAGGTCATCCGCAGCGGCGCAACAGCCTGACCACGACGAAACAACAACGACAACAACATCTAACCACTACGACACGAGGAGCACGAAGAACGGCCAGAGGCAAACGACGCGGCGGCTGGTGAAGTTTTGGCAAGCGGCGGCCTCGGTGATGTGCAACGACGAATTACGACTTGTTTCGGCGGCGAAGGAGTTCCCGGAGGACTCTGAGGTCTTCCTGGTCCTTAGGACGATTGGCCGCCTCTTTCATCCGAATAAGGTCTTCGAGCGATGCGAAGGTTACGGGCGTGCCACCCAGTTCACCTTGGACGCGATGTTGCCAGACTTGATCGAAGGTGCTTCCTTCAACGAAAGGGTGAAGGTCTGCCGCCACGACGTACTGGCGGAACAGAACCTTGAATTTCAAGAGGTCTTCGACGGTGAGGTCGGCGACGTCATAGCCAAACTGACGAAGGGCGTCGAGTAGCCGCCGCGCATTGGCTTCCTCCGGACGGATGAAGATATCGAGATCTTCAGTGGCGCGTACGTAGCCATGCACGGGGAGCGCGGAGGCCCCGATGATCACGTACTCAACGGCATGGGCGTTTAGTGATTTCAGTAGGCTTTCGATGTCCATGCCGGATCATGATTTCCATGGCGGTGGCCGATAGGCGAATCATCTTGCGGAAGCGTTGCTCGAAAGTAAGCGACGCCAGGTAGTCGAGATCGAATTCGAGCTCTCGCTGCGGGTCGTGTTCTTTAAGCTTCAGCAGCATATTGACATTATAAAGCAGAAGTGGCGTGGCAGACAGTTTTAATTAAGGTTGTCATTGTTTTCAGCGGCTCTGCGTCTCAGCGGCGGCTGCTGTGATTCTGGTTCAAGAGAGCGTTTGGATATTGCCGCAAGATAACACAAAGAGCGAGATCTTCAGGCCGTTCTTTGTGTTCTTCGTGTCTTTGTGGTGAAAAAGCTTTAAGGAAAAACCATGGCGAACTTTTATGCGGACAATGAGGACATTCAATTCCTGTTCAAGCACATGGACCTGGCCCGGCTGGCCAGCCTGTCTGAAGAGGGCTTTACCTTTGCCAGGCAGTTCGACTTCGCGCCCGCCGACGCCAAGGATGCCGTGGACAACTACCAGCGCATCCTGAACAGCGTCGGCGAAATCGCCGGCGAGCGGATCGCCCCGACGGCTGAGGAGACCGACAAGGTCGGCAACGTCCTCAATGCCGACGGCAGCGTCACCTACGCGCCGGGCATCGCCCAGGCCATCAAGCTTCTGGGCCAGGCCGACATGATGGGCTTTACCCTGCCGTACCGCTTCGGCGGGCTGAACTGCCCCAGCCTGGTCTACACCATGTCCAACGAGATCGTCAGCCGGGCCGATGCCGCGCTGATGAACGTCTACGGCCTGCAGGGCATCGCCGAGACGATCAACGCATTCGCCAGCGAGGAGATCAAGAAGGACTACCTGCCGCGCATGGCCAACGGCGAGTGGACTGGAGCAATGGTCTTAACCGAGCCGGACGCCGGCAGCGACCTGCAGGCTGTCAAGACCCGCGCGTATCAGGACGCCAACGGCAACTGGTTTGTCCGCGGCGTGAAGCGGTTCATCACCAACGGCTGCGGCGAGGTGCTGCTGGTTCTGGCCCGCACCGAGCCGGAGATTTCCGACGGCCGCGGCCTGAGCTGCATCCTGGTGGAGAAGGGCCCGAAGGTCAAGATCCGCCGCCTGGAGAACAAGCTGGGCATTCACGGCAGCCCGACGTGCGAGATATTCTTCGACGACGCCCCGGGCAAGCTTATCGGCGAGCGCCAGCGCGGCCTGATTACCTACGTGATGAGCCTGATGAACGGTGCCCGCATCGGCATCGCCGCGCAGAGCCTGGGCATCGGCGAGGCGGCGTATCGCGTCGCCCGCGACTACGCCCACAGCCGTAAGCAATTCGACACGGCAATCGAGAACTTCCCTGCCGTCCGCGAATTGCTGGTGGACATGAGCATCGACGTGCAGGCAGCCCGGGCGCTGACCTATTACGCGACGTTCTGCGTGGACCTGGAATTGGGCGCGCTGAAGAAGCTGGAACTGGGCGATACCTCGACGCTGAGCCCCGACCAGAAGAAGGCCCTTCGCGCCGACAGCAGGAAGTACAAGGGTTACAACAAGCTTCTTACGCCGATGGCGAAGTATTACTCCTCCGAGATGTCGATGCGGGTGTCCAACACATCGATGGCCGTGCTGGGCGGCAGCGGCTATATGAAGGACTACGCCGTTGAACGGCACCTCCGCGACAGCCGGATCACGACGATTTACGAGGGCACCAGCCAGCTTCAGGTGGTGGCCGCCATTGCAGGCGTCATCAGCGGCACGGCCAATGAGGTCATCGAGGAAATCCTCGCCGGCAGGACGTGGTCGAGCGATATCGCCCCGCTGGTTGAACAGATTCGCCAGGGCCTGGGCGTCCTGAACGAGGCCGTTGCGTTCACCAAGAGCCAGATGGGCAGCTATCGCGACCTGTACGCCCGCAAGCTGGTGGACATGGCCATCAACCTGCTGGTGGGTTCGATCTTCTGCGACCAGGCCAGCGCCAACGCCAAGAAGCTCGCGGTGGCAAAGCGCTGGCTGACCGACAAGATGCCGCAGAACCGGATGCTCAAGGAGCAGGCCTGCTCCGGCGATCAAAGCGTTGTCAGCGACTTCGAGACGCTCGCCGGCCCGGTGCCCGTCGCGGAGTAGACCGAGTATCGGATGCCGGAAGACCGGATGCCGTTTGTGGTGCAGGCGTCTCGCCTGCAGAGTCTTGAAATGGCAGAAAGCCCCCGTCGGAAGGCGGGGGATAAACCACCAAGACACGAAGACACAAAGAACGGCATGAAGTATATTCCTTCGTGTCTTAGTGTCTTTGTGGTTTGTCCCCCTGCTTCCGCAGGGGGCTTTCATGTAGTCTACTTAAGGAGAGACAGCATGGCTAAGGTACCTTCGGATATCGAAATTTCTCGTGCAGCCAAGCCGCTGCCGATTACTGAAATTGCCGCCAAGGCGGGGATCCTGCCTTCGGAACTTGAGCCTTACGGCGACGTCAAGGCCAAGGTCAAGCTCAGCATCCTGGATCGCCTCGCCGGCAGGCCCAATGGCAAGTACATCGACGTCACAGCCATCACGCCAACGCCCTTGGGCGAAGGCAAGACAACGACTTCGGTCGGCCTGACGCAGGCCCTGGGCGTCATCGGCAAGAAGCCGATCCTCTGCATTCGCCAGCCTTCGATGGGCCCGACGTTCGGCATCAAGGGCGGGGCCGCCGGCGGCGGGTACAGCCAGGTCATCCCAATGGAGGAGTTCAACCTCCACCTCACTGGCGACATCCATGCCGTCTCGATCGCGCATAATCTGGTAGCCGCCGCCATCGACGCCCGCATCATGCACGAGGACAACATGTCCGACGCCGAGCTGGCCAAGGTCGGCCTGAAGCGCCTGGACATCGACCCCTACAGCATTACCTGGCGGCGAGTGGTGGACGTAAGCGACCGGGCACTGCGCAATATCGTCAGCGGCCTGGGCACCCAGGACGACGGCCGGCCTCGACAGGCGGGCTTCGACATCTCGGTTGCGTCGGAAATTATGGCGATACTGGCGCTGGCTGGCGACTTGAACGACATGCGTCAGCGGCTAGGGCGGATGATCATCGGCCTGAACACCTCCGGCAAGCCGGTAACGGCGAACGATCTTGGCGTCACCGGTGCGCTGCTGGTGCTGATGAAGGATGCCATCAAGCCGAACCTGATGCAGACGCTCGAAGGCCAGCCCGCCTTCGTGCATGCCGGGCCGTTCGCCAATATCGCCCATGGCAATAACTCGATCATTGCCGACAAGATTGCACTGAAGCTGGCGGACTACGTCATCACCGAGAGCGGTTTCGGTGCCGACATCGGCATGGAGAAGTTCTTCAACATCAAGTGCCGCGCAAGCGGCCTGGTGCCCAACTGCGTGGTGCTGGTCGGCACCATCCGCGCACTGAAGATGCACGGCGGCGGGCCAAAGGTCGTCGCAGGCAAGCCGCTGGACGAGGCCTACACGAAGGAAAACCTCCCGCTTCTGGAAAAGGGAGTCTGCAATCTGCAGCGGCATATCGAGATCGCCCGCAGCTTCGGCGTGCCGGTGGTGGTGGCCATCAACCAGTTCCATACGGACAGCCCCGCCGAGGTCGAACTGGCCCGCAAGGCGGCTGAGCAGTCCGGCGCCGAGTCTGCCGTCATGAGCGACCATTGGGCGCACGGCGGAAAGGGCGCGGTGGCGCTGGCTGAGGCGGTGGTGGCGGCATGCGAAAAGCCCTCCAACTTCAAGCTGCTGTATCCCGATAGCATGCCGATCAAGCAGAAGATCGAGACCATCGCCAAGAAGATCTATCTTGCCGACGGCGTGACATTCGAGCCGCTGGCAAGCAGGCAGATCGCCTCATACGAGCAGGCGGGCCTGTCGCACCTGCCGATATGCATGGCCAAGACGCACCTGTCGCTCTCGCACGATGCGGGCTTGAAGGGCGTGCCGCGCGGCTTTACGGTGCCGGTTCGCGAAGTGCGAGCCTCCGCCGGCGCGGGCTTCCTCTACCCGATCCTGGGCACGATGCGAACAATGCCAGGCCTGCCCAGCCGGCCGGCGTTCATGGATGTCGATCTGGATGCATCAGGCAACGTGGTCGGCATGTTCTAACGGCAGGACTGCCGCTGAGACGCTGAGATCGCTGAGAACGACTTTAGAGAGGCTGGAGAAACGGCCCCGTCATGACCGCTGGACCGAGCAATTGGATTCGCCCTGCGCAGCTTAGGATGACGACATCCGGCGCGGAAGTGAGCCCTTGTGGTGAAAACGAATCGGGCTATCCGCTGTCGGACTTGACGGGCAGGATTATCGCTTGTGCCGTGGCCGTGCATCAGGTATTGGGTCCTGGATATCTCGAAAGCATCTATGAGAAGGCCATGCTGCATGAGATGACGAAGCGCGGCCTGCAATGTGATTCCCAGCGCATCGTGAAAGTTGAATATGACGGCGTGGTTGTGGGCGAGCATCGCGCGGATCTCGTAGTTGAGAACCAGGTGCTGCTGGAACTCAAGTGCGTGGAAACATTGAACGAAAGGCATGTTGCCCAGGTAATCAGCACGCTGAAGGCTACAGGTTTAGAGGTTGGCCTGCTCATGAACTTTAATGAGACGTTGATAACGCGAGGAACTCGGCGAATCGTTCGAACGCAGAAGAAGAATTAGGCTGCAACGACATGGCCGTTGTCTCGATCTTGCAAACATGTCTTGTTTGCAGCCTCGATCTGTCTCGTCGTTCTCTGCGTTCTCAGCGTCTCAGCGGCAGCACTGTCGTTTGTCTCTTTTAGTCAGAAAGGAATCAGCCGTGATTATCATCGGTGAGAAGATCAACGCCACCCGCAAGGCCATTGCCGCGGCGCTGGCTGCCAAGGACGCTGCGCATATCATCAAGACCGCCCAGGAGCAGGCGGCCGCCGGGGCAGCGTACATCGACGTCAACGGCGGCGATCCGCGCGAGGGTCAGGAAGAGCGGAACATGGCCTGGCTGGTTGATCTGGTGCAAGACAATTGCGACTCCGCGCTGGCCATCGATTCAGCCAACCCGCAGGCCCTGCGCACCGGGCTGAAGATGGCTAAGAAGAAGCCCATCCTCAACAGCATCTCGCTGGAAAGCGAGCGGCTGGAAAAGATGCTGCCCATCGTAAGCGAGTTCGACTGCATGGTGGTGGCCCTGCTGATGAGCGACGCCGGCACGCCGACGGGTATCGACGACCGCTTGGCAAATGCCGAGGCGCTGGTCGGAAAGATCACCGCGGCCGGCAAGAAGGTCGAAGAGATCATCATCGACCCGTGCTTCCTGCCCGTCTCAGCCGACCAGGCCAGTGGACGCAACGTCATCGACGCCATTGGCGCCATTCATAAGCGCTGGCCGGACGTTCATATCGGCGGCGGATGCTCGAATATCAGCTTCGGCCTGCCCAAGCGGAAGTACGTCAACTTCGCCCTCTTGTCCCAGGCGATTTACCACGGCATGGACACCGGGTTAATTGATCCGTGCATCCCGGGCATCATGGCCGCCATCTACGCTGCCGAGGCGGTGGCCGGCCGGGACGAGTTCTGCATGAATTACGTGATGGCCGAGCGCGAAGGCAAATTGCCGTAGTCGCTGAAGCGCCGTACAATGCTGCAACACCGGCCATGGCCGTAAAAACAAGACGGTCCACCTACTCTTGTCGTTCGTGGTGTTCGTTGTCTCGTTGTGGTGTGCCGTCGTTGTCGTTAAGGCGAACGTAATGGGCGAAAACTCGCAGGTGCCGATGAAAGAGCTGGAATTCATCGACTGGATTCGCAGCCAGACCAAGCTTGACCCAGCCGTCGTGCCCGTGGGCCCGGGCGATGACACGGCCGTCGTCATGTGCGGCAACGAAAAGCTGATGGTGACCATCGACCAGTTGCTCGATGGCGTGCATTTCAAGCTAGACGAATGCGGCCCAAAGGCCACCGGCGGCAAGGCAATGGCGCGCAGCCTGTCGGATGTAGCTGCCATGGCGGCCCTGCCGCTTGGCGCGGTAGTCAGCGTGGCGATGCCCAAAGGCATGGCCAGGGCCGAGGCGGAGGACCTGCATCAGGGCCTGCGGAAGGTCGGCGAAAAGTTCCGCTGCCCGATCGTTGGCGGCGACGTGGGCGTCTGGCCGGGGCCACTGGCCATCGGCGTGACGATCTTCGCGCGCCCCGCTGGCATCCGCCCGGTGCTTCGCAGCGGCGCGAAGGCCGGCGATGCTGTCTGCGTGACGGGCAGTTTTGGCGGGGCATGGAAGAGCAATCGCCACCTGAAGTTCATCCCGCGGATTCACGAAGCACGCATATTGGCCAGCCGGCACGAACTGCGCGCAATGATCGACGTATCAGACGGACTGGCCGGCGACCTGGCCCATATCTGCCGCGCATCAGGAGTCGGCGTGGAGGTGCTGGCCGGCTCGGTGCCGATCCACAATGACGCCAAGAGCAGCATTCCTGAGGACCCAACCGGCTTGATGGCCGCCCTTGGCGATGGCGAGGACTACGAGCTGCTGTTTACCCTGCCGGCGGCACAGGCGGAAGAACTCCTGCGCGATCAGCCACTGACGGTGAAGGTATCACGCATCGGGACGATATTGGCTGACAAGGCCATGACACTTATCCGCCAGGACGGCACAAGGCAGCCGCTGCCGGTGGTCGGCTGGGAGCATCGGACGGGATGATTGTCCGGCGATATTCCTCAGCGGCAACCGGAAGCCCCCGCCGGAAGGCGGGGGGCTCCCCCTGCTTCCGCAGGGGGCTTCCTATTGGCGGCCAGGCCAGGCTGGCGCGTGGTTTTTGGTGGCACCGATAGAACCATAATGTTGCAGGCGAGACGCCTGCCCCCCAGTACAGCAAGGCTGTGATGATACCTGCCGAGACATTCACCACCTCAAGCCCCGCCGGCACGAAGGCCTTGGGCATGAAGCTTGCCCAGCGCCTGGGCTGCGGCGATTGCGTTGCGTTGGTCGGCGACCTGGGGGCTGGCAAGACAGCCCTGGTGCGAGGCATTGCGGTAGGGCTCGGCCTGAAGGACGAGCGCGTTGTCTCCAGCCCCACATTCGTGCTTGTGCAGGAATACCACGCCAGGCTCACCGTCTTCCACATCGACCTCTACCGCCTGAGCGATCCGCCTCGCGAGCTTGCGCAACTGGGCATTGACGAGATGCTTGCCCAGGGAATTGTCCTGGTGGAATGGGCCGACCGTGCCGGCCAGTATCTGCCCCGCCCGCGATGGCAGATAACGATCACACATACCGGCCGGCAGAGCAGGAAGTTCGTGCTCGAGCGAGTGCCGTGAGACGCGGTTTGCCAAGGCTGCGGTAGGGGAGGCCGAATGCCGCAGCGCCTCAAGACCGAGAAGAAACGACGAATATCGAATATCCAACGTTCAACCGCAGAATCACGAAGGAACGGCAACAACAAAAACAGCCTTGCATCGTCACTTCATTATTCTGCGGTTCTATTAATCGATATTCCGCGGTTCGTTGTTTGCCTTTCCATCTTCCGTTTGATCCTGAAATGGAAATGGGCAGCCGATCGGCTGCCCATTCTTGAACCTTTCTATTCCTGCGCCGCAGTTACTTGCCTGGCGATCCGTAGCCGACCATCATCAGGAAGCGATTGCCGTTGAGAACGGGGATCTTCATCTCCCTGGCCTTTGAAGAAATCTCGTTGTAACGCTGGACTTCCTTTTCCTTGTCGCGGAAGAGCTTCTCGGCCTGCGGGTCGGCTCCTTCGGCCGGCTTGGGCGGGCGCACCGGCGGCTCGCCCAGCACCACAAAGTCCACCTGGCTGTCGAGCGTATCGGTAACCTTGCTGCCGCTGCGGGAGACCATGTCCTTGACGGCCGCTGTGCTGGATTCTTCGGGCCTGCCGTTTCCACGCAGGTCGAACATTCCCTCGATGATGAACGTCTGATCACGCATTGAATCGAACGCCAGGGTAGACACCACGTCATCGGCCGAGATCGGGTCGCGATTGTCTTCCTTGATGATCAGGCATTCGCTGGTGACGCTGTTGGGGCGATTGACCTTGATGGTGGCCTTGGGCACGGCGTTTTCGCCGAAAGTCGCCGCCGAGTAAACCGCGAACGTCATGCCAGGCGCGACGCGGTCGTTGGCGCCGATGTTAATGTAGCAGACCTTGTCGCCCTCGACGACCTTGGTGATCTTGCCGTCAGGCCGAACGACCACGCTGGCCGGCCCGGCCTTGCCTTCCAGCTCGCGAATGCGGGCCTTCTGCTCCTCGATGGTCCGCCCCGACTTGGCAATCTCTTCCTGCAGCTTGCTTATCAGGGCGGTCTTCTCGTTGATGTTCTTGCCGTATTCCTCGATCTTCTTATCGACCTCGGTGCGAATATCCGCAAGGCGCTTCTGATATTCGGTGTCGCTTTCGGAGGCCTTGCGGGTCAGGTCTTGAAGTTTCGTGTCGAAGTTCGCAAATTCCGTTTTCTGGGTGTCAGCCATCTTCTGAATCTGCGAGATGGCGTTGTTCTTTTCTTCCATGGCCGCGGCCAGATCTTCGTTGAGCTTCTGAGTCTGTTTCTGAAGTTCATCGATCTTGCTCTGTGCCTGCTCAACCTGTGCTACCAGGCCCTCGGCGCCGTACTTCTTGCTGTGCTCATCGACGATTGCCATCGCCCCGGCATAGGTACGGTTGCTTGGGCTGATAGCCATCGCCAGCATCTGGACCTGCTGCTTGAGTTGCCCCACAACGCTCAGACGGCCGTTGCTCTTGGCTGCGGCGTCGCGCAGGGCAACAATGGCAGGATCGCTCAGGTCATTTGTTACAAGCAGGGCATTGGCCTCCCTGGCTGTATCGCGATCCTTGATCGCCTTGTCCATGCTCGTGTAGAAGTACACCGCCATAGCGGCGGCAACCAGCATCAGGAAGACCATCAGGATCAGGACATAGGGGGGATTGGACCGTCGTTGGACTACGCGTGCCATACGTCAACTCCTAAAAGTATCGCT
>CAYQJH010000093.1:0-14051 GCA_964417755.1 uncultured Planctomycetaceae bacterium
AAGCCGGCGGCTGTTATGCGTTGGCGGAGTTCCTGCGGCAAGCTATTAGACCAATCGAAATCTGCCTTGGCCGGGCCAAAGCTGGCCGGGGCTGAAAGCTCGATCATCTCTACTGCCGGCACGACGGCAAAACCATCGGACGCGGCAATTTTGGCAGTGACTAGCCCAGCTACGATGCCATCAAGCGGCGCACGGACGCCAACGTCCCGCGGCGCGGCGGCCATTTCCTGGCTAGCTTCGTCTGAAGCAGGCAAGTCCTGTGCGTGAATCGTGGCGATGACATCGCCGGCCCGTACCTTCGAGCCAATATCCACGCTCAGTTGGGTCTGCGGGCCCTGGGGCCCGAAGGGCATCAGCGGAACAGCCAGCCGACGCGGCACAGCCGCGGGTGTAATGGCGGAATGAAGTGTAAAGTGCTTCTCGTCCGCCAGCTCAATCCCACCGGAAAATGTCAGATGCCGCCGAGCCATGGCCACCATAGTAACAAACCAGCGGCGTGGTAACACCTTGGATAATGCCTCGGCAGTAAAGCGAAAGTCCCGGCCGGAAGGCCGGCGACCGCATGCCTTCGCGTGCAGGTCTCCATGCTTCCGAACGGGGCTTTCTACTGCAAAATCTACTTGGACGAAACTGAACTTACCGGGGCGTCGGCCAGGAAGAGCGTTATTTCTCGCTGAACCGAAATGCCCGAGCCTTTCTTCAGCCGGGCCGTCAGCGTGTATTTGCCAGCCGGCAGAGCGGCACATTTCAGCGAGAAGCCAAGCCGGTTGCCTTCAACCTTGTCGAAGATCACAGGCTTTGCGGCGGCGGCCTGCGAGGCAGCAAGCTCCAGTTCCAATGAACAGCCCGCAAGTTCTTCCTTCGCCATGTCGATGGCAATATTGCCGCGGATCGTGCGGGCAAAGGTCATCATCGACTCGCCGTCCAACGACAGCCGCATTACCTCTGGCACCTGCGCGCTAAAAGCCTGCATGTCGCAAACCATGCCGGAAGACTCCTGCAAAGCCAGCGTCAGTTCCTGAGAGCCGGCCAGTTCCACCTTGTACGGAATGCTCACGTCGGCTGTCGCGCCGCTGTCCGCGGAGAGTTTAGTCGTCTTCGTCTGTCCATCAGCCAGCGTCAGCAGCACTTCGCCCGTGAACTTGTCCCTCCGCGGATTGGTGATCTTGATGGCCAGTGCATTGTCGCCGGCCTTCAACTGGCCGAAGTCCAGGTCGTGCATGTGCGCATCGCCGGGGCTCTTGGTCAGGAAGTGCAGCGTGCCAAATTGCGAAACGTCATGCCATGAGCCCTTGATGGGCATGATGCCGTAGAACTCGCCCCGGGTCGGGCTGCCTCGTCCGACAAAGATCTTCCAGGACTTGCCCTGGCCGCCGAAGGTGGAGTACGGCAGGAACACCTCCGACGTCCACTGCTTGTCCTTGATCTGGCAGGCTACATTCCACTGGCCATTCCAGGCAATCTCGTGCTTTTTATAATCGCATCGCGTGCCCTTGGCGTCGTAGATGAGATGATAGTACTCGCCGCCTTCCTCCGGCGCAAAGAAGAGCTCCATGTCATCCACTTGCCACAGGCCAGCATCGTCGTCGCCCTTGGTGCCGAAGGACATCTTCTCCACTTGCGGCTCCTGGCTGGAGATGCCAAGGAACACGCCCTTATCGCTATGAATGACCCGCACGGACATCATGCCATTTACCAGCGAGAGATCGCTGTCGCGGTATGCTCCGGTAATAAGCTGCGCATCCTGCCAGGCCTTTTCGTCCAGCACGCCGTCCAGCTTCGGCTCAGCCCCTGCCGGCACGGAAACAAAAGACCGGGTCTTGTGGCGGATGAACGTCCGCGTTCGGTCGGCGGTCGACCAGTTGGCGACCGGCTCCAGAGCCGCGGCCGCATCGGTCTTCGTCGCAGCCTGGGCGGCCGGGGTGCTCAAGCCTTTGATATCCATGATGTGCCTGGCCGCCAGCCATCGAGCCACATCGCATCTCGAACTTACCCAGCCGCTGCTCTTTGCCTCCGCCAGCGGCAGCGGAATCTGCGCCATCACTTCATCCAAGAAGGCTTTGGCGTTGGCGCTGTCCTTCTGCTTGAGGGCATTTTCCAGCGTGGCCATGTATCGGCTGTCGTAGGTGCCCATGCGTGCCTGCTTCAGGCCCACGGTGACGAATGTCTTCCACTCAGCCGGCGGCGGCTGGTACGGGTCGATTGCCTTGCCATTGGGCTTGCCATCTGTCAGATGCTCGCGATAGACGTTCATCCATCCCGGCTCCAGCCGGTCGGAACACCATATCCACTCGATTTTGGACTGCACGCCCCAGCGGGTCATCCGCCAGAGGTAAAGGCCGAACGAGAACCGGTCTGTGCCGGTATTGACGAACTCAATGCCGCAGCCATTGCCGCGGATCTCTTTCATCACCGGCAGCGTCAGGATGCGAACCCCGTTGTTGTGGTTGTCCGGGCCGTCCCAGCCGTCATTAACTCCGACACAGCTAAGATACTTGCTCGTGCCGGCAGCCTCGGTATAGCCGTTGGTGTCAGTGGTCAGCACCATCTTGGGCAGGCCCTCACGCAGGATCTTGGCCCGCTCGATTGAATGCAGTGCGGCGTGGTAGCCGTCATTGGTCAGCTCATCGCCGATGGAGAAGCTCATCTCCGGCACACCGGCGCTGACGGCCTCGTCGTAATACTCCTTCATCTTGGCGACGTAACGGGCCTTGAAGGCGTCGTTGGCGACGTAGCATCGCCCCTTCTGCAAGGATGCCGGCCCTTGCTTGGGCAGGTGCATGTTGGCTGCAAGAATGTCGCCCTCGCCCATGCAGGTGTCGGCGTAGATGGCCTTACCGGTAAAGCCGTACTGCTTGCGAAGATCGACATACTGCTTGATGCCAGCCGGGCCTTGCCAGCCCCCGTAGGGCGCGAAGGTCGTCATGCCGTGCTCGCGCATCAGCACCATCGACTCGGCCAGCATCTTGTCGTTGCGATCCTTGGGCGTATGGAAGCCGCAGCTTGTCGGGTTTGCATCCAGCGTGAAGGGCAGCACCAGCAGGCTCAGCTCGCGCGTCTCCTTTTTGCCAGCCAAATCCAGCGTCACCGTCGCCTTGTAAAGGCCGCTCTTGGTGCCCTCGGGAACCTTGAAGTCCAGCCAGAATCCGCCGCGCTGCCCGGGCAGCAACTGAATGCTGTCGCCCTCGCCGAGAAACTCCGACTCGTAATTGCCCGAAAGCCTGGGGTAGATATACAACCATGCTGAGACCGGCACGGTCAGCTTCTGACCATCCGGGCCGACAAAGTCGCTCGCCGAAGCTTTCACCGCCAGCGTCTTGGCTGATTCGAGGTTCAGCACATGGAAGGTAAAGGGCGCGTATTCGCCTGCGGTAGCGAAGGCGTTGGCGTATTCCTGAGATGCATCCGGCAGATTCACCAGGCTCAGCGCCTGCTGTGGGTGAAGCGCCCAAACCTTGTAGCCGACACGCTCGGCAAACAACCGGCCCTGTCCGCTGGCCTTGGGGACGAATTTCAAAGTTGCGAACTGCTCCGGGGCCGACCATCTGCCGGCAATGCCAGCGAAGGATGAGAAATCGCCCTTGCCTGGCTGTCCGCGTCCGATGTTGAAGCCCCACGCGCTGCCTTCCTTCGCCTCGCCAAGCACCTTCAGCGGAATGGAGACCTCAGCCGTCCATCGGTCCTTCTGCTTGTCCACCGCGACCGTCCAGTCGCAATCCCAATCCTGCCCGCCGGTCAGCGATTCGCCCTTGGTCCCCAGCGTGTTGAACAGGAACTGATAATATGCCCGCCCGTCGCCGAGGGTGTCGAAGAAGAGCTCGATATCGTCATCGCCATAAATGGGCGAATCATGCTTGGTTTCGGCAGCCTTCACGCCGGCCATGTTGCTTTCGAGGCACTCGATGCCGAGGTAGAGGTTCTCGCCGTCAAAGCACGCTCGGACGATGGTTGTATCGCTCGCCAAGCCGCGCCCGCTGTCCAGCAGGAAGTCGGTTATTGTCGATGCCGATTTCCAGCAGTCGTCGCCCAGCTTGCCGTCGAGTTTTGGCGCCGAGGCCGCCGGCGTGCATTCTCCCACGCGAGCGGTGCGGGCCGTTGCAACAGAAGCGATAGCAAGGCACATGGCTACCAGGATGACTAGTTGATGCTTTACAAAATGAGCCAGACGTTCCATGATTATCTCCGGTGAAGGGTTTTCACGATGTTGGCGAGCGAGGTTATTATCTCCTGCCGCAATGGTTTTACAAGACTTACCGGCAGGGCAAAAAGGACTGGCGAAGGCACAAAATCAAAGACAATTCATTGTCTTTGATTCCCTGTGTTGACTAAAGAGATTGAAGTATCCGTCGAACCCAAGAGCAGACGTTCGATAGATATCTCTGTGCCTTCGATAGTCCTTTTGGCCCTGCCATGAAATCTGAGCACACCCCAAATTTAACCCCCTCGACATGCGTTTGTTTCGGTTCAGGCTTTTTGCTAGACTTATGCCTGTTTGATTGCTTTGATTATCCGCTTGTGTCCGATGACACGAAGGATTGCCGGCCTGGAGCGATGGCCCCGGGCCTTTGTCTTCGAAGGAGTTTCAGGTGAAATCTTCCCTCGCCGTTTCCGCAATGGTACTGCTCTGCGCGGCTGCTGTCGCTTTGGCCCAGACTACCGCTTCCGCACCCGCTTCAGCCCCAACCACTGCCACCGCGCCTGCCAGCAAACCCGCCAGCATGAGCATGCCGGCTGTTGTCGCCAGCGTTGGCGACGTCCAGATCACGGCTCAGCAAGTGCAGAAAGTACTCGACTCTATCACGGTCATGCAGCCCATACCCGAGGCCCAGATGGATGTGGTCCGCCGCGAGATCACCTACAGCCTGGTGCAACAGGAAGTGTTCAACGCATTCATGGCCACCAAGAACATCGATGTCAGCGACGCCGAGATGAAGGAGCAGCAGGACCTTATCGCCAAGGCCGCCGCGGCAGAGAACACAAGCGTTGAGCAATTCATGTCCTTGCGAGGCATCACCGACCAGCGGATTCGCACGCAGGTGCGCCTCTCGAAGCTCATCAAGGAAATGACGGCTGATGAAAAGGTCAACGCTTACATCAAGGAGCACCCGGGATATTTCGACGGTTCATCTCTGACGGCCAGCCACATCCTGGTCTCGTGCCGGCCGTTCGCCACCAGCGCTCAGCAGGCGCAGGCCCGGGAAAAACTTGAGCAGGCTGTTGCGGACATCAAGGCCGGCAAGGCGACGTTTGAGGAGGTCGCTGCCAAGGTTTCCGACTGCCCGTCAAAGGAAAAGGGCGGCGACCTCGGCGAGTTCGATTTCGAGGGGATGCTGCCGTCGTTCTCCATCGCAGCCTTCGCTCTTAAGGGCGACGAACTGAGCCCCATCATTCGCACCCAGGCCGGCTTCCACGTGATCAAGGTCACCAAGCGGACCCCCGGCACGACGACGATGCCGGCGGAGGTTGCCAAGCAGACTGCCGGCAAGGCCCTGATGACAACGATGGAAAACGAGCTGTTCGAGTTCGCCGCCAAGAAGTGCAAGATTGAAATCGCCCCGGAAATCCTGGCAATCAAGGACCCCACGCCGCCGACGACGCAGGAAGCGGAGTAACCTCATTGCGAGTTGCGGATTTGCGGATTGCGGTTTAACGGCAACAGCAGCCGCTGAGACGCGGAGACCGCTGAGCAAGACATTGAAAGAAAATGTGCCACCCCCAAGCGACGCTATTGCTCGCTTGGGGGTGTTCGTTTTCCGACAATTGAGAAGATCATTGCTGTTGGTCTGGTCATACGTTAGTTTCTGCTTCAACTACAGCGGGAGGTGGCTATGGTTGGGTGGAGAATTGTCATCCCGATTGCTCTTATCTGGGCGTTACTTGGCACGGGATGCTGGAAAGAGGTCGACTACCAGAGCAGGCGAATTCCACTTGAGATGGCGGGAGTGCCAACCAACCAAAAGTCCGTAGCTGTCTCTATGGTCCTTACTACGGGATGGGTGCATATGCTTGTAGCCGTCTGCCATCCGGAGAGTGTCAAGACGGACCACGTTGAGAGATGCTTCATCGAGTTTGTCGATGAGAGGAATCCAACTCTTTTCGTTCCCGAAGATAGTACTTGGCTCTTCTATGGATGGTTGCTGACGTTCGTAAAGAGTGACTTCAATGGATTTGCCGTCTTCAGTCCAGGTGTGGATCCGATGTTCTACGGGACTGGTCAAGATAACGGGGCGGGGCTGCGACTAACCTATTCGAACCACACTGATGGGCCCAATTATCCCGTTGCCGCCCTCGCCAAGCCGCATATTGTGGGAACCACCGCGCCGCCTCCATATATGAGCTCAACCGAACCGTCCACCTCGCCTGCGGTTCAAACCGCGTGGCACCAACTGCTGAACTTGACCAACTTCTGGGACCAGATGCAGTGCAAGTACGCTTGGGGCCAAAGCCGTCAAGAAATTCGCCTGATCTGCCAGACGATAGTTCAAGCTGTTGGAGCATACACTTCAGCTCATCCGGAGCATCGCTGGTCTGCGCAGCAGGAGAGGAATATAAGACTGTGCAGGGACATTCTGAAACGACGGTAAATGTCTCTATTGGTCGCTTCCTTCTTTGCCATGGCCAGCGTCAGGCGCCATCACGGCTTCCGGTGGTGCAGTATGTTGCGCGGCGTCTCGTTCTATGGGTGCTTGTATGGGTTGGGCCGCCGAATCGGTTTCGGCCGTTTTGGCCGGCGTCTGTGCGGATGTGTCCGCAGTACCAGGATTAGGTCTTTCCACTGCCTGCGGCGCGGACTTGTTGCCGCCGCGGAGTTCTTCCACTCTGGGCAGGTCTTCGAGGCTCGCCAGGCCGAAAATCTCCAGGAATCTTCGCGTCGTGCCGTAGAGCATCGGCCGGCCGAGCACCTCGGCGCGCCCGACGATCTTGACCAGTTGGCGGTCCATCAGGCTGCGCAGCATCTCGCCGCTGGCTACACCACGGATGGACTCGATATCCGCGCGCAGGATCGGCTGGCGGTAGGCCACAATGGACAGCGTCTCCAAGGCCGCCGCCGAGAGCTTTGTCTCGCTCCGCACGCGAAATAGCCTGCCCAGGACCTCGCTGAATTGCGGCTGGGTGAGCATCTGGTAGCCGCCGGCGATGCCCTCGATGCGAAACGCGCAGGCCATCTGCTCATACTTGATGTTCAGCGCAGCGATGACTTCCTTGACCGCTCGCTGAGTCGGAGCCTTCGTTACCTGGGCGATCTTGGCGGCTGTCAGCGGTGTGTCAGTTGCAAAGAGCACAGCCTCTACGGCGGCTGAAATGTCCTGCTCTTCCGCGGCCTCATTGCCATCGGCTGGTTCATCCGCAGAATGAATGCACTCAGGCGACTCCTGGCCTTGAGAAGGCTGCTCGGCGGCATCCTCGACCGGCACGTCCTTCTCTTCATCGGAGATTAAGCGATTGGGGCCCTGTTCGAAGTCATCCGCCGCGCCCGCGCCGTCCGCCGGCTCTTGCGTTTGTTCATCCATGATTGTTGTCCGTGACTGTTCAGCCGCCTTCAAGCATGCAGCTGTCTTCTTGGATCTATGCTATCGACGTAGAATAACAATTCGGCCGGGAATCTCAAGCGGGGCGAATCCTTACGACGGCGCATCTTTGGACTGCGGCGGCTGGGACGCCGCTTTGCCTTGAATCGCCAAGGCTTCAGCCGGGTTTGCCAGGCTGCTAACCGCTATGCAGCCCCAGCCAAAGCGGTGCCGCCGCCCCTTGCGGGGCTTTGTCACCGCACTCCAGGGTGCTTACTCCTGCTCCTCAGCCTTCCGCCGGCCGCGGAATATCAGCCGGATCGGCACTTCCGCGAATGGCAGCCGGCTGCGAAGCTGGTTGATGAGGAATCGCTCGTATTGGTGGTCGAAGCTGCGCACGTCGTTGACGAAGCAGACGATGGTCGGCGGGGCCGTCGAAATCTGCGAGACGTAAAGAAGCTTTGGCACCTTTGTGCCCGCCTTGTGGCTGGGCCCGCGATGCTGCAGCACTTCTGCGACAGCCTCGTTCAGCCTGGCTGTCGGCACGCGGGTGTTGGCCTGCTCGAAAAGCTGCTCAGCCAGATGAACCGTCTGCTGCACATTTTGCCCGGTGGCAGCGGAAGTCAGGCTGATCGGCGCATAAGATAGGCCCGGAAAGACCTTGTCGAAATACTCCTGGTAGTCTTCGCCAGCCAGCTCGCCCTTGGCCAGGTCCCACTTGTTTACCACCAGGACGACGGGTTTGTATTCCTTGGCGATCTCGCCGGCCAGGTCCTTGTCCACCTGCGAGACCGGCAGCGATGCGTCGATCATCAGCGCCACCACGTCGGCCCGGCGGATCGACCGCATCGCCCGGTGATAGCTGTAGAACTCGATGTCGCCGGCGAGGCTCTTGCGCTTCTGAGCGCCGGCAGTGTCGATGACCGTGAACGTCTTGCCTTCCATCTCAATCGTCACGTCGATGCTGTCGCGCGTGGTGCCGGGCTTCTCCGAGACGATCACCCGCTGCGAGCCAGCCAGGGCATTGATGAACGTGCTCTTGCCGGCGTTTCGCTTGCCGACAATCGCCAGTTTCATCGTCGCCGCCGGAGCGTCGGCGGCGGCCTGGCCAAGTTCTTGCAGCCTGGTCTCGATGGTTTCCAGCAGGTCGCTTCTGCCGACCAGGTGCTTGGCGGAGACCCTCAGCGGCTCGCCGAATCCCAGGGCCTGCATCTCGTGGACTTCGCTGGGCATGTTCTCCTGGTCGAACTTGTTGGCTACCAGGATGACAGGCTTGTCCTGCTTTCGCAGGCGCTGGGCCACGTGCCTGTCCAGCGTGGTAACGCCCTCGCGAGCATCGACCAGAAAGACAATCAGCACAGCCGACTCGATGGCGTACTGGATCTGCTGCTCGACGTGATCGGTCAGCTCGTCCTTGTCTTCTATGCCCATCCCGCCGGTGTCGATCAGCTCGATGTACTTGGCATCCTCGGCGCTGGAAAGCGGGCAAGGCGCCGAGATGCGATCCCGCGTCACGCCGGGCATGGCGTCGACGATCGATATCCGCCGCCCCACCAGGGCATTGAGCAGGCTGCTCTTGCCGACATTAGGCCGGCCCACAATCGCAACAATTGGCAAACTCATGATTGCGCTATTGTAATCGAGACGCAGCCGGATGGCATGCCCGATTTCGTATTGGCGGAAAGAGTGTGAGCGGCCTGTTCTTCTCGCAATGGAAGAACAGGTCGCTCACGCACGACTCGTCCGCGGATTGCTCGAACCGCACGAAGGAGCAGCCGGGTTGGCAATTACTTCATCATTGATTCGATGGCTGCTGTTACAACTGCACGGTCCTTGTCGAAGTCGCCGAAATTATCTCTGTCTTTGCCGGGAGTCAGGTTCATCATATCATCGAAGACCTTCCTGGCCTCGGCAGCGGCGGGATGATCGGGCTTTTCCTTCAGCAGGCGTTCCAGGGTCGAGAAATAGCGGTAGTCATTAAGCCCCGCTATCACCGTCTGGAGGAAGAACACCGACGGCACCATGGTCTGCTTCTCGTCGGTGTTAAACCAGCAGTAATCGTCCTCGCGGCTGTCCAGTGCGCCGTACGGGTCGCCCTTGATGGCGTTGAAGTGCCAGATCAGGCGGTACATCATCTGGTGCTTGGCTACCAGCATCTTCATGTACCTGCCCATCGTCCAGCGATTGCCGCCGTTGTAGAACGAGAACCTGCTGCCTGCATCCTTCATCGCCTTGATGCCTACCTCGTCATGCAGGTTGACGGTGATTACAGGCAAGGCCTTGATCAGGTCCATGATCTGCCCACGTGCGTTGTCCTTCGTCAGCGAGGTATCGCCAATGAACATGGTCCTCTTCAAGTCGCCGCTGATGGCGCGGTGGGCATTGGCATTGGCAATGGCGCTTCTCATGCCCGCGCCTTCAAGCGGCTCGTCGCACAGCGACCATATCACCGGCACCCAGTTCTTCTCGATCGCATGTTGGTCCACCGCCGTCCACAATGCCTTCAGGAACGATTCCATGTCAGTAAATCCTGCCGCCTTGGCTGAGCGAACATCCGGCAGGTCGTCGCTCTCGGTGATCTCATATGGCAGCTCAAATTGTGTGCCATATGCACCGATTGCCATCGTAAAGCCCTTCTGACGAATCAGGGCCATCTCCTTGTCCGCCATCTCGGTGTGAAGCGTGATCTTGCCATCCTTGGCTGTAACCTTCAGCGAAGGCCTGCCCGAGAAGCTCGTGCAGCCGGCCTCGCGAATTGCCGTCAGGGCGCGGTCGAACATCTCCCACTTCCACTGTTCAACTTCGTCGCTGGCCTGGCAGGTCCACGGCAGGCGGAAGCCGCTGCCCCATGAGCCAACCTCCACGTCGGTGATCGGATCGAGCGTGAAGTTCAGCACGCGGATAGTCAGCGGAATCGTCTTGGCATCAGCCTTGGCGGGCTTGACTGTGATCGTGCCCGCGTACTGGCCCGCTGTCGTGCCGGCGGGAATCTTCACGCGAATCCAGAACGTCCGCGTGACGTTGCCAGCCGGCGCCGGGCCTTCCTGCCAATATCGCGGCGCAACTGAATAGCCGGTGCCCTCCGACCACGCCCGGTTGAGGCGATAATCCAGATAGCCCACTCGAACGGCGGAGGCAGGAAGCTTGGCCTTGTCCGCGGCGGACAAGTCGCTGACGACTACCTCGACAGGCCCCAGGTCGCCGCTTGGCTGCAGGCTGAAAACCACCGGCGATTCCTCGCCGATGGCCAGGCTCTGCTTCAAGCCGTCTGCTGGGATCGCATCGCTGGCGGAGGGACCTTCCAGCGGGCCAACGCTAGGCATCATGCCGCGAGAAAAGAGGACATAGCCCTCCGCCGGCGGGGCGGTACGCTTCGGCTCGATAAAGTGGAAGTGGTCCTCGAACTGGCCTCGGCGCTGCTGGCCGACCCAATCCCAGAACTTCTGCCCTTGCTGGGCCTTGTCGGCTGGGTAGATCACAAGGGCAGAGAGGCTGTTGGCATAGTCAAGCCCGTCAAAATCCAGCACGAGCTTGCCATCGGTGACTTCAACATCGAACTGCTTGGGCGTGAAGATCGAGTCGCCATATTTCTTGAAGACGTCCTGGCCGGGCAGGTCTTCACTGTGCGCATTTCGGAAGTAGTTCTTGATGAATGTGGGCAGATCCATCTTGTCGTCTACAGCCACCTTGCCGTTGGCCTTGACGACTCGCTGCGTGTAATTTTCCATCTGGCCCCAGTAGGCCGCCGGCATGTCCAGATTCATGATCACGTGGTACTTGCCATTGGGCAAGTCCACGCGGAAGCCTCCCTTCTGGACGTTGATCCAGTCCTGGTACAATGCGTCCGGCTGCAAGGCCGTCGCGGCCCGAACAATGTCGGCATTCTCCCAGCCAAAGCCGCGCGTCGGCTCGTACGCCATCGCCGAGGTCACCTCTTTGAAGCCGGGCATCACGCTGGATTGAAGCGGCCCGAAATCAAACGCCCGCAGGCCCGCAAAGGCCACCGCGCCGGCGTCAGCTCGTTCGACCCGCGGATTGAGGAAATCGATCTGGCCTCGGCCGGAGATGTTCAGGCTCTTCACTTGGCCGCGCATGAGAGTGCGCCCGGGGCGGGATTTTTCGCCAAGATAGGAATCCAGCGGAACGCGGATGACGCTGGCGCCCGGCGGGACAGCTACCGTCGTGTTGAGATTCGTCCAGTAGTCGTCGCTCATGACATCGGAGATCGCCACGGACAGACGGATGAACTCCTTCCCGCTGTTGAAGACATCCACAGCCAGGTAGTCATACCGCGAGAGGTCCATCGTCGTGCCGGCGGCTGTGAAATTGCTGCCGCGCAGAGCGCCCTTGCCCAGCGGGCTGTCGTCGGCAGGCTTTACCCCGCTGATCTTCAGGCCCTCAAGGTCGGCCAGCATCTTGACCTTGGGCCACTTGACCTCATCAATGACCAGCTCCTGGCCACATGCATAGCACTGCTTCTCAGGCTGTGCGCTCAGCGTGCCGCACTGCGGGCAGTTGGCTGCATCGGCGCCAAGGTTGGCCGGCGATGCAATTGGCGATTCTTCCTTGCCCCAGGCAGGCTCTTTGGTCAGTGGCGTGGCGGCATCGACGGCCTCCAGGCTCACGTCGTCCACCCACAGCCAGCCGGAAGAAACCATGCCCACCGCAAGCTGGAAGGGTTTGGCGTTATCGGCGGCGTCGAAGACATAAGTAAGTTGCGTCCACCCGAACGTGCCGTCCTTCTTGAGGTCAATCACCTGCTCGGGTGCAATCGAAAGCTCAAGCTGCTTGCCGTCCTTCGTCTTGCCGATGGTCAGTCCGCGCAGGAACATGCTCAGGCGGTACCGGCCGCTCTTAAGCGAAATCTCCGGCGAGAGCAGGCGCAGGTTGCTGCCTTGCTCGCCCATCATCTCGAAGGATGTCTTGCCGCTGTGGGCGATATTGCCCACCAGGAACAAGTCCGGATTGCGGTCGAGATAGCCGTTGGGGAAGCCGTTGACAGCCCCCGGGCGGCGGTGGTCGACCTGGCCAGACCAGTCCGTAAACTGCACGCCGGCTTCATTAGGTCGGCAGGTCTGCTCGAAGGAGGGGTTTTTCAGCAAGTTTTCGGCGCCGGCAAGCCGCGGCGCTGCCTGGATAAGCACACCGGCAGCCAGGACAACAACAAAACGCGTCTTCCAGCAGATTGATAGTGTTTGCATGACGAATCCTCTATTGAATATGTAGCCCTAGACACGCGGCAATTCAGTGCGGCGACTGTTTGTTGAACCTCCGGAAAGCATACGAGTAGCGGAAAGATTGTGCAAGATATATGACACAGGCTTCAGGCTTCAGACCTCGGGCTTCAGGAACAGCCAGCAACAATAACAGAGCAAGCCACCTGAACTTCGGCCGACGAAGTCTATGGCTCGCTGTTTCTTCAAGTGCTAAACTACTTCACCATGACAGAGGACCTCCTTCACAGTCCGCTCTATGAGAAGCAGTTGGCGCTCGGCGCCCGCATGGGCGAAGTGGCCGGCTGGGAAATGCCCTTGGCCTATCGGGGGGTGGTGGATGAGGCCAACGAAGTTCGCAGCCGCGCCGGCGTCTTCGACCTGACGCCCCTGGGCAGGCTGAGGATCCGTGGCGATGACTCCCTGAAGCTGCTCGAAAGGCTGTGCAGCCACGATGTGGCCCGCCAGCAGGATGACACAGTTGCCCAGACGCTTCTGCTGAACGATCGCGGTGGGATCATCGACCTTTGCCACCTCGTGCGGCTGGCAGATTTCTGGGTGCTTCAGACCAGCGCAACCAATCGCCTTAAGGTGATGGAGATTCTCCAGCAGGCAGCCGAGGGCCTGGCGGCGAAGGTGGACGACCAGACGACCAGGACGGCCATGCTGGGCGTGGCCGGCCCGGCGGCTGGGGGCATTCTGGATCAGTTCCTGCCGGAGAAGGTCTCGCAGTTGCCGATTGGTTCGGGCAGGCTGGGCAGTTTCATGCTTGCCAGCTACATTGTCGCCCGGGTCGATTTCGCTGGCGTCTGGGGCCTGCAGGTGACGCTGCCGAATCTCTTTGCCAGTCAGGCTTGGCGGTACATCACCGAGAAGGCCGGCGCAAATGCCCTCCGGCCGACGGGCGTCTGGGCGCTGGACGTGCTCCGCGTGGAGGCGAGCCTGCCGGTTTACGGGCATGAGATCAACGAGACGATCGACCCCTACACAGCCGGCCTGGACGAGTTGGTGTGCCTCGACCATGATTTTGTCGGCGCTTCCGCGCTGAGGGAGCTTGCCGTGCGGCCTACGGCGCGCGTGCGGGCCGGCCTGTTGGTGGAGGTGGTCGGCGAGATATCGTTTGCCCCCGCAATTCCTCGCCTGGGCGACGCCGTGCTTGACGCCGCCGGCAATGAAATCGGCGCCATAACCAGCGCCACTTTCAGTCCCGCAATGGGCAAGGTCATTGCGATGGCGTACCTGGCTCGCTCAGCCGACACGCAAGGGACGCTGCGAATTCAAGGCGATGGCCACCAGTTTCATGCCAAGACCGCGCCAATGCCGTTTGTCT
>CAYQJH010000094.1:0-13748 GCA_964417755.1 uncultured Planctomycetaceae bacterium
AGGCTGTTTGTGGTGCGGGCGTCACGCCTGCCTGTGGTGCAGGCGTCCCGCCTGCATCCCCCTGCTTCCGCAGGGGGCTTCCTGGTGAAGGCATTCGCATGTTGTCGGACGACTCGCCCCTGAACTTCCCAACGGCTGAGGGGGTGTGGGCGGTCGGCCGGCAACTGGCCCAGGCCGGCCAATTTACGGATTACCACCAACTATTGCCGATCTACAGCCGTGCGCCGCAGGCCCTTCGAGCCTGGGAACAGAAGCAAAGCAACAAGACGTAACCACAACGACACGACGACCGACGTCACCACAAAGGCACGAAGACACAAAGAACGACAGCAGACATCACAAAAACGGCACGAAAGCATAAAGAACATGCTCCAAGAGAATACCTTCGTGTCCGTATCTTGCCGTTGTCAGGGCCAAGGGCCCGTAATATGGAAGTCCAGGCCGGAGCACAGCGCAGGCCTGGGTGCGAGCGCCAAGATGATGAGCCCTGAAGGGGCGAAATCCGTGTGCCCGATCGCGCCCCTTAAGGGCTGAATCATTTCATCCATCTTTCCCAGGCCTGCGCTCCGCCCTGCGGGCTTCGCTTCAGCCTGGGCTTCCACATGCCGGCCCTTCAGGCCGTACAGCCCGCGCGCTCAGGACAATGATAATTCGTTTCTTAGCACCACCAATTCGGTTGCTGTCTCTTCGTGTCTTTGTGGTAAAACGCTTCTTCCTAGTTGAACCGTGTGACAGCCGCGCTGGCTGTGCCGCTTAGGCCCCTCGGGGCATTGTTGTTGGCGAACTTGTTGTAACCGCCGCGCCGATTGCCGTTGCCGTTGCCGACCTTCGGCCGGAGAAGCAGGTTTTCCTCTCGCACGATGGCTGCCAGTTCCTCAACCAGCTTGCGGCTGGGCTGGACGCACCACTGCTTGTCCGTGCGGAGGATCGCCTTGACGTCGCTGCGGAGCGAGGGCACGACTTCCAGCACCACCGGGCATGCGCCTCGATGCCTGCCCAGCGCATCGCGGACGCTGGCGAGGAATTCACCGCCGGACCCAGCCGGCACGCGAATCGTCAACATGCCGGTCAACTGCTCGATGGCCAGGTCGATAGCAACAATCTCATCGACAATAATGTTCGGCCGTTCGCGCCTGCGGTCAACCGTGCCGACGATGAACACCATCGCATCCGGCCGGATCAGGCCCGACAGCCTTTCGTATGCATCGCTGAAGACCACCGCGTCGCCCTTGCCGGTGAGGTCTTCCACCGTCAGCATGGCCATCTTCCTGCCGGCGCTCTTGCCGGTCTTGGTCACCGTCGGACGGACCTGCGCAATCATGCAGCCAATGGTTATCCGCGTGCCGTCGCTCATCGTGTCCAGCCGGCTGAGCTTCACGCCCTCCGGCGTCGAGAGGCTTTCAAGCTCCCGGCCATAATGCACCAGCGGATGCGACGTGATGTAGAAGCCCAGCGTCTCCTTCTCCGCCGCCAGGAGCTGTGCTTCGGACCATGGCTCGACATCGGGGAATCGCGGCGGAGGCTCCTGGCCGCCGCCGAGGCCGGCGAAAAAATTCATCTGCCCGCTGCGGCGATCATCGCTGGCAGCCTGGCCCAGCTCTATCGCGTGATCCAGCGCCGCGATCATCGCGGCCCGGCTGGCGCCCAACGCATCGAACGCGCCGCACTTGATCAATGCTTCGATGGTCGCGCGATTGACCGCCCGCAGGTCGACATTCTTGGCGAAATCGTACAGGTGCTTGAACTTGCCGGCGGCCTTTCGTCCAGAGAGGATGGCCTCGACGGCCTTGTCGCCGACGCCCTTGACCGCCGCCAGGCCAAACCGCACGCTCTCGCCATCGACCGTGAAATCGCGGTCGCACAGGTTGATATCCGGCGGAGCGATCTTGATACGCATCCGCGCCGCCTCGGCCATGTACTTGACGACCTTGTCCGTGTCGCCGCTTTCAAACGTGAGCGTGGCCGCCAGAAACTCGCGCGGAAAGTGAACCTTAAAATATGCCGTCTGGTAGGCGATGATCGCATATCGCGTCGAGTGCGACTTGTTGAAGCCGTACCCGGCGAATTTCAGAATCAACTCGAACAGCGCGTCGGCCTCGTCCTGGCTGATGCCGTTTTCCTTCGCGCCGGCCAGGAAGTTCGGCCGCTCCTCGGCGATCTGCTTTTCCTTCTTCTTGCTGATGGCCTTGATGAGCGTCAGCGCTCGGTTGAGCGGCAGCTTGCCCAGGCGGTTGAGCACCTGCATCACCTGCTCCTGGTAGCACATGATGCCGTAGGTCTCGGCCAGTATGTCATCGACCAGCTTGTGAACGCTGGGCACCGGCTCCTTGCCGTGCTTGCGCGAGCAGTACACCGGAATAAGTTCCATCGGGCCGGGGCGGTACATCGCATTGGCGGCGATGAGGTCCTCGATCTGCGTCGGCTGCATCTGCGTCAGAATGCCCTTCATGCCGTCGGATTCAAACTGGAACACGCCGTCGGTATTGCCCTGGCGGAACAACTCGTAGACCTTCGAATCGTCCAGCGGCAAGGCCTCGGGGTCGTAATCCTTGCCGGTCCTGGCCCGCACCAGTTCGCGGGCACGCTGGATGATCGTCAGCGTCCGCAGGCCCAGGAAGTCCATCTTCATCAGGCCGATGTGATCGCATGTCGGGCCGTCCCATTGCGTGATGGCGTCGTCACTGTCAGCCTGCTTGCACAGCGGGACGATGTTCTCCAGCGGCTCATCCGCGATTATCACGCCCGCGGCGTGGACGCCGGCGTGGCGCGCCAGCCCCTCGAGCTTCATGCCGAAGTCGATCAACTGGTGGACGCGTGCGTCCTCGTCGTACATGTGCTTCAGGTCCGGCTCAGCCTCCAGCGCCTTGGATAAAGTCGTGTTCAGCGCATCGGGCACCTTCTTGGCGATGGCGTCAACTTCCGCCAGCGAAATGCCCATCGCCCGCCCCACGTCGCGCACGACGGCCTTCGCCTTGAGCGTTCCGTAGGTGATGATCTGTGCAACGTGGCCGTACTTCTCGCGGACGTAGCGAATAACCTTGGCACGGCCTTCCTGGCACATGTCGATATCGAGGTCAGGCGCTTCCTTCCTGGCTGGGTCAGTGAACCGCTCGAAGAGCAGGCCATAGCGGATCGGATCAACATCCGCGATAGACAGGGCGTAGCCCAGCAGCGTGCCCACGCCGCTGCCACGAGGCGCGCATGGTATGTTGTTCTCGCGGGCGTAGCGGACGAAGTCCCACACGATCAGGAAGTACGCGCTGAAGCCCTTGTTCTTGATGACCTCCAACTCCCGTTCCAGGCGCTTGCGATAATCCTCGGGAATATCCCCGCCGCTGAAGCGCCGTGCCAGGCCCTCCCACGCCAGCTTGGCAAGGTAATCATCGACGCTTTGCCCATCCGGCGCGCGGAAGCTCGGCAGGTGCTTGGCTGAGAGGTCAAGCTTGCAGTTGCACATCTCGGCGATCTTGAGCGTGTTGGCGATAGCCTCCGGCCAGGCTGCGAAGGCCTGCTGCATCTCCTGCGGGCTCTTGAGGTACAGCTCCGGCGAATACTTCAGCGCCCCGCCGTCAGCCAGCGTCTTGCCGGTGGAGATAGCTGTCAGCACCTCGTGGGCGGGCTTGTCCTCGCGCCGCAGGAAGTGCACATCATTGGTGCCGACGATGCCAACGCCCAATTGCCCAGCCAGCTCGACCAGGAGCGGGTTGACCTGGTCCTGCTCGGCAATGCCCTGGTTCTGGAGCTCGATGAAGAAGCGATCCTTGCCGAAGATGTCGCGGTACTGGCCGGCCACCTCGGCGGCGCGTTTGGGCTGGTTTGAAAGGAAGGCTGAGGGAATTTCGCCGCCAAGGCAGGCAGAGCAGGCGATGATGCCTTCGTTGAATTGCGACAGTAATTCGCGATCCACGCGAGGCCGGTAGTAGAAGCCTTCCAGATATGCCCTGCTGGAGAGCTTCATCAGGTTGGACCAGCCGGTGGGGTTCATCGCCAGCAGCAGCAGGTGATAGGCGGCGTTCTCGATGCTGCCCATCGAGCGATCCTGCCGCGTGGTGGGCGAGATGTACGCCTCCAGGCCGAGGATCGGCTTGATGCCGGCCTGCGTTGCGGCGTCGTAAAACTCCATCGCCCCGAAGAGGTTGCCGTGGTCGCTCAGGGCCAGGGCCGGCATGCCCAATTCCTTGGCCCGGTCGACGAGGTCCTCAACCAGGCTGGCCCCATCAAGCAGCGAGTAGTGCGAGTGTACGTGAAGATGAACGAACCCGTCCATGTTGGCCATCCGTGAGGATCCTTCCAAAGTGAGCTAATACCAATGCCGCGAGGGCAACTATATCACTTCCCGACCGGGCGCGAAAGCATCGATTGAAGCCCAGCCCAAGACAAGTTTACGTTTAACGCTTTATTGCCAACGGCAAGGGCATATATGTGCTGATACCGCCGGGACGGAGGAAGACATAGCCCAGCGAGCTACCCCGAGCGGCGTTCTGGTGCCGGGTAAGGCGGCTCTCCACAACAGAAGGTTGCTTGCCTTTGTGCTTGCCGTTGGCCCCAGGCGGTAAACGCATCCCGGGCGACCAGCCGACCCTGCCCTTCTTCAGAAAACATCTCCGACCAACTTTTTTGGATGAGTACCGAAACAAGGTGGCCCGACGCCGTGCATCTTCATCCGTCCATCTCGATCATCTTTCGCGCCTCCGCCATCGCGGCTGCGCGATCCGTGATCTGCTCGTTGAGTTGGGCGTCGTAGAGTGCTCGAAGAATCTTGCCCAGGGCGGGGCCTTCGCGCAGGCCCATAGCCTTGAGGTCGTCGCCGCTGACAAGCGGGGCCGGCGCGATCTGCTCCGCAGGTATCGCACGCACGCGCGAGGCGATTCGCCGCGACTGCGCTTGGCTGTGCCGCTGCTCCTTCTCCTCATGCCGCCACAGCAGGCTCAGCCGGGCGAAATTCGCATTGGCCAGCAACCGCTTGAAGCCGCACAGCGGCATGTCGGCTGCGTTTGCCCAATCATTCAGGTGCGCAGCCATCCAGCACGTGCAGTCTCGCATCTGGTTGGAGGCCCCCCACCGCCTCGTTATGGCCACAATATCCTTGTGCGGCAGTTCCGCCAGCACGGCTGAAAGAGCCAGCAGAGCGTCCCGCCGCACTTGGATGGACTGAACCCTGCGCACAGCCGCCGGCCAACGCGCCGGCGCCGCGAACAACTCCGGGATGATCGCCTGGGCCAATTGCGTCTGCTCCAGCAGGGCAAGAGCCTCCCCGGCTGACTCGCGTGAAAGCATCTTCGTCAGTTCATCGAGTATCCGCTCGCCGCTGATGCCGGTAATGTGCGGCGCGAAACGGACGATGGCCTGGGCAGTGGCCGGCTCGATGGCAAAGCCAAACCGCACCGCAAACCGCACCGCGCGAATCAGCCGCAGGTAGTCCTCGGCGAATCGCTGGGCAGGCTCGCCGATAGTACGGACAATGCCGGCCTGCAAATCTGCCCGCCCGCCCACGTAATCGATCACTTCGTCGGCGATGGGGTCATAAAACATGCCGTTGATGGTGAAATCCCGCCGCAGGGCGTCTTCGCGCGGCGAGGAAAACCTTACCCCTTCAGGCCGGCGGCCATCGGTGTACTCCAGGTCAGTGCGGAAGGTGGTCACCTCGACCTTCTGGCGCTCGTGAATCACCATGGCCACGCCGAACTTCGCCCCTACCAGCAGGACATGGGGAAAGAGTTTGCGTACCTGCTGCGGCGAGGCGTCGGTGGCGATATCGTAGTCGGTGCTGCGCAGGTGCAGCAGCATGTCTCGCACGCAGCCGCCGGCAAAATAAGCCTGGTGCCCCGCTTGGCGCAATCGCCTAAGCACCCGTAACGCAACCGATTTTGGAGCGGCTTTGGACAAGGAAGGCTCCAGACTTCAGGCATCAGAGCAACCGCCGCAGAGACGCTGAGAACACAGAGAAAAGCTTATTTAATCATTCTCAGCGGCCTCTGCGTCTCTGCGGCAGGTTTTTTCGGGCGTCCGCAATCCGCAATGACTTCACGCCCGCAGTTCGGCGTTAAACTGCTTCCTGGCTGCCTCGACGATCTGGGCGACCTGCTCATCGACCTGGCTGCTGCGAAGCGTGCCTTCCGCCGATTGATACGTCAGCGTGGCTGTCACGCTTTTTCTGCCTTGGGGGATCTGCTTGCCGCGGTAGGTCGTCACGTATTCAACGCCGGCCAGCATCTGCTGATTCACCTGCTGGATCATCTGCGTCAATTGCCGCCAGGTCACATCCTCGTCTACCACCAGCGAGAGGTCTCTCCGCACGGGCGGGAACTTGGCGATCGGCTGGTACGTCCGCACCTTCCCAGCCACCGCCAGCAGCGGCGAAAAGGCCATGCTGCCGGCTGCGTATTCGCGCTCCAGGCCATAATAATCCTTCAGTTTGGCGCTGACCACCCCAAGCGAACCGATGACCTTTCCATCCAAAACAATGCTCGCCGATGAGCCTTCAGCCAGGCCCGCAACCGCCGCCTCGACGAACTCCAGCCTGATATGCGGATTGACCTGGCCGATCACAGCCTCGATTGCGCCGCGCAACTGCCGCAAGTCGCGCGAGCTTACCATCGCCAGTTCGATGTGCTCCTGCGGCAGCAGTCCCGCTTTGGCCGGCGGAAAGACGGCTGACAATTCGTACAGGCTCACCTCCGCGTTGCCGGCGTCCTGGTTATTCTTGCACGCCCGCAGCAGGCTCGCCAGCAGGCTCGGGCGCAGCACGTTATTGCTCTTGCGGACCAGGGGATCCACGTGCAGCGCATCAGGTTCGCCGAGCAGGTCAGCCTCAGCCTGGTCAATGAACGTGAACGTCATGGCCTCATCGTAACCAGCCGCAGACAGCACCTCGGCCACTTGCAGCCGCGTCCGCTGCGTCTTGCCCGGCGGGGTCACCCTGTGCGTCACCTGCGAACCGACCGGGATGCGGTCGTAGCCTTCGATCCTGGCGATCTCTTCGATCAGGTCGATCTCCCTGCCCTGGTCGCGGCGGAAGGAAGGAATCGTGCAGCGAATCAACCCGTCCTTCAATTCAGGCGAAAGGCCCAGCCTGGTCAAAATCTCCACCTGCCGGCTGATTGGCACATCGATGCCCAGTAGCTTGGCCGTTCGCTGCGGCCGCAATTCAACCACGGGCGCAACATGCGGCTGTGCCCATACGTCGATCATTCCCCCGGCCAGCTCGCCGCCAGCCAGATCGAGGATCAACTGGCATGCCCGCAAAGATGCCTGCTCCAGGCCGACAGGATCGATGCCCCGCTCGAAGCGGTAATTGCTCTCGCTCATCAGGCCAAGCTTGCGCGAGGTGCGGCGAATCGAAAGCGGCTCGAACTGGGCCGACTCGATCAGCACGGAGGTGGTCGCCTCGGTAACCTCTGTATTCAGGCCGCCCATGACGCCCGCGATAGCCACCGGCTTTTCGGCGTCGGCGATGACGAGCATGGAGCTATCAAGCGGGCACTTGGTGGAATCGATGCTGACGAGCATCTCGCCGTCGGAAGCCCGGCGGACGACGATTCGCCTGCCGGCGAGCTTGTCGAAATCGAAACTGTGCAGCGGCTGGGAGTACTCGAACAGGACGAAGTTGGTTACGTCGACGATGTTATTGACGCTTCGCAGGCCAACCGACTGGAGTTTCTCCACCAGCCATGCCGGGCTGGGGCCAACCTTGACGTTCCGAATGACCCGCGCAGTGTACCGCGGGCACAGCACGCTATCGAGCACCTGGACGCTGGTGAGGTCCTTCACGTCGCCGGCCGTGGCCAACTGGCCGATCACCGGCGGATGAAAGGCGGTGCCCAAGGCCGTCGAGGCTTCGCGGGCCATGCCGATATGCCCCAGCCAGTCGGGCCTGTTGGAGGTTACGTCGAAGGTGAAAATGACGTCGCCGGCGGTCTCATCTATGCCGTCGCAATTAATGCCGATGTGCGTCAGGATTTCGCCGAGCTTCTTGGCGGAGACCGGCACGTCCACGTAATCTGTCAGCCAGTTCAAGGAAATCTTCATATCAACTGCCTACTTCCCAAGCATGATCTTATGGTTCGCCAGGTCGTTGATCTCGGCGGTGAGCTTCGCGCTGAGGGCCTCGTCCTCGCCGAGTTCAACGATGCCTTTGCGCATCTCCTCCCGCTGGGCCGGATCGTCAGGCACGAGGTTTCGCAGCAGCGTGCCATCGGTGACGGCTGAGCCTGGCATGACGAACAGGCCATACGCATCGCTGATGTTCTGAACGGTGCGGGCGACGCGGTCGCTCCGCGAGGTCGTCACGGAGACATCGGCAATGTACGTGCTGCTGCCCTCGGCCGTCTGCGCGATGGCTACGTTGGCCGTGCGATAAATCGTCTGGATGCTGCCCTCGGCCACATCGAAGCTGGTGGCGGCATCGTGCCGCCAGAACTCAAACCAGCTCTTGCCAACCATCGGCAGCGAGACGATCTGCCCGCTTCGGCGATCTCGCACAGCCCCGCGGGCCGGGTCGGTCTCGAAGCGGTAGCGGCGAAGCACTTCAAGCGAAGCCTGCCAGTGTGCCTCAAAGTTCTGCCGCTCCGCGGATAGCGTCTCGTCCGGCACAACCGGCTGGGTGTAGTTGGGCCGGCATGAACACAGGCCCAGCCCCAAGCTACAGAACATAATGGCCAGCATTGTTCGCATAATCATTCCACTGTTCCGCCGACAGCCGCGCCGCGGGGCAAGAGCACCAGGATTTTCAGGCAAAATCTTCAAACCGCCGCTGAATCATTGGCCCGCGGGAGGGCTGAATTCTATAGTTCAATTGTCTAAGCAACCGCAAGCTGGCCTGCAATAAGGCCCGCACCAATGCCCCAGCCCCGGTCCCACCTACTGCCGGGGCCTTTTTTTTGCGCCTCATCCGGCCAAGGGATATCGAACGGATTTTGAGTCCACGAATTACACGAATTACACGAACTCAAACTGACTAGCCAGATTGCTCTCGTACAGATACCCGCATCATGCCAATCATGCAAGATATTCTCTTTGTCGCTATAATCGCCGCCTATGCGAATACTTGCCGGAATATACAAAGGTAAGAGCCTGCTGAGCCCCCCGGGCCAGAGCATCACTCGCCCTATCACCGGGCACGTCAAGAAGTCCCTCTTCGGCATGCTCGGCGAGGACCTCACCGGCTACCGCGTGCTTGACCTCTATTGCGGCACGGGCACGCTTGGGCTGGAGGCACTTTCGCGAGGCGCGGAGGCATGCTGCTTTGCCGAACTGGATCGCCGCGTCGTCGAGCGGCTCAAGCGGAATATCCAGGACGTCGGCGCGCAGGCCCGCAGCACCATCTGGGTTGGCGATGTCGCCGCCCGCCTGACGCACTGGCTGGCGGGCCTGCAATGGAAGGCGGACCTGGCCTTTGTCGACCCGCCCTACGCGCAGGCCCGGCTGTGGGATTGGCAGCGGATGACCGATGCGATCTTTGCGCCTCTGGCCGGGAATCTGGTCGAGGGAGGCATTGTCACGCTGCGAGTGCCAGCCGAGGTGGCCATCCCCGAAGAACTCGGCCCGCTGAAGCTACTGCGGCACCGCCTCTACGGCGACATGGCCTTGGGCCTGCTGGGCCGGCGGCAGGAACAGACTGAACCAGCCGCCTCCAATATCTAGCTTTGCGGGCAGTCAGACGACGGGTGCCATGGTTTGCGGAGCGAAGCGGAGCAACCACGCCCGCCGCAGAAGCGTGGTTGCTTCGTCCCTTCGGGACTTCGCAAACCACGGCACCCACCAGTTACCGTTCATGCACCACAAGAACGCTGTGAGACCAGGATTCAGACCCTTATGCGCCCGGCTTCTTTACCACGATGATTTCCACGCGGCGGCTCTTGGCCTTGTTGCCGGCAATGGAATGAGTCTCGCCCATGCCGATCGTCTCAATCATGGAGGCCTTGATGCCCTTGCCGATGAGATACCGCGTGACAGCCGCTGAACGGTTGAGCGACAGATCGAGGTTATCCGCCCATAACTTCTTGGTCTTCACAATCGGGTCGGTGTCGGTATAGCCATACACCCGCACCGGCAGGCCGGCGTAGCGGCTCTTGATATCGCCGGCGATCTTGTCCAGGCTCTTCTTGCCGTCGGCGGTGAGGTCTGCCCGGCCCGCGGCAAAGAGAACATCGCTGCCCAACGTCACGCGGTCGCCGGAGAGGCCAACTTCCCATTCTCCAGCGCCGGCGGCGCTGCTGCCTTGGCCTGCCTTGGCCGCTTTGGCTGCGGCAAGTTCGTTTTGCAGACGGGCAATTTCCAGGGCATCTTGCGGCGAGCGCTGCGTCTGGGCAGCCTCCAGCGCGGCGATGCGACCTTGATAGTCCGCATTCTGCTTGATGAGTTCATCCTTCTCTTTGTTAAGCTTCTTGATCTGATCCTGGTCGGCGCAGCCAACAGACAGCACAGCCAAGGCCGCCAGCACCGTGCCCCGCAAAAGAGTCCCGCCCAGATTCGCACGAGTCATTCGTGTTCTCCTTGAATTGTCGCCAGGTTGCATCCGTTCACCGGGCGTGATTATATCCATTGCAAGCCAAGTCAACAGCCCCCGTCGAGTTTTTTCGTGAAGGATGCAGCCCGGGGACTAAAAGAGTCGGTGCCACCCCCAAGCGCTAAGCTTGGGGGTGATCGTCGTGCTTCGTACAGAAGACGTGGGCGCAAACGCCGCACCCACGGCACTTGCCATCTTGTTGGCTGCGGCGAACAACGGCAGTTCGGTAAGGCTTACTGAAATCCGCCATGCCGCCAAGCTGCTCCGGTCGTTTTTGTTCAATCCGAAATCCGCAATCCGAATTCCGCAATCAGAAGTCTTCCGTCTCCACGATCTTTGCCGGGACCAGTTCAACCTTCTTCAGCCCGCCAAGGCCGAGCTTCTCCAGCAGGCGGTAGATGCTCACGTACAAAGCCGGCACGATGACCAGCGTCAGCACCGTCGCGAAGCTCAGGCCGTAGATCACGGCGATGGCCATGCTCGACCAGAACTGGCTCGACTCGCTGCGCGTCGCCCAGGCCATGTGATGGAAGTCGAAGCTCACCCCGGTGGCCATCGGCAGCAGGCCCAGGATGGCGGTAATCGCCGTCAGGAAGACCGGCCGCAGGCGCGTCGCGCTTGCCTGCACCGCCGCCTGCACGACGCCAAGCCCGCGGCGCTGCAACTGCCGCGTGAAGTCCAGCAGCACGATGCCGTTGGCTACCACCACGCCGGTCAGGCTGATGACGCCCACGCCGGTCATAATCACGCAGAACGGCAGGCCCGAGACCAGCAGCCCCAGCAGCACGCCGATCAGCGAGAGCAGCACCGTGCTCATGATAATCAGCGGCACCGACAGCGTGTTGAACTCCGCAACCAGCACAAGCAGGATCAGCAGCAGCGCCACGAAAAACGCCTTGAGCAGAAAGGACAACGCCTTGTTCATTTCTTCCTTGGCGCCAGCGTATCGAATCTTGTAGCCCTCCGGCATGTCGAGTTTCTTGAGGCGATCCTGCACGTCCCTCAGCACCATCTCGCCCTGGCGGCCTTCATTGTCAGCCGTCAGCGTCACCACGCGGTTCTGGTCGATGCGATTGATCGTGCCCAGGCCGCCAACATAGATGAATCGCCCAAGCGAGCTGAGCGGGACAGCCTTGCCCTGCATGTTGGGCACCTGCAGGCGCAAGATATCCTCAATGGCCACCCGCTGCGAAAGCGGCAGGCGCACCGTGATGTCATATTCATCATTGAACTGGCGATACGTGCCGACCTTCGAGCCGAAGATGGCCGTGCGAAGGAAGTTGCCCACCACGGCTGTGTTTACGCCATAAAGCATCGCAGCCTGGCGGTCGATGCGGAAGGCCAGTTCCGGGCGGGCGGCTTCATAATCGTTTCGCAGGTTCACCAGGTTGGGCACGTCGGCAATCATCTTGCGGGCCTGCTCGCTGAGGGCCTGGAGCACCTTGAAGTCCTTGCCCATTATCTGCACGGTTACCGGCGCGCCGGTGGGCGGCCCGCCCTTTTGCTTCTCGATCTTGATCTCAGCACCCGGGATGTCCGCCACCGCCTTGCGCAGTTCCGCCACCACGTCAGCCGAAGGCCTGGGCCGCTCCTCATAATCGATGAAGTTCAGCGTCTGGTTGGCCACGTGCGACCCGCCAACGCCGCCGCTGAAGATGCCGCCGCCGCTGCCGCCGACATTGGTGACGTAACTTTCCAGGTCGCCCTGGTACTTCTTGATCTTCTCCTCGACGATCCTGGCGAGCCGGTCGGACTCGCGGATGTTCGTGCCCTGCGGGGTGCGGATATTGACGACGGCCGTCTTGGGGTCGCCCTCGGGGAACAACTCTATGCCACGTGGCCAGCCGTACTTGCCGTAGAGCATCGTCATCGCCACCAGCAGCACCACCGTCAGCAGCAGGCTGGCCGCGCGGTGATGGATGACGACCTCGATCATCCGCCGGTAGTGCCTCAGCAGGAAAGGCTCCTTCTCGCGGCGCGGGACGAATCCGCCGGCTGCGGCGCAGATCGTCGGGTTGATCACCATCGCCACGAACAGCGAACTGCTGAGCGTAACCACCAGCGTGACTGGCAGGTACTTCATGAAGCTGCCCATCATGCCCGGCCAGAACGCCATCGGCGCGAAGGCGGCTACCTTGGTCGCGGTTGATGTAATGACAGGCCAGGCCACCTCGGAGGTGCCCTTCATGGCTGCCTCTATCGCGCCGTAGCCCATCTGCCGGTGCCGCCAGACATTCTCGACGACGACGATGGCGTCGTCCACCAGCATGCCCAGCACCATGATGAGACTAAAGAGCACGATCATGTTCAGCGTGTAGCCCATCATCTGCAGGATGGTGAAGCTGATCATCAGGCTCAGCGGAATCGCCAACGCCACTATCAGGCTCGCCCTCCAGCCCAGGAACACCAGCAGCACCACCAGCACCAGCACCAGGCCCGAGAGAATATGGTTCTCCAGGTCGGCCACCATGCGGCGGATCTGCGTGGACATGTCCATCGTGACGTCGAACTTCACGCCCGCCGGCACGCGCTTCTGCGCCTCAGCCAGCACGGCCCGCACGCGGTCGGCGATCTCGATGATGTTGCCGTCCTCGCCGGTGCGCTTCTGGATGCTCAGCGTGATGCTCTCTTTGCCGTTGACGCGCGAGAGACTCTCGCGATCCTTGAACGTGTCGGTGACGGCTGCGACGTCCTTGAGATAGATAGGCCGGCCATTCCGCGTCGTCAGCAGCAGGCCGTCCACTTCCTCCGGATCGACAAATTCGCCGTTCATGCGGACGTTGAACTTCATGCCCTGCGTCTCCAGCCCGCCGGCTGAGACGTTCACATTCTCCGACGGAATCAGCGAAAGCAATTCCGGCACGGTCAGGCCGTAGGAAACCACGCGATCCTGGTCGATCTCCAGGCGAATCTCCCGCTCCAGGCCGCCCAGCACGGTGCAGCCCATCACGCCGGGAATGACCTCGATCACGTCCTTGAGGTCGTCGGCCATCAGCTTGAGGCTTACCGGCGAGACGGGGCCGGACATGTTGACCATCATGATGGGCATGTCGCTGAAGCTGATTTCGCTGACGATGGGCTCCTTCACGTCATCGGGCAGGTCGGCGCGGGCCTGCGAGACCTTGTCGCGGACCTTCTGCACGGCGTCGTCGGTTTTCACGTCGGGCAGGAACTCGATCATGATCAGCGACATGCCTTCAGCGCTGGAAGAGCGAATCTCTTTTATGCCCGAGATGCCGGT
>CAYQJH010000095.1:0-13741 GCA_964417755.1 uncultured Planctomycetaceae bacterium
AGGCGGTGACGACGTTGGTGCCGCTGATGTGCACCCGGTCGAACTGGGCCGCCGGCGTGATGGTGCCCAGCCGGCCAACACTGAAGATCACTTGGCGAAGAACCGTCTCTGCCCGCTCAGCCTGGTACTTAAAGGCGATGCACCATCTCGGGTACTTACTGGTTGCGCCCAGTTCCTCGCGCAGCGAAAGTGAGTCCACCTTGACGACCATGCCATCGGTCTCGAAGTCAACATCGTTGCGCTGCGTCAGCCATTCGTGAATAGCTGCTAGAACCTGCTCGATGCTGTCCAGCCTGCGGCTATGCAGGCTGATCGGGATGCCCCAGTGCCCCAGCGTCTGCATCACCTCAAAGGCGGAGTCTGAGGGCAGGGCTGAAGCCTCGCCCAGCCCGTGCGCCACGAAGGCCAGCTTGCGCTGGGCCACGATCTGCGGGTCAAGCGATTTCAGGCTGCCGGCGGCCCCGTTGCGGGGATTAGCGAAGGTCTCCAGGTTGGCAGCCTTCCGCATCGTGTTGTAGGCGGCGAAACTCTTGCGAGGCCAGTACACCTCGCCGCGCACCTCCAGCACTTCGGGAATATTGTCGTTCTGGAGGCTCAGCGGCACAGAGCGTATGGCCCGCACGTTGTTGGTCACGTCGTCGCCGCGAAAGCCGTCGCCGCGCGTAGCCGCCAGCACCAGCTTTCCGCGCTCGTATCGTATCGACATCGCGACGCCGTCGACCTTGGGGTCTACCAGGTAATGGATCGTCCGCGCACCCAGGCTGCGGCGGATACGAGCATCGAATTCACGCACCTCGGCCTCGTTATATGTATTGTCGATGCTGAGCATCGGCAGGCGATGCGTGACGCTGACAAAGCCCTCGATGGGCTGGCCAGAAACCCGCTGAGTGGGCGAATCGGGCGTGACAAGCTCCGGATGAGCAGCCTCCAGTGCCTTCAACTCCGCCATCAGGCGGTCGTATTCGAAGTCGGAAATCTCCGGCCGGGCCTCGACGTAATACAGCACGTCGTGGCGATGGATCTGCCGCCTGAGCTCCTCCACGCGCTGCTTGTCAGTCATAGTTGCCATCAAAACTCTGTATTCGGGTTTTCGTCATTGATTCGTCATTAGGGCTTCGTCATTCGTCATTTTTGCGCATGCTAGATCGCCCTGCCCGTATTCATATCGTAGATCCACTTTTCGTTGGCCAGGCTGTGGCGGACGATTTCGTCGTCCCGAAAAAAGATGGGGATTTCGCGTTGGGCAGCCGCAGTGCAATCGCTGGCATGGATGATGTTGTACCGCCGCGACAGGCCGAAGTCGCCGCGAATGGTGCCAGCTGGCGCGTCGGGGCCAAAAGTCGGGCCGATCATCGCCCGCGTCACCGCAACGGCCGAAAGCCCCTCCAGGACCAACGCCACCACGGGGCCAACAGTCATGAACTTAACCAGGCGGCTGTAGAACTCCTTGCCCTCGTGCTCAGCGTACATTTGCTGCGCCTTGGGCAAGTCCATCTGCATCATCTTCATCCCAGCAAGCTTGAGGCCCTTGTCCTCCAGCCGCGAGATAATCCGCCCGACGATCTGCCGCTGCACGGCGTCGGGCTTGATAATTACAAGGGTCTGTTCCATAATTTCTCCGCGCAAACTGTAGACGAGGGCTGCGTCCAGGTCAAGATAGCCTGCGTTCGCACCGGGCGGTCGGCGATATTACTTGACAGATTCCGCCTCGTGGGCGAAAGTGCTCTGGCTTTGCGCAGCCGCTTGGCTGCTTCAACAATACATCTATGGTTCGTGACAAGAAAACTCAGCCTGCCCTGGCCGTCCTGGCGATGATCCTGGCGTGGATCGTCCCCGGAGCCGGCCACGCCTATTTGGGGCGATGGAAGCGGGCCGCAATCATCTTCTTCACGCTGGGCGCTACGTTCTGGGCGGGCGTCGCAATGGGCGGCGTGATGACCGTCTCTCCTTTGCCCTCTGAGCGATGGTGGTTCATGGCTGACATGTTCACCGGCGTTCATGGAGTCGCCGCATGGCAGATGCAGCAGCGCGTCTTCGAGCGAATAGAGGACGAGATTCAAACGCAGGTAACCCAGCGCAGCGAGGCTTTTCTTCGGGCGCAAGGCTTGCCAGCTTCACCCGCCAACGCCGCTGCCGCCAATGCGCGATATCGCGGTGAACTGGCCGAGGCCAAGCTCATGCAGGAGAATCTGGCGCTGGTTTCGCCGGTGGATTCTGTAGCCAGGGCTTACTGCGGCGTGGCGGGCCTGCTGAACCTGATGTGCATCTTCGATGCCTTGATGCTGGGCCTGATGGGCCTCCACGGAGAGAAGCTGCCGGAGCAACCGCAGCAGGCACAGGACGAGGAAAAGGCATGATGCTGGCGGCCCTGTTCTACAACCCGATGGCTATCCGCACGGATTGGATTCTCTACCTGCTGATCCCGATCTGCGCAGCCATCGCGCTGGTGTACAAGGCCATCCGAATTCAGGATATTGGCCGCTTCTGGCGAGAGTTCGCCGTGCTGATGCTCTACATGCTTCTGGGCCTATCTGCGCTGGGTGCGCTGCTGTGGGCGATCCAGGCATACTGGCCGTAGAGAATGAGGGCCGGGAACTCCCTTTGGCAGCTCCTGCATCTTTTTTGCATGCCGACTTGCTTCCCTGCCTCGGGAAGTCGTAGTGATTCATCCTATACTCTCCATCATTAATATCTTTTCAACTTCTTCAGCAAAAGCATCTTACGAGTGGGGGATGGCTGCATCCCAACACCTGCTGTTATAGGAGCGTTCCGATAAGCCTTTTCCTGATGGGTTCTTAGGTGATTGGGCCAAACTCAGGGACTAATATTGCGTAGAACAACTAAGCGCTTTGTGGCGCCCCGTAATTGAAGGGAGGCGCAAGATGGACCATCTAAGGATGTTGCTCGACGTCGAAACCCAGGCAGACCTTTTTCAATGCGGCTATCTAACCAGCGAGACCGAGCGAACAATCGAGCGGGTTTACCGCCTGTTCGATTGGGCTCGCGATGAAAACATCAAGGTTATGAGCACCGTCCTGAGGGTCCGCGCCGCTGAACGCGGCCCCCTGAGCGAGAAGCCTCATTGCATCGAAGGTACCGAGGGCGAACAGAAATTGCCCGGCACCATTCTGCCGCAGCGCATCAACCTGGGGCTGCGCAACAGTACCGACCTGCCGTCCGACCTGTTCGGCCGCTACCAGCAGGTGATCTTCGAGAAACGCGACACGGATATCTTCAAGCATGCCCGCGCTGAGCGCCTGCTGACCGAACTTGGGCCGGCAACGTTCATCATCTGCGGAGCCGGCGTGGCGCACGGTATCGTGCAGGCGGCTGTGGGGCTGCGGTCGCGTGGGTTCAGCGTCGTGCTGGCGCGCGATGCGGTTCTGGACCTGGGCGACCCGCTGGCGCCGATGGCCTACCTGAGAATGGAGGCCAAGGGCGTCGTCTTCGCGGATACCTCCGAAATCGTTCAGCCGCGCAAGCAGCTTCGCAGGGTGCCTTTCCGTACAGCCGTCCGCGTGGCGCGGTAGAGACGATTCTGCCATTCTACGGCCGTGGGTGAAACCTCTTGTGAATGCTCTTTAGCCTGCTGGCATCAACGTGGGTATATATCTGCGTGGTGGCGATATCGGCATGTCCGAGCATTTCCTGGACGCTTCTTAAATCAGCCCCGTGCGAGAGCAGTTGCGTGGCGAAACAATGCCGCAGCGTGTGCGGCGTGACATTGCCCCGCAGGCCGGCCCGCTGCACATATTTCCGGACGATCCGGAAGACATCTTCGCGCGGCAGCCTCTGACCTGCCTTGGAGATAAACAGCGGCCCTGCCTGCTGTTGTCCGGGCCCAACCAGTGCAGGGCGAAGGTTCGCCAAGTAATTCTTCAGGGCCTCCAGCGCGACAGCCGCCACCGGCACAATGCGCTCCTTAGCGCCTTTGCCCAGAACTCGCACCACGCCGACGTTGAAATTCACGTCGCTAACCTGCAAGCCGGCACATTCGCTGGCCCGCATGCCCGTTGCATAGAGCAGCGTGAGCATGGCCTTGTCGCGCAGGGCCAGGCGGTCGTCGGCCGGCTCAGCCAGCAGGCTGCGCGTGGTTTGGTCATTCATGACGGTGGGCAGATACTTCCACTTCTTGGGCGTCTCGATGGTGGCTGAGGCATCGCTGGGCAGAACTCGCTGGATGACGAGGAAGCGGCAGAACATTCGGATGGCCGCCAATGCTCGCCCGATAGACGAGACGGCCAATTGCTGGGACTTGCAGTCCATCAGAAAACCCTGGATATGAGCGGGAGAAAGCTCGCTCAGGCTCGTCAGGCCCTGCCGGCCCAGATATTGGAAGAACCGCCGGAGATCGCGGCGGTAGGCCTTCTGGGTGTTGATCGCCAGCCCGCACTCAGCCAGCAGATAATCGAGAAAGGCGGTTACATGCTGCCTGGCCTCAAGAGGCGGCCAGGAGGTGCTGGCGCTGGCTGGAGGATTCATAATGGCCCTCCTGCGACCGGATGTCTTTGTAGACTGGGCACTCGCAGTATCGATCCGCGCAGTGGGCAAAAGCACCAAGTATATTTCGCAGCGTCAGATGCGTCGCGCAGCGAGGATTAGCATTATCCAGCAGTGGGCACACGGTTCCAGTCTCCTGCCTTCTGGACGACTGCTCAAAGCAAGCGTCACCGATGAGTGATATCGGACAAGCGCTGCCAAAAGCTTGAGGGAAACATGCCATTGCGAATTGCCCTTCGACGCACTCGGGTCCCGAGCGAAGCCGAGGGACGACTTGCGAGTTGCGAATTCCTTCATGCCAGGCCCAAGTGCAATCCCATCGATATCGTTGTTATGTGCCGTCCTGCGTCCGATGGTGTGGGCAGAAACATGGCCTCAATGCGAACAGAGGAACGTCCGCGTGACTTGTATGGATCATGGTGCGGCTGCAGCCCAGTCCTCCACTCGCAGTTCCGGAGCGACCTCTCGGATACATGCCATACCGTCGTTCGTGACTAGAATCAGGTTGCGTTCAATGGCTTGTGCTGCGATCCACAAGTCATTCTCTTGAATGCCGAGTTCTTTGGCCGTTACCGGATCGACCAACTCTTCTGGCCTCAGTCCCTTTCTTCGCCTGTTCTTGGGAGCGAACTTCTCAAAGAGCCTGGCACGAAGGTCACCATAGACCAAGGCCGTGGACCGCTCAGGGGCCAAGAGGAACCGCCTGCGGACAAATTGGATGTCAACCTGTTCCAGTAACGCATTAAGTGCCTGCATCTTCTGCTGTGGTGCCACCTTGATGCCGTACTCGATCTCGCCAATAACCACTGTTGAGGTCACCAGAACAGCATCCGATTGGGCGGACTCCTCCGCCCGTTGAGCCACGCAGCGGTGCCTCGGCCGAGTTTCGTCGAACCAATCGCTGATCGTATTGCAGTCGAGGAGGTAGGCTTCCATACGCTACTCCTCAAAGTCTTCCGTTGCACGCCGAAGGGCTTCGCTCACCTCCGGTCGGTCAAACGACCTGTGCGACTCCAATAGCATCGATGCCCGGGAATTCTGAAACTCTTCTGACAGAAACTCATGCAAGTGCAGACAAGGCTCAAAACCTTCGGGATAGTATCGCTGGAAAGAAGCGTTAACCCCTTCACGTTGGTAGCCGGCAAAGCAGTCGAGAATCTGACGCTCTAGTCGGGGGGCCAGGTCGTAAAGACGCAGTATCTCAGAATCGATCGCAAGTAGCAGGCGTCCCTCTTTTCGGGCGTCCGTAGAGCTTTTGTCGCACGACGAAGCACATTCGATCAGCTCCCTAGCCAAACTGGTGATAGAAGTGATCTGCCGACCAGAAGCGCCTGGAACAGGCATCTCGCGGAGTGTTCCGACCTTTGTCTGCCTCTTGTCGGAGTGGCAAAAAGCATACGCGTTGCCGATGGGCGAGTTCAAGAGCGCCCACAAGAACTCCAGCGTTATGCCGTCTGCCTTGGGCCGTACAGTTATGAACCGGCTTGTCACGGCGTGTCCTTCAGGATCGATCACAGCCCGTAGTCGCCAAGGCCCGCGACTTACAGGCGCGTAATTCACCAGCACCTGGGGGACACCTGTCTTAACGCCAGTGCCTGGCCGACGGATTACATCTGGGTTGACTTCCACTCTATGTTCAGTCGGCAAGCTAAAGATTGTCCGAGCATCGAATGAAATGAAACCAGGCACTCCGCTATGCTGGCCATGTGTAACCCTAACCGCATCCGGCGGTAAGTCGCGACCTTTGAACTGAAACCCTTGCCCGACTTCAGCGATCCAACTCAGGCGATGGTAATGCCGGAGGCTTTTCCATACCTCAAACAGATCGGGCAAACGGAAGCTTACGGAAGCATCAGAGCAGAGGGCCGCCTGGGGAATATCGGATCTGCTGGACACATCGTAGTCGGTCTCGAAGCGAGGCATATCCGCTTCGCGGACACGGCGGTAGGATACCTTGAATCGAGCATGCGGCGAGTTCACTCTCCGGCCCAAAATGACTGCCGACTCGGCGTCTGAAAACGAGAACACTTTGTCCGGAAACAGGCAGATTTCCTGAATCTCAAAGTCCTGACAGATCAATGAGCGAACGTTCTTGGCGTTACTGCTGTGCAGAAATCCCTGCGGAACCACAAATCCAAACACCCCGCCCACGGGCAACTGGGGCAAAACCTGGCCGAGGACTTCGGCCGTCTTGTTGACGTGCGAAATAGTCTGGCTCTGCGACTCATAGGCATCACGGTCTCTCTTGCTGAAGTTCTCGAAAGGAGGATTGCCAAGCAGGATAGTTGCTGCGCCAGCCTTCTTCGCCAGCAATGACTTGGTGAACATGTCATCGCAGATAAGGTCCCATCCGTTGGGGTTGGGGATATCGGCCAACGTAAGGGACAGTCGTGCAATCTCGATAGCAAAGGAATCGATCTCGAGGCCATGCAGATGGCTGCGGAGGTACTTCTTTCGATCAATCTGCTTGTCCTCAAGCAACTCTTTCAGCAGCCGTACAGCAGCGACGAGAAAAGCTGCGTGACCGCAGGCTGGCTCGAATACGTGGCGTCGATCCTCGGTGATATCCTCGATCCAAGGGCGGAGTTTCCAGACGACGTAGTCGACCAGGTACTGAGGCGTGCTGTGTGTGCCGAGTGCCTTGCGGACCTGGGGCGTGATAAGCGCACTCTCGTACACGTGGGAGAGGGATTCTGTCGTAACGTGACCAAGATGACTGAAATCCGCTATGTCCTGTGCTGCCGATTCAAGTGCCTGACGCTGCTGTTGGTTTCGGATTTCAATGCCCGTCAGGCCGGCATGGCTTGAGTTGTAGTGATGCGCTACTCGGGCGAAGACATCATCGATCTGACCGAAGTCCAACGTGGTGAAATTTCGGACCCGCTTGTCGCGCAGTATCTTGGCAGCCAGAAGCCAAAAGGAAGCTTTGATTAGCCAATGGCCTTCCTCTATCGAGACTTCTTCCTTTGGCCAAATTGACTGCCGAAGCTTCTGGTAGACTCGCCCAACCAAATCGGTGAGGCGCTGGCCCATCTCCATCTCGACCAGAGGCATCAGCCCGGCATCGACGAAACTCAACTGGAATTGCTGATCAAGCCTTCCCCAGGTCTTGGCCCGGAAGACAGCATCAGGACCAAGGTCAGATGCGTGTGATCGGAAGTAGGCCTCGGCCATGTTGGCGGCGACATCGGCGACTAGTTCAGCGTCGCCCTCCCGTTGCTTCCAGAACTCAACCGATCCTCGCCTCAGCGCCACCACGATAGGAGCACCCAGTTGGCGAAACGAGCCTACCTGGGTCCGTATATCTCCCTCCACCATTGTGGCATCGATGACGGCGATACATGCCGACCGAGCATCCATCGGTTCGTGAGCGAAGGCCGCCAGCGGCACAGTCCAGTCACCGCCGAACTGAAAATCTGCGCATACTAAAGGATCGCCGTACCCACACAGCGACAAGTAATCCTTTGCCCGGTCAAGTGTTACGGTTGCTACGATGGCATCCTGTCTCCTGCCGTGTCCTCGGGCAGCACATCATCTTCATTTTCGGCATTTCACAGGCATAGTCAATAGCCTGATGAGGATCGCGTCGTGTTACTTTGTGCCGGACAAAGCCGACTGAGTCGTCCTCCACCTCTCCGCTTTGACAGCTTGCGCGTCGGGATCGTTCCTTAGAGTCTGTAGTCTGAAGCCCACCTTGTCATTGTCGTTCCCGGAGCCCGGAGCCCGGAGCCGGTAGTCGGTCGTTGCTTTAATTGACACTGCCCAGAGCGATCATTAGCATGGTATGATATGGCAATGCGCCCGAAATGGCGGCTTGGAATGTCTTGGTGAGGTTGCGTGAAAGTACGAGTTTACAAGACTTTCGATAACCGATGTTACGCCGGGCAGGGCCGCCTGTCGGGCCCTGTTTGCATTCTTGTTGCGGCGGCGATGGCATGCCTGAGCCTGAGCTCCTGCACAAAGCCCCCTGCCCCCGAGCCGCTCGATCCCGCCGCTCTGAAGCCGGTTACTATGCCTGGCATGGGCCAGCCGGCCGAGCCCGGCAAGTTCATGTTGCTGGTGCGGTACAAGCTGGCCACTATCGAGGCCCCTATAGGAACCGTCAGCGCATCGGAGGAACTCTGGAGCTACCTTGACGAAGAGCGGGTCTACTCGCTCAACCACGCAAGCCTGGGACGCAACGGCCTGCGAGTCGGCCTGGGCAAGGTTGCCCACTGGCCGGAGATCGCCGCGGCGCTGAATCGCATAACCGGACAGCAGCTTTCGCAGGCCGACGGCGTGATGGTGCCGGGCCGGCCCCAGCCAATTGTCCTAAAAGACAATCAGGACCAGCAGACGATCGTAATCGTCAACGAAGATCTGACCATCACGCTGAACGATTACCCGCCCGGGCAGAACCTTCTGACGCTTGTCTGCACGCTCAATCCCGAGGATCCCAGCCAGATTATGATCACCGGCGTGCCGCAGATCAGCACAACCAGGCGGGAGATGAGCATCGAGCAGGTGGATGGTAACTACTCGATGCAGTTCAGGCCAAACGTCTATACGTTTTCGCAGGCAGCATTCCGCGCGATGACGCCTAGCAAGGACATCGTGGTCATCGGAGCGGGCAGCCAGGCGCGGCGCGAGCAAAGCCTGGGGCAGCACTTCCTCGTCCACCAAAGAGAAGGCGTGGACTTCGAGACGGTGCTCGTGCTTATTCCAGAGGTAGTGGCCGAGCCGCTTCGCCAGTAAGTAGAAACCAGCTATGACAGCAGAAAAGGCCAAGTCGTCATCTTCCATATCAGCCGACTTCTATAGCCGGCTGTGCGAGAACGCCGCCTTTGCGCTGATTGCGACCGACAGAGACTTCAACATCGTCTCGTGGAACCCAGCCGCCACCGCTTTGCTGGGCTTCAAAGCCGAGGAGATGCTCGGAAAGCCTATCGCCCAGGCTGTGCCACGCAACAGGCGAAAACTGCTGGATCGCCTGCTGCTTCGCACGCACCAGCGCCAAGAGAGCAGCCAGTTCAAGGTGAACCTGACCGACTCGGCCGGCCATCCGCTGCACCTGCAAGTGATCCTCTCGCCGATCCCCGGAAGCGATTCGACCAGCCAGGGCGTCTCTGCATGGATTATAGACGAGACGGCGGAGAAGAAACTCAACGACCGCCTGATCCAGGCTGAGAAGATGGCCTCGCTCGGGACGCTGGCCGGCGGGGTCGCCCACCACTTCAACAACATCCTGGGCGGGGTGGCTACGTTCGTGGACTTCGCATTGACCAGCGGCGACCAGATCGCCATGAAGCGCGCACTGCAGATGACGGCTGAGGCGGCTGCGCGGGCATCAAAGATCACGCAGTCACTGCTTAGCTTTGCCGAGCACAGGACGCTGCGCACTGACCTGGCCGACCTGACGGAGGTCGTCCTGACGTTCGTGCACCTGGTGGAGCGGCCGCTTGCGCAGCACAAGATCGAGCTTCATCTGGACATCCACCCGGTGCCCGTAATTGCAGTGGACACGAACCGCATGCACCAAGCCCTGGGCAACCTGCTCACTAATGCCGAGGAGGCCATGCCCGATGGCGGCACGATCACCATCACCCTGGACAAGAGCGACAGCGAGGTGCTGCTGACCTTCGCCGATACCGGCTGCGGAATCAAGAAGGAGCACCTGTCGCTGGTTTTCGAGCCGTTCTTCACCACCAAGGGCCTGCTGGCTGGCGGCGAGAAGGCCAATCCCGGCCTGGGACTTTCGGTAGTACATGGCATCATCATCGAGATGGGCGGCGCCATCAGCGTGGAAAGCCAGAACGGCTGCGGCGCGAAATTCACGATAACATTTCCACTGCAGAACGACCCCCGGCCTTAGCATGGCCGTGGCGCGAGACCGCCCAGGGCCTCACAATAGCCGCTGCAATTGAGGTATCCATGGCCCGCATCGATGGCGTTGCTCCCGGCGGCGGCAACTTATTACAATAAAGTCTCCGCCGCCCGGCGACGATGGACACATAGTACGTTCGTCCCTTTGGAATAGGATTAAACCCTTGGCCAAGACAAGAGCAGTACTCATCGAAACACGCTTCTGGGACAGCGCCACGTGGAAGTTCCTGGCCATCGCCATCATCATAATCGCCACAGCCTTGGCGTACTCCAACACGTTCTCGGTGCCTTTCATCCTCGATGACGTTACCAACATCATCACCAAGCCAGCCGTCCACCAACTTACCCCCCTTTGGGACGTCGTCGGCAAAGATCAACTCGTGCGGCCGATGTTGTACCTTACCGTGGCGATCAACTGGGTCATCAGCGGCTACAAGTTCGATGAGCCGGCAATGAAGCATGAATCGTACTGGAGCTTCCACCTGCTGAATCTCGCGGTGCACATTGTCGCGGCGCTGGCGCTTTACGGCATCGTGCGACGGACACTGCTGACGCACAGGCTGAAAGATCGCTTCGGCGAGCATTCATCCGTGCTGGCCCTGATCGTGGCACTGCTCTGGTCGCTGCACCCGATGCAGACTGGCGCCGTTACGTACATCATCCAGCGGGCGGAATCCATGATGGGCATGTTCTACCTGCTGACGCTCTACTGCTTCATCCGGGCCGTCCGCGGGCCAAACGACTGCAACTATTCCTGGGGCGCGCTCGCCTTCCTCGCAAGCTCCCTGGGCATGCTTTCCAAACAGGTCATGGTCACCGTCCTCATCATGGTGGTGCTGTATGACTGGATCTTCCTGGAAGGCTGGAAGCGGGCCAACATCCGCAGCCGCATTCCGCTATACCTCATGGTGCTGGCTTCGTACTTCTTCCTGGGCGTGACGCTTTGGGCCACGTTCGGCGATACCAGCGGGTCCACGGGCTCGGCCCTGTCCTTCACCGTCATGCAATACGCTCTGACACAACTGGGTGTAGTCATCTATTACCTGCGCATGACCTTCCTGCCCTATCCGCTGTGCCTGGACTACTTCTGGCCGCTGGCCTCTTACTGGTACGAGTACGTGCCTTACGGAATAATGATCGCGGCATTGGTGGGCCTGACGATCCTGGCCCTGTGGAAGCGGCCGGTGCTGGCCTACCTCGGCCTGTGGTACTTCGTCATCCTTGCGCCCACCTCGACGATCCTGAGAATCAAGGACATGTGCTTCGAGCATCGCATGTACCTCTCGCTTGCGGCGCCGCTGTGCCTTGTTGTGCTTGGCGCATATCAATGGATCTTCCGCGAAGGTTCCGCCCCGAAGAAGAAAGTCCTCATCTATGGCCTGTCCGTCTTCGCGCTCGTGCTGGCGGGCCTGTTCATGCCGCTGCCGATGCTGCCGCTGCGCGAACAATTTGTACGAAGGGGTGCGTACTTCCTGGCGACGCTGGCAGCGGCTGGGGCGTTCGTGATTATCTGGCACGCCGGGCGGACATACGCACAGAAACTGCGCCCCGCAGTCGTTGCGGCGGCGGCTGCGGCAATTATCGCTTTTGGCGCTATCAGCTTCATCCGTAACACCACCTACAGCAGCGAGATCACCATTTGGCAAAGCGTGGTTGACGCCCGCCCCGAAAATCCGCGCGCTCATAGTAACCTGGGCGTGAGCATCCTCAACGCTCATGCCGGCACCAACGAAGGCATCTACCATCTCATGAAGGCCATCGAGGTCGACCCGACCTTTACGGACGCTTATTACAACATGGGCGTAATGCAGAAACGTCTCGGCCATTCCGCCGCGGCGACGGAGTACTACCGCAAGGCCGTGGAGATCGATCCAAAATACGTGCCTGCGCGTGCCAACCTGGCCAGCGAACTGGGCAACGCAGGCCAAACGGCTGCCGCCATCGCGCACTACGAAGAGACCCTCCGCCTTCAGCCCGACAATGGCCTCGCGTTGGTCAATCTTGCGTTGTTGTACATGAGCTCCAGCCAAAAGCAGCCCGAGAAGGCCCAGCCCTTGCTCGAAACAGCACAGCGACTGTCACCTGATGAACCCGGCGTTTATGATCTGCTGGCCAAGTGCATGGAGGCCCAGGGCAAGATGGATGAAGCAAGGAAGTATCGCGCAACATGCCAGCAATTGGCGGAGCGCCAGAGGACAAAACGGCGATAATCAGGATAATGCCTCAGCTACATGGGGCGACTGTGGTGCAGGCGTCTCGCCTGCAGATCCTGACAATGCCCTAGATGTGCAGGCGAGACGCCCGCACCACGAGACGGCAACGACGCTTCCATGTTTGCCCCATGTAACTGAGGAAATCAGGGGTTGGCGCTTTGAGATGCCTGCTGGCGCAACTGCCCAGCCCGATTGATAAGCTCCTCGTCACTCGCCGGGACGGACTTCTCCAGCGTGAAATGCACATAGCGATGGTCTTTGTACTGCCAGGGAGCTATCTCGCTGAAGAAGTCCAGCGGCGGCACTTCATACCAGGGCATGTTTATATCAGCATGCGTCTTGAGAGTCTCGTAGCCTTCGCTGCGAAGAATCACGTCATAGTCGCCATACCAGGTAAACGGCGTGGTCAGCGGTGTTCGGCCGACTTCGCGGTCGCCTATATACACCAGTGCACCGGGCGGCTGCGAGGTTATCGTAAGTTCCCGTTCGACGCATCCGCCTGTCGCCAGGGCGGCTATCGCCGCCAGCATTATGCATCCATGTCTCATGGCCATCTTGTACAGCCCGGCAGCAGGCCTGACAAGGCAAAAACACACATGTCTTGATGCATCCCCGCCGAGAAATCTTCTCGACCTACAATAAGGCATGGAACAGCAACGGCAGTTCAAGACGGCCAAGGGACACGAAGAGCCGTACGCTACCCAGTTCAGCGTCTTTTTGGCCAACAGAGTCGGGCAGTTGAAGGACCTGATGACCCTCTTTTCCACGCACAACGTGGACGTGCTGGGCATCTCCATCGTCGACTCGACCGACTGGGCCGTCATCCGCTGCGTTTTCTCGGATGCCAACACCGCCAGGGAGCTTTTGATTTCTCACAAGCTGCCCTTCACCGAAAGTCACGTCATGCTGGTGGAGGTCGAGGGTACAACTGCGCTTTCGCAAGTCTGCTCGAATCTCCTGTCAGCCGAGATCAATGTCCACTTCGCGTATCCGCTGACGATCCATAGCAATGACAACCCGGTAATGGTCTTCCACGTGGACGATCACGTGCTGGCCACCGAGATCCTGCTCAACCACGACTTCACCCTCCTGGGCAGCGAGGACTTGAGGGACTAGAGTCGTTGCCTAAAGTTCTTTCATAATTGCGCAGGTGACTTGGTTGCCTT
>CAYQJH010000096.1:0-13735 GCA_964417755.1 uncultured Planctomycetaceae bacterium
GGCGATGCCGACCCAGCCAAGGCCCGTATCGAAGTCGTGGTGCAGGAACAGGTCTTTGCTCCGCGCGAACGGTACCTTGGCTACATTCGCGTGAAGGGCCTGCAGTTCGAACATGCCGCCGACGGCATTCCGGTGCCGCAGCGGGCGGCTGTCAGCACGACTCGGGGGCACCATTGGATCATCGAGGACTGCACGATCCGTCATGCCAACGCCACCGGCCTGGACATAGGCGCGCAGGATTGGCGGGCAGGCGAGCAGGATCGCTCCGGCTGGCATATTATCCGGCGCAACACCGTCAGCCACTGCGGCATCTGCGGCATAGCCGGCGCCACGGGCGTGGATCACACGCTTGTCGAGGATAACCTCATCGAGTTCATCGGCACACTGAACCTGGAGCGGATCTGGGAAGCCGCCGGCCTGAAGTTCCACACCTGCAACGGCGTCCTGATTCGCCGCAATGTCTTGCGTCACATTAAGTGGGCAACGGGCATCTGGCTGGACTACCTGGTCTCCAATTGCCGCATCAGCCGGAACATCCTGGCTAACATCGGCGGCTACTCAGGCGGCATATATATGGAGGTATGCCAGGCCCGCAACCGAGCGGATGGAAACATCGTCTGGGACGTCCACGGCCTGGAGAATTGGAAGACGCCGCCGGCACTTAGCACCCCGCCGGGCATCAACTTCTGCACGGGCGAGTACGGCCTGGCCGATCACAACTTCGTCGCGAAGGTCAGCAATGGCCCCGGCGTGATAACGAGCCTGAACCAGGCTCCTCGCATTGTGCAGGGCAGGGTGGGGCTTTGCCGGCGGCATGGCGTGTACAACAATTGGATCCTGCACTGCGCGCGACGCGTCGAGCTTGGCCGGATCGATGAGAATTCCTGCGACGGCAATATCTATGATTCGGCATCAGACCAGGAATCTTTCCATGTTCCTTACCCCGCACCGGCCGTCCGGGCGAATCTCCAGGCGTGGCAGGAATTCTTCGGCTTTGATGTTCACGGAAGGCAAATCGCCGTGCAGGCCGAGTTTGACCCCGATGAACTGACGCTTCAAATGAAGATGGATGGCTAGTGGCCGGAGCTGAAGGCCGTGCCGCAGGAGGGCGCCGCCGGTGATGAATACCCATTGCCAGGACCTTTCACCGCGGAGCAGTGGGAGATTCTGTCGTCAGGAAAGAAGCTGAAGCTGCCGCTGAAGGCTATGGCTTAAACCGCTCCAGTCGTCAGCCGGGCGTGTTCTTCCTTGCAGAATCGGTCCGTCATTCCCGCGATGTAGTCGCAGATCACGCGATGCAGGCCGTCGGTCTCAATCCGGCTGCGGTAGCGATCTGGCAGCTTGCGCGGATCGGCTTGGAAGGTAGCGAACAATTCCCCGATGATCTGCCACGTCTGGCGTTCCTTTTCCGCAGCCCGCGGATGGATGTAGACCTCCTTCAGCAGGAAGTCTTGAACTTCACGCACGTTCCGGGCCATGACAGGGCTAAAGCCAATTAGCCGGCCGGCATACCGCTGCACGTCATCCGCCGATTTTGCGCCGGCAGCCAGGATGGCGGCGGAGCTGGTTTGGATCAGGTCGTCGGCCATCGCCGATAGCACAGCCTTGCATGCACGGATGCGCTGGTGTATCGGCCGGGCGCTGGGTGCATCATGCTGAGCGACTGCCCAGGCCCGCCGCCAGAGCGCCAGGTGCGATATCTGCTCGATGGTCAGCCAGTTAGCCGCCAGCGCGTCTTCCAGGTCCGCCGAGGTGTAGGCGACTTCGTCGGCCAGGTCCACCAGTTGGCCTTCCAGCGGGGCCTGCAGCGATGTGTCGAACTCCGGGCAGACAGGATTGTCATACCGGCTGCGATGCTTGGCCAGGCACATCCGCACCACCCGCGTGAGGTTCAGGCCGCGAAACTGCGGGTACGGGTGTTCGAGGTAATCCACCACGCGAAGCGACTGGCGATTATGCTCGAAGCCGCTCTCGCTGGCCATCAGCTTATCCAGCACGGCCTCGCCGCCATGGCCAAAGGGCGGATGGCCCAGGTCATGCGCCAGGGCGGCTGCCTCGGCCAGGTCTTCATTTAAACGAAGTGCCCGCGCCAGCGTCCGCGCGATTTGCGCCACCTCCAGCGTGTGCGTCAGGCGGGTGCGGAAATGATCGTGCTCGTGTGGCACGAAGACCTGCGTCTTGAAGTCCAGCCGGCGAAAGGCTGAGCAATGCACGATGCGGTCGCGATCGCGCTGAAAACACGTGCGGTACGGATGCTCCTCTTCGTGGTATGCCCTTATCCGGCCGGCTGATTCATGCACGGCATAGGCCGCCAGGTAGCAATCCTGACGGGCCTGGAAGACTTCGCGGGGGGCAGGATGATTTGATTCAGCCGACATAGCTGTGACCTTCTCAAAATGACGAATGACGAAGTCCGAATGTCGAAACAAACCCGAATGCCCAAATGACGAACCGGCCATTCGTCATTGCCGTTTCGTCATTGATTCGACATTCGTGCTTCGTCATTCGTCATTGCGCCGTGTGCCGGAGGCTGGCAGGTTCAATTGAGCTGCAGCCGCTTTTACCTGCTCGTACATGGTTTCGAGCGTTTGTGGAATGACGCGAACGCCGCCGAAGACAGCGATGAAGTTCGTATCGCCGTTCCATCGCGGCACGATGTGCAGGTGCAGGTGTCCAGGCAGGCCCGCCCCGGCGCAGCGGCCGACATTGATGCCGACGTTGAATCCGTCGGCATTGACGGCCTTGCGGAGGATCTGCTCCATGTCCCGCAGCAGCGTCATGATTTCGAGCATCGTCTCTTCGCTCAGGGCTGACAGTTCACCGATGTGCTCCAGCGGTGCGATCATGGCATGTCCGCTGGTGTAGGGGAAACGATTAAGCAGCACCAGACAGCGCCCGGTTCGCCACAGGACGAGGTTCTTCTGGTCGTTGTCGCTCTGGGCGGCCAGGCGGCAGAGGAAGCAGCCGTTGTCGGCCTCGCTGGAAAGAGAGTCTATGTACTCCATCCGCCACGGGGCCCAGATGTTGCGGTAGCGTTCGGTGCTTGTATCCTGCGGCTCGCTCATAAAGGCAACTATACCAATGCCAATCGGGCAAAACAATCAGCGGCGAGAGGGACGGAACCGGTGGCATGGCATGCTCGCTACATAAAGTTGATTCGCCCTCCATAATTTTGATATAGGACAATAAGCGCCGGAGGTAATGAGTTTGCCAAAGGCAGGGCAATTGGTTTTGCCTGATCTTAGCAGTATGGCGCAATTGTGTGTCGCGGGCATCCTGCCCGCGTGTGCCGCAGGCGTCTCGCCTACGGTTTATCGGGAAACGCGAGGGCAAGATGCCCGCGACATGCCCTCGACACGCAAGACAGCAAGGCATTGGTACGCCTAAGTAAACTTGTCGCAGTGTGGCAAGGAGCCAGCAGGATCCCCCCACCATCTTTTCCCCCAAGGAGTCAGCATGAGAACGCTTCGTCTCTCAACTGCCATCGTTGCCGCGGTTCTTGTATTGATGCCGATATCGGCCTGGGCCGCCTTGCCCGGAAACGTGGAGTTGGCGGCTGTTACGGCGGCAACACCCCCGCCGACGCCCAAGCCGGTGGTCGTCAAGAAGTCAGGCACGCTGGCGAGCGTCAGCGGCTCGAGCGTGAGCCTGAATGTCAATGGCACGCAGACTTCTTACAACATCGGCGGCAGTGCGGTCATTACCATCGACGGCCAGGGCGGACTGGTCAATCAGCTCAAGGCCGGCATGAAGGCGACGATTACCACTTCGGACGGCACGGTAACGATTGTGAATGCCACAACGCCTGTGGTTAAGGTAATTGGCCTGATAACGGCCATCAATGGCGGCAACATCACAGTTGGTGCGGCGGCCGGGCCAGTAACGTTCACCACAGACGCCAATACCATAGTCAAGGTTGCCGGCAAGGCCGCAGCCGCTGCCGATCTGAAAGTTGGCATGAAGGTGACGGCTGCCGTTGGCCTGGGCGTGGCGGATACGATCACTGCAACCATTCCGGTTGTCACCGTCTCGGGGCTCATCACGGCCGTAAACGGCCAGCAGATCACCGTTGAGACCAAGACGACCGATGTGACCTTCGGCACTGATGCAGGTACGGTGATTAAGCTCACCGGCAAGCTGGCTGCCGTCGGCGATATGAAGCCTGGAATGAAAGTGAAGGCGACGACGGCCTTGGGCATTGCCAGGACCATCACGGCCACCATTCCCAAGGTTACAGAGGCTGGGCTTATCACGGCCATCAACGGCGTTAACCTGACGGTACAGGAATCGACGGGCCCGACGACCTTTGCGACAGACGCCGAGACGATCGTCAAGCTGGCTGGCAAGGCTGCAACGCTGGCGGACCTGAAGGTTGGCATGAAGGTGACGGCCATCACGGAACTGGGCGTGGCTGCCAAGATCACTGCGACCATTCCCAAGATCACTGAGGTTGGGCTGATAACAGCCATCAACGGCGTCAACCTAACGGTTCAGGAATCGACCGGCCCGACGACATTCGCGACCGATGCCGAAACGATTGTCAAGCTGGCAGGCAAGGCTGCAACGCTGGCTGACCTGAAGGTTGGCATGAAGGTGACTGCGATCACGGAGCTGGGCGTGGCCAGCACTATCACCGCAACTATTCCGGTGGTGAAGGTGGTCGGCACGATCACCGCCGTCGATGGCGGCAATGTCACAGTTCAGCCGTCAACCGGCGCAGCGATTACGTTCTCTCTTGACGCCAATACAGTTGTCAAAGTAGCCGGCAAGACCGCCACCGCCGCCCAGTTGGCGGTGGGCATGACCACCACCAGCTACACCAAGCTTGGCGTCGCCACGACCGTTTCCGCCAGGTAGCGGCAGCAAGACAATCGGTGCTGCAGTACCTGCCGTAACCGATCTTCTCTTCCGGTCGCTCCACTTGCCCGCTGACACAAAAGCACTGGCAGTAAACGGTGCGATGCGGTATCCTACCGGGCTCTGCCGGGCCTGTTTGGCTATTCTGGCGAAAGTGCGGCAAGAGCTATCGTGCTGCGCGATCGCGGCCCCATGATGAATGAAGATAGGGACAGCGGCTTTTGCCGATGACAAGAGCTGTGCAAGAGCACCGGTCCCCGTTCTCGAGGTAGGAAGGACATGAGCATCGTAGTGATGAAGTTCGGCGGCAGCAGCGTCGCCGATGCAGAGAAGATCAACGCCGCAGCCCGGCGCGCCATCCAGACCCGCAAGGCCGGCCACCAGGTCGTGATGGTGGTCTCAGCAATGGGCGACAGCACCGATGAGCTGGTGGGCCTGGCCAGGCAGATCACAGCCGACCCGCCCAAGCGCGAGATGGATCAACTGCTGGCCACCGGCGAGCAGGTTACGATCTCGCTGATGGCGATGGCGCTGGAGGCCCTCGGTCAGCCGGCGATCAGCTACACAGCCGGGCAGATCGGCATCATTACCGACGATGTGCACACCAAGGCCCGCATCAAGACGATCAACGTGCGGCGTATACACGAGCAGCTTGACGCCGGGCGGATCGTCATCGTGGCGGGCTTCCAGGGCGTAACGGCCGATGGCGCGGTAACCACGCTTGGCCGAGGCGGCAGCAACGTGACGCTTGTGGCCATCGCCGCGGGCCTGAAGGCCGACGTCTGCGAGAACTTCACGGATGTCGACGGCATTTTCACTGCCGACCCGCGCGCGGTGCCCAACGCCCGCAAGATCGAAAAGATCAGCTACGATGAAATGCTCGAACTGGCCAGCCTGGGCGCAAACGTGCTGCATAACCGGGCGGTGGAGTTCGCCAAGAAGTATGATGTGCCTATTCACGTTCGCAGTTCGCTGCATAACAGAAAAGGGACCATGATCGTGGCAGAAACACAGGACATGGAACGTATCGCCGTCAGCGGGGCGGCGCTGAAGGACAAGATGGCCCGCGTGACGCTTCGGGATGTCAAGGATCAGCCCGGAGTGGCTGCCAGGGTCTTCCACACCATCGCCGACGCGAATATCGTCGTTGACGATATTATCCAGACCATTGCGGATGATGGCACGGCCACCATATCGTTTACCGTGGACCTGGGCGACCTGGCCGATGCGCAAAAGGTTATCGACCGCCTCTGCCAGAGCCTCAAGTGCACCGCCAAGTTCGACGACCATCTTGCGAAGATCTCCGTCGTTGGCGTGGGCATGCGCGTGCACACCGGCGTGGCGCAGAGGATGTTTTCAGCCCTGGCAAAGGCCGGCATCAACATCCAGAATATCACAACCAGCGAGATTCGCATCTCGTGCCTGATCGACCGCCAGCAGGGCAAAGAGGCCCTGCGCCTTGTGCATGACGCTTTCGAGCTTGGCGGCAAGGCCAAGACCAAGAAGAAATAACTGAGGTGTCCCAAGCAGCGCTCATTCGATAAAGGAGATTCGCATGGCCTCGAACAACTACAGGAAGATTCCAATCGCCCTGGAGCTTTATTCGGTGCGGAAGCAGTGCGAGAAGGACTTCCCCGGCACGTTGCGGGCGGTGGCGGAGATGGGCTATGAAGGCGTCGAATTCGCGGGCTACTGGGATACGCCTGCCCGCGAGATCCGCAAGATGCTCGACGGCCTGGGCCTCAAGGCCGCCGGCACGCATATCGAGTACGAGACGCTCCTGGCCGATGAGTTGAAGAAGACCGTCGAGTTCAACAAGACCATCGGCAACGATTTTCTGATCGTGCCTGGCGTGCCCGAAGAGCAGGCCCAAAGTGCGCAGGATTGGGCGAAGATCGCGAGGCTGTTGGAGGAGGCGGCTGAAAAAGTCGCACCGGAGGGAATGTGGGTCGGCTTCCACAATCACCAGAATGAGTTCAAGAAATACGACGGCAAAACAGCCTGGGACGTCATGTATGGCGCGACGAAACGCCTGGTCATGCAGATGGACATCGGCAACGCCATGCACGGCGGCTGCGAGCCGATCAGCTTCATGAAGAAGTATCCCGGGCGGCAGCAGTCGGTGCATCTGAAGGAGTACTCAGCGGCCAAAGGCTTCGTGCGCATCGGCGAAGGCGACGTGGACTGGAAGGCTGTGCTGGACTTCTGCCAGGGCTCCGGCGATACACGCTGGTACGTGATAGAGTTTGAGAACCTGGCATTCCCGGCCATCGAGTCCGTGAAGATGTGCCTGGAACACATTCGCCGAATTGCCGGGACTCTTGCCAACCATTGAACACAAACTGAAACCCGCCGACCAGGATGGCCGCTCAGCACGGGGCGATCTGGTAGTGCTGGCTTTGCTGGCGGTTCTGTCACTTAGCCTGCTGCCTGGCTGGGCGGGCGACCGGGAGACATTCTTCGAGAACATCATCCCCCAGATGCTCAGCGCCAGCCTGCTGCCGGCGATGGGGTTCCTGCTGGTCTTGCGGGCAGGAGGCATCGACCTTGGCATATGGATGAACTTTGCCCTGGGCTCTGCGGTGGCGGCGGTGATGATCCGCGCGGGCATCTGGCCGCTCTGGGCGATTCTGGCCGCCGGCGGCGCCGGATTAGTTGTCGGCGCTGCCAACGCTCTTGTAGTCCACTTCAGCGGCCTGAGACAGCTGATCGTAAGCCTTGCGCTGGCTGCCATAGTCTGGGCCGGCCTGACATACTCTACGCACGGCCAAGCGATCACCCTGCCGGCCGAAGCGTGGATGGACTGGCACCTGGAGAAAACAATCAACGCCGAGCATGCCCTAGGAAGCGATCAGGCCGACGGCCAGGCGGAGAGCTTCACGTATATAGCCCCACTGACGGTAACGCGAATGCTCATGGTGGCCGGCCTCTACAGCCTGACGATGCTGAGCCTACTAGGTCTGCAATACGTCTCATCTCGAAAAGGCCCGGATGCCCCTGCATTGCATGGACAAGATGCCGCTGGTGCGCCAGGAGGAAGCACCCCTGCCGGTTCGATGCAACTAGTGGCGGCCCTATGCGCTTCAGGCTTGCTGAGCGGCCTGGGTGGGGCATGCCAATTGATCGACACATTCCGCGCTGCACCCGCGCCAACCATCATTGGCGATCTGCGAATCCCAGCCGCGGCTTTGCTGGCTGGTGGTTCGCTCCTGGCTGGGCCGGGACGAACGCTTCTGGCAGGCCTGCTGCTGCCGCTGGGCGTCCTGCTGGCGACCGTCTGGCGATACCGCGCATGGTACGTGCATCTGGAAGGCTATGACCTGCAAGTGCTCTTCCTGATCGCCGGCCTGGCCATCATCATGTTGTCAGCCTCGAAGGCATTCAAAGCCAGGGGCGCCCTGCGAACAATTCTAATGTGTGCTACCGTTGCGGGTATTGTGTCGCTTCTGATAACAGCCGAGGCTGGGCGCTTCCAGCAACATCAAATTCGGGACGTGATGAACATTTTCGCCGGCATCTTGCTGACAGCCAGCGCGGTGCTCACCATGTTGGCATCGCGTCGCTATGGAGTGCGGCGGCATTGACGCCGCTTTGGCTGGCGTGGTCTGCCCAGGGTTATGAATGAATACGGATGTCGGCCGCACCCCCAAGCAAACAGCAACAACGCTTGGGGGTGGCACCAAGCGAAGCACGCTTTGGCCGTGGCAAATCAACCGATGGGTGCCGTTTTGTGGTGCAGGCGTCTAGCCTGCAGACTCTTCCCTGCCAAGCATCTGCAGGCGGGATGCCCGCACCACAATATCCGCAGGCGAATCGCTGCAACAAATCCTATTGCGCCACCGGCGCGGCCGTCGTTGCCGTGGCCGGTGGGGTGACCGTGATCTTGGCGGCGTTCAGCACGATGTTTCGCATCAACTGGAAGCACATGCCCGGGTCGTTGCCGTCGCCGACGTCGTAACCATCGATGCCGAAGCACGCGCAGCCCAGCAGGCCGACAGTCAGGTCTTCAGCGCTGTAGATCAGGCCAGGCCGTTCGCCATCGACCAGCACCGCCCGCAGGCCGAACTCCTTGCCCATCCGCGTGCGCGAGCGGCGGCGATACTTGGGCTTATCGATCTCCAGGCCCTTGACCTGGTAGATCGGCGAGGAATTGGCCAGCAGACGCAGGCCGTCGATGCCGTACATTCCGTCGATGGCCTCGCGGGCGGACTGGGCAAATGCCTTTGATCCGCCGGCGGCGTCGATGACTACCGTTCCACCGTTGCTGATGTATTTTTGGATGGCGGCCTTGTCTTCGTCCTTCAGCGTCAGCGCTTCGATGCCGGTAAGGACGGCCAACTTTGCGTCGCAGCTCGTCAGGGCGGCAATATCAATAGGTTCGGCGATCTCGATGTTGACCTGGTAGAGGTTGCCCATCAGCAGCTTGAAACGTTCCAGGGCCAGCGGCTCGGGGTCCCAGTTGCCCTCGTGCTTCAGGCGGACGATCTTCGCACTGGCCGTTGCAGCCGCGGCGCTCTTCTCGGGCCAGGGCGTCGTGCCGCGTGGCCGCAGGCCTGCGCCGTTGTCCGTCACGTACAGGTAGATGTTGCCGGCGATCTCGAAGGCCTGCTTCTGCGTGCCCCAATCCTGCATCTGCCAGCTGCGCGAGACATCGTTCTCGACGTGAATCAGCAATGGCCTGACGCCGTTGCTAAGGAGATTGACGCGGAGTTTGCCCTTGAGGTCGTAGTGCAGCGACTTGCTGAGCAATTCGTGGTCGGCCGGACAAGGCCCAAACGTGTATTGCGGGAACATCTTGGCGGCGAGGTTCTTGATGCCCGTGGAGAATCCCGGGCCGTTGCCCTCGGTTACAGCCAGGATCGTCCCGCCTTGCTGGATGTACGTCTTGAGATTGTTGATGTCTTCCGGCGTCAGCTTGGGTTCGGTAGAGCCGGCTATGTAAAGAATCGGCGCATCATGCCACTCGTTGACGGCCGCCTTGAGGTTGATGATCTGCCAATTGAGGGCAGTCTCGAACTGCCTCGTCAACCAGCGGCTGACCATCGCCAGGTCGCGCGGGCGATTGCGCCAGTCGCCCGGGTATTCCAGCTTGTTGAACAGGATGGGCGCTCGCCCGCGGATGAGGAACAGCAGTGCGTATGACGTATCCACCACGATGCTCTTGCCCCACGAGCCGTCGCCATTCTGGCCGGCAAGCAGCCTCTGGCTTATCAGCTTGTACCAGTCCGCCGAGCCGAAGTACTTGTAGCCGCTGGCCAGGCCCACGCGCTCGATTCCATAGTAATAGTAATAAATAAATGTAGACCTGCCGTCGTTGCCGGGCGCGTCCATGCTGTCGACGAAGTTCTTATCAAACCATACCAGGGCCTTTTCGATAGGCTTGAATTCCTTGTTGCTGTTGACGGCTACAAATGCGTCGGTGAAATAATTATCGAAGCAGACGAACATGCTGGCCAGGCCGGCAGCCGTCATCGAGGCCGTGCCCTGGTTGGCCAACTGGCGATAGGCCCAACTGCCGTCGGCGCACTGCGTGTCCATCCAGTGCGTCATGACCTTCAGCCAGTATTCCGCCGGCACCTCCTGGTTATCCAGGGCAGCCGCCCAGACTCCCAGCAGACCGTACTGGCTGTTGGACTGGTCGAACGTGATGTAATTTGAATTGGGGTCGGCCGGCTTGACCAGAATATAATCGTAACTGCCGCGCGGATTGCAGTTGCTCCATACATACTTGGCTATCTTTTCCAGAGTGGCAGAGTACTTGTTGTTGGTGCCGCGATTGGCTGAGTAATACACGTTGCAAAGCAGGCCGAACTCATACGTCATCGGCACCGGCGCCTTGGGTGGGCTTTCGGCGGCAGCGGCAATCTGGGCCTCGGCCTTTGCCGTCAGCCAATCGATGGCCTTGACCATCCGAGGGTCCTGGGCGCTGGCGCCGCTTTCCAGCAGAGCGTATGTTGCGATAGCCGTGGGGCCTATCAGGTAGTCGTAGCCGCTCTCTGTATAAGGCCCCCAGCTGCCGTCAGCCAACTGCTTGGTCCAAAGCACTTCGACGCCCTTCTTGATCGCGGCGTCGATGGCCGTGTCCGAGAACGTCGGCTTGACTGCGTCCGCCTCAGCCGCCCACGCCCCCGCGCTGCCGATCAAAAGGACCATCGCGGTGAAGATCGAACGATGCATGACAATCTCCTGCTGTAATGCGTACTAGCTCTTCTGGGCGACGCGCTTGCGCAGGTAGGCATCGATGAATTCCTGCAGATCGCCGTCCAGTATCTTGTCGGTATGGGGGCTCTTGAGCTCGGTCCGCTCATCGCGAACCAGGCGGTAGGGATAAAGCACATACGAGCGAATCTGATAGCCGAATGCGATCTCGCCCTTGTTGCCGTAAAGCTTGGCCATGTCGGCGTCGCGCTTGGCTTCCTCAACTTGATATAGCTTGGCGGCCAGCATCTTGCGGGCCTCGGCGCGGTTCTTGTGCTGGCTGCGCTCGTTCTGGCATTGCACCACGATACCCGTAGGCAGGTGCGTCAGGCGGATGGCGCTGGCTGTCTTGTTAACGTGCTGCCCGCCGGCGCCGCTGGCGCAGAAGGTGTCCTCGCGGACGTCCTTGGCCCAATCAACGTCAACGGCGATCTCCTCCAACTCCGGCATGACGTCCACCGACGCAAAGCTGGTGTGCCGGCGGTTCTGGCTGTCGAAGGGGCTGAGGCGCACCAGGCGATGAACCCCGCGCTCGCACGAGAGATATCCGTATGAATAAGGCCCGCTGACGTGCAGCGTGACCGAGCGTATGCCGGCCTCCTCGCCGTCGAGGCGGTCGACCTCCTGCACGGAAAACCCGTTGCGCTCGAAGTACCGCAGGTACATGCGAAAAAGCATCGAGACCCAGTCGCAGCTTTCGGTGCCGCCGGCCCCGGCATGGATCGAGAAATAGCAGTTGCCGCCGTCGTGAGGCCCGCTCAGCAGCGCCCTTAGTTCGAGACTCTCCAGGTCGGCCTGCAGACGGTCAGCCTCGGCGGCGGCTTCTTCGACGGTCTCCTGGCTGCCTTCTTCGCCGGCCAGCTCGACAAGAACTTCAATGTCCTGGCTTCTCTGGATGAGGCCCTCAACAGGCACCGTCAGGGCGCGCAGCGACTTCAGCTCGCCGACGACCTTCTGCGAGTTTTCTGTGTCATCCCAGAAGTCCGGGGCCGACATGCGCTGTTCCAGCGCTGTCAGCCGCTGCTGCTTGGTGGGCAAGTCAAAGAGAGTCCCGGATGGCGGAGATCCGGGCCGTTAAGGATTGGGTCTGCTGCTTGACGGTTTCAATAGTGGGCATTGATTCTCCAATGGCGCTATCGTAACGCACCCGGGCGGGGCATTCAATTGTTCACTTCGATATTGGAAATTCGACATTCGATATTCTGCGGTTCGGCGGTTGACCAACTGAAAGCCCCCGCCGGAAGGCGGGGGATCCCCCTGCTTCCGCAGGGGGCTTCCTTATACGTCCAACAATACTTCTGACCGCGGTGCAGAACCACGCTGCGGCCGGCAGGCTTCAACATGCAAAGGTTTCTCACCTGGCGCACGTTGTTGAATAGAATGCAGGCAAGCGCAGTCTTGGCAAAGGCTTATCTGCCTACCTCGTCATGCAGGCCCGAAATTCCGCCGCATTTACATTGACAGGCGTCTTCGAGGTATCTATCATAATATCAGCTAATGTGTGTCGAGGTGTATCTATTCATATTGTCAGAGTCGTAACAGCACTCTTTCAACATGCCTGGACACCATCAGCCGGAAGTCTGTCGCAAAGGTTCGTTGCGTCCGCAAAGTCATGAATCAGTACGGCCGCAATGCTTGCTTGTTCGAACCGAAGTCTCACTGCTGATAGTTGCGCGCTGGCCGGCCGGCCGACCGGCGAATGATCCATGCTCGCGTCAAACGCAATGTGGAAGGCATAATCATACTTCTTCACCAGCGTTTGTAGCGAGCGGTAAATCTACTTGGGAAGGAGGTCGCTTATGCGACGCAAAGGTTTCACACTCATCGAGTTGTTGGTGGTCATAGCAATCATCGCATTGCTGATCGGTATTTTGGTGCCTACTCTCAGCAAGGCCCGCGAACTGGCCCGTCAGGCCGGTTGCCAGGCCAACCTGAGCGCCGTGGGCAAGGGTGTCGGCATATATTCTGCCGGCTCCAATGACGTGTTCCCGTTCCCTTTGCTCATGAGCCAGGGCGATCCGAACATTGCTGTTGGCTCAGCCACTCATAACGACGATATCTGGAACACGACCACCCTCAAAGCAAATGCCATGCAGAACGTATGGCTTCTTATCAAAGAGGGTAATGCCCAGGTTGCCCATTTCCGTTGCCCTTCCGACAGCGCTGCCGGCGGCAGCCCTCGCGAAGCTCTTACAGGCGTTGGCAAGTATGGCTGGACAAGTGCGAACCAGTTCTCCTATGGAATTCAGTTCCCCTACGACAAGAACGCTGGCGGAACCGACAGTGGGTCAAGGCTTAGCGACTCCAATGGCCCCGCTGGGCTGGTAATTATGGCTGACCGCACTCCTGGCGGCGCGGTTGCGTCTGGCCGCACCCCGTCGAATCACTCTGGAGATGGTGAGGCGGTCCTCAGGCGTGATACCACGGTCAGCTTTTATCGTAGTCTGAATGATTCCAAAGCAGGCTTTGCAAATGACGAGATCTACGCAATCCAAGGCACCACCACCGGCGGTGGCATGCCGGTGTCTTCGTGCTCCACGGACACAAGCATTACTCCTTGTACATCCCGCTAGCATCTATCTAAACTGCTCTGTATGGGGCGATCCTCATGGATCGCCCCGTTTCTTTTTTGCCTCAGCGATTAATTGCTTTGCCGCCGGCTGGCAATTATGCTACGCCC